>CALMWK010000100.1 GCA_937873375.1 Candidatus Bathyarchaeota archaeon
AATTGTCACTTGACCCTTCAAGCCAAGTGCATCTTCAATTGCTGACATTTCAGCGTCAACTTCCACTGGTTTCTCACTCATCTTCACTGCCGTATCAGGGTCCTTAAGCCCGTGCCCTGTTGTAACACAAACCACGCGTTCACCCTTATCGATTACACCGTTCTTAACCAGCTTAATCAAACCTGCGATGGACGAAGCACTGGCAGGCTCCACGAAAATGCCTTCCACACGCGCCAGCAGCTTCTGGGCTTCAAGAATCTCATCGTCAGTGACAGTTTCGGCTGTGCCTCCTGAGTTGCGGATGGCGTTGACTGCCTTCTTCCAGCTGACAGGCGCGCCAATTCTGATGGCGGTGGCTACGGTTTCAGGGTTCTCAACAGGCACAATTTTGTCGCTGTTACTCTTTATGGCTTGCACTATGGGCGCTGAGCCCGCTGCTTGGATGCCAGTCATCTTCGGAAGTTTTTTGATGAAACCCAGTTTGTGGTATTCGGTTAGACCCTTCCAGATGGCGCTGATGTTTCCCGCGTTGCCCACAGGCACAACTATTCTGTCTGGCGGTTCTTGGTCAAGTTGGTCGCATATTTCAAAGCCCAACGACTTCTGTCCTTCTACCCTGTACGGGTTAATCGAGTTAAGCAGGTAGATACTTGGGTGCTTCTCAGAAATTTTCAACACCATATCCAAAGATTGGTCAAAGTTGCCGCGAACTTGCAGGACTTTGGCACCGTAAATGATGGCTTGCGACAGTTTACCGTAGGCAATTTTACCTGACGGAATTAGCACTGTGCAACGCATTCCCGCTTTCGCAGCATAAGCCGCCAAAGAAGCAGAAGTGTTGCCTGTAGAGGCGCAAATTACGTTTTTGGCGCCCAACTCGTTGGCTTTGGAGACGCCCACCGTCATGCCCCTGTCCTTAAAGGAGCCAGTGGGGTTTTCGCCTTCATTCTTCACCCACAGCTGCAAAAGCCCTATGTGTTTTCCCAGTTTGTGGCACGAGTGCAGCCCAGTTCCGCCTTCGTTGAGCGAAATTATCTTGCTGACGTCGTCGATGGGCATGAAATCTTTGTACCGCCAAACCGAGAGCGACACATCTCGCCAGTTGCTCTTCTCAAGCTTCTCAGCTAATTTTTTGAAGTCGTATTTGACCTCGAGGAGGTCTCCACATTTCTTGCAGAAATACACAATCTCGTTTACACTGTATTTGGTTCCACAGTTGATGCATTCTTGATGGGTCACTTATTTTCACTTCTCCATTAAACATACGCCGCTGCCAGGTTTGGTGGCGAAAGCTGTTGCCTCTAACCCGACGGCTTCAAATCCTTCTTTCATGGCTTGTGCAACTTTAGCTGCATTTGCCTTTTTCTTGTTGACTACAGCCATTACTGCAGGTCCAGCGCCGCTGATGGTGAATCCACACGCGCCCGCGTTCACAGCTTTTTCTTTAACCTGCATGTAATTTGGAATCAGGAAGGCTCTGGCGGGTTCCGCGATGGCGTCAGACATAGATTTCCCTATGAGGTCCACATCGCCTGTGTGGAAGCCACTTACCATGGCTGCTGCCTTTCCTACATTGTAGATGACTTTTTCCAGCTGAACCATCTTTGGCACAACTAAACGCGCCTTTACTGTTTTGCCTTTCGGCGTGACCATTTGTGGAAACGCAACACAAACCTCCATGTCCGAAGGCGCTTTTACACATGCTATTTCCACAGGATTATACGATTTTACGATGATGAAGTCTCCGTAGATGGCGGCTGAAACGTTGTCTGCGTGCGCTGAGCCTGCGCTGGCAACTTCGCCTTTAGCTGCAAGCCTCACAAGCTGGTCCTTGGAAAGTTTAAGGTTGAAAAGGTGATTTAGCCCAAAAGCTGCGGCTGCCGCTGAAGCTGCGCTGCTGCCTAAGCCTCTGCTTGGCCAGATGCCTTTCTCGATTTTTATGTTAAGCCCCGTGTTTAGCGAGAACTCTCTTATCATGTGGTCTGCAACTACGCCTGCGGTGTTCCTTTCAGGAATCTTTGAGATTGTTTGCGCTGCCACCCCGAACACTTGAATTTTGATGCCTAAAGACGAGGTGAGTGTGATTGTGACTTGGTCGCTTGGGTGTTCTAGGGCTAAGCCGAAAACGTCGAAACCTGGACCCAAATTTGCGCTGGTCGCAGGCGCTTTAACGGTAACTTCAGTAGGCGGCATGGTTTCACCTCAAGCTTGCAGATGTATTCTGCTGCAATTATTAATACTATTTTGGTTAATGGGCATTACATGTTAACCTACTAGGTTGGTTAGTGCTTCGTAAGCTTTGAGGCTGTCCTTTTTGTCTACTACGATGATAGTTTCCGTCCAGCATGAAATGAACTCGACAATGTTCACATTTTGCTCCGCCAACAGCGTGGTCAGGAACGCTACAACTCCAGGGGTTGCTTCAAGCTCTTCAGGTGAGTTTACGACTATCATGGTGCAGTTGTCATGTTTAACAAGCGTGCTTATACGTTCAGGCAAGTCAGCTCGGTCGAGAAGGTACACAAATTTGCCTGGCAAGTCCACTTTCATGCCGCTTTTAGTGGCTAGTTCCTTGGCGGTTATGATGACGGATTTTCGGTCGTAAACTGCGATGCCGCTGCGTTTGAGGACTTGGAGGACTTTTTCTTCTCTTTTCTGTTTGTGCTTTTGCAGTTCCTCGGCGAATCTGCGCAGGGCAGCTTTGGTGGCGGTTATGTTGCTGGTTTTGAGTTCCTTCTGGATTTGTCTGGATAACTCGCTGAGGTTTACTATGCCTTTTTCTAGGGCTTCCAGCAGGTAGGGCTTGTTTCGCAGGTAATTGCGGACGTTTTGGGCGGTGGTTGTCATAAAACTCAGGTGTATCATTTGGGACATTTAAAGCTTGTTATGTTACAAAAAAGTCGTAAAGTTTAAAAACACTGCGTGGAAGGTAAGGGGAATAATTCGCATTTCAAAAACGGGGGAGCAAAACATAACCGAAAAATTTGTCCTCGCCTACAGCGGCGGGCTCGACACATCCGTACTAATCAAGTACCTGCAAGAAAAATACTCTGCAGAAGTCATAACTGTAACCGTTGATGTTGGTCAACAAGAAGACATCAAAGGCGCAGAAGCAAAAGCCAAGAAACTTGGCGTCCTAAAACACTTCTCAATTGACGCCAAAGACGAATTTGTGACCGACTACATTTTTCCAGCCGTAAAAGCCAACGCCCTATACGAAGGTAAATACCCGATAAGCACCAGCCTCTCTCGACCCCTAATCGCCAAAAAAATGGTTGAAATCGCAGAAAAAGAGGGCGCCACAGGCTTAGCTCATGGCTGCACAGGCAGAGGCAACGACCAAGTCCGCTTCGACATAACCCTTGGCTCGTTAGCACCCGATAAAAAAATAATTGCCCCCGTCCGAGATTGGGGTATGACCCGCGACGAAGAAATCGCCTACGCAAAAGCTAAAGGCATCCCAGTTTCCACAGCTGCAAAGAAGTTCAGCATAGACGCCAGCGTGTGGGGCAGAGCCATAGAATGCGGACTCTTGGAAGATGCAAATAATGAGCCGCCAGAAGAAGCTTACGAGTGGACTGTTGCGCCTGAGAAGGCTCCAAACACGCCTGAATACGTCACAATCCAGTTTGAGGCAGGCATACCAGTTTCAGTTAACAAGGAAAAACTGAAACCTCTTGAACTAATCGAAACCATGAACAAAATTGCGGGGAAACACGGCGTCGGACGCATAGACCACATCGAAGACCGACTAGTCGGCATAAAATCCCGCGAAGTCTACGAGTGCCCAGCCGCCACCGTCATCTTGGAAGCCCACAAAGACTTAGAGAAGATGGTTATGACCCGCCACGAAGTTCTCTTCAAACAGTACATAGACGCGGAATGGGTTTTCTTGGCGTACGCTGGTCTGTGGGTTGACCCACTAAAGGACGACCTTGACGCTTTCATAAACAAGTCACAAGAAAACGTAACTGGCGAAGTTCGCCTCAAACTCTACAAAGGTGGACTCCGCGTTGTCGGGCGCAATTCGCCGATGTCGCTGTACGACAAGAACTTGGCGAACTACAACATCAAGACCTCGTTTAACCAGTCGTACTCAAAGGGCTTTATTGAGCTGTGGGGTCTGCAGACAAGAATGCACAACGCCCTCAAACGCAGCACCAAAAAGCAGAAAGGAGCCAAATCAACCTAACCAATTAACACGTGTAAACAGGTATGGAGGTGTATGTGAGATGTCAAAGATACTGCATGGCGGACGCCTAGGGAATATGCGCGAAGACGTTGCCCGGTTCACTTCATCGATAAAAGACGACGCTCGCTTACTTGACGCAGTTTTAGCCATAAACAAAGCACATGTTGTCATGCTGACCGAACAGAAAATCATCGCCAAAGCCGACGGCGCCAAACTTCTGGCTGCTTTAGCCAAAAATTCCGACATGAAACTTGACAGCGCAAGCGAAGACGTTCACATGGCCGTAGAAGAAGTAGTCCTCAAAGAAACAGGACCTGAAGTAGGCGGAAACCTCCACATAGCAAAAAGCCGAAACGACCAAGTAACCACAGCCATCCGTATGGCACTGCGCAACGAACTACTTACCCTCATGCGTTCGGTGGCTCACGTACAAGACCACTTAGCCGAAGTCGCAGAAGAACACATCAACACCGTAATTTTAGAATACACACACCTGCAACCAGCCCAACCAGTAACGTTTGCCCATTATCTTCTCTCATACTTTGACATGTTAGAACGGGACCTGCAAAGACTCCAAAACACCTACACAAGAGTCAACCTTTCCCCGCTGGGCGCAGGCGCCTTAGCAACCACCAGTTTTCCAATAAACCGCGACCGCACAGCAGAGCTCTTAGGTTTCAGCGGGCTCTTAGAAAACTCCATAGATGCCGTGGGTAGCCGAGACTTCATCACCGAAACCGTTGCTGCCCTCTCGCTTATCGCCGTAAATTTGAGTCGGTTCGCTGAAGACCTGATAATTTGGAGTTCTCCCGACTTCGGCGTAGTGGAGCTTCCTGACGAATTTACCAGCACCAGCAGCATCATGCCTCAAAAGAAGAATCCTGAAGTCCTAGAAGTTATCCGCGCCCGAGCCAGTCATGTTTTGGGCAATCTTGTGGCTGTTACGGTTGCGGTGAAGAGTTTGCCGTCAACTTACAACCTTGACTTCCAAGAAATTACGCCGAAACTCTGGGACTCCATAGAAATCGTCCGTGCTTCTCTGGATATGGTGCATAAGCTTCTTCCCAAACTCAAAGTCACAACCGACGTTTCAGCTAAGGCGTCCGCGAGTTTTGTGGCTGCCACTGAACTGGCAAACCTGCTTGTGCGCAAATACAACGTGCCTTTCCGAACCGCCCACAAAATAGTCGGCGCCCTCGTCAAATCCCTACTGGAAGCAAAACTAACCTTCGCAGACGCTACCCCAAAGTTGCTGCAGAAAGTAGCTAGCGACGCGGCAGGCATCAAACTCTCAGTCAAAGCAGAAGACATCACGGGACTCGTAGACCCGCTCAAACTGGTTGAAACCCACAACGTTAAAGGTGGACCAGCACCAGTTGAGGTTAAGCGGGCTTTGGCGGCACGGGAGAAACAACTATTCGCCACCAAATCCAATATATCCAAGATGGACAAAAAGCTTGAAGAGGCTGAAAACAAGCTGGAATCCACAGTTCAATCATATCTTCCCGCGAAAAAAAGCAAAAACACAACATTTAAAAATTTAACTTGATAGGTAGAATAGGGCTTTGGTCCAACAACTTAACTCCTGCAAAAGCAAGAAAGCGGCTCTGGTTTTAGAAGATGGCACCTTCTTCCTCGGGAAGGGGTTTGGCGCCGCCACAAAAAAGACCGGTGAAGTAGTCTTTTCAACCTCTATGGTCGGGTACCCCGAAGCACTCACCGACCCATCATACAAGGGACAGATTCTCGCTTTAACATACCCACTTGTGGGCAACTACGGCGTACCCCCAAACACCTTGGACTTGGGTATTCCACTTTATTTTGAGTCTGACCGCATCCAAACCTCAGGACTCATCATCCACGAATTATGCACAGACCCCTTCCACTGGGCTTCAACGCGGACACTGGACAAGTGGCTGCAAGACGAGGGCATCCCAGGCATCAGCGGCGTCGATACAAGACGCCTCACCAAGAAACTCCGAACCCACGGAGTCATGCTGGGCATAATCAAAGTTTGTGAAGAAGGCGAAGAACTCAACCTCGACAGCCTCCTAGAAGAAGCCAAGAACATCCCTGACCCAAACCAAACCGACTTAGTTAAGGAAGTCTCCGTGAAGGCGCCTGTTCACTATAAGGTTGACAACGCCAAACGCAACGTGGTCCTCATCGACTGCGGCGTAAAGTACAACATAATACGAAACCTCCTAAAACGCGGCATAAACGTGATACGTGTGCCCTACGATTTCTCCGCCAAAGAAATCCTAGAATACAAACCCGACGGTATCTTCCTGAGCAACGGGCCAGGCGACCCGAAGAAATGCACAAAAGCCATCGAAAGCGCTCGTGAACTTGTGGGAAAACTTCCGTTAATGGGTATTTGCCTTGGCGCCCAAATATTGGCCCTATCTCAAGGCGGCGACACGTATAAGCTGAAGTATGGTCATCGTAGCCAAAACCAACCTGCTTTGGACCTGAAAAATAACCGTTGTTACATCACCACTCAGAACCACGGATACGCTATAACCAACGAATGCTTCAGCAAGATCCCGCTTGAACCGTGGTTTGTGAACGCTAACGACAAAACCGTTGAAGGCGTCAAGCATAAAAGCAAACCTGTTTTTGCTGTGCAGTGGCATCCTGAAGCGTCTCCAGGACCCTACGACACCGAATTCCTCTTCGACATGTTCCTGAAGAATATGGAGACTGCCTAAAATGCCCAAGTTCGACTGGATTAAGAAAGTTCTGGTTCTCGGAAGCGGCGCCATTAAAATCGGCGAAGCTGCAGAATTTGACTATTCAGGAAGCCAATGCCTCAAAGCCCTAATGGAAGAAGGCATCGAAACAGTTTTGGTAAATCCAAACATAGCTACCATCCAAACTGACCCGCGTTTATCAGGAAAAGTGTACCTTCTCCCCGTAACCCCAGAATACGTGGAAAAAGTCATCCAGAAAGAAAAACCCGACGGTATCCTCCTTGGGTTCGGTGGGCAAACCGCTTTGAACTGCGGTATCGAACTGGCGAAGAGTGGCATTTTAGAAAAATACAACGTCAAAATATTAGGGACCCAACTTGAGGCGATAGAGGACACTGGCGACAGAGAACGTTTCCGTCAAGCCATGATTAAAGCTAACGTGCCGCCGTTGCGAAGCAAATCTGCCCACACCGTTAAAGACGCTCTCCAAGCGGCTAATGAAATTGGTTACCCCGTCATAGTTCGCGTTGCGTACACTTTAGGCGGTAAAGGTGCAGGTGTCGCCCATAATGATTCTGAGTTAAAAGACATAGTAACCCGTGGTTTGGCGCAAAGCCGCATAACCCAAGTGCTCGTAGAAGAATATGTGGGTCACTGGAAAGAACTCGAATATGAAGTCATGCGCGATTACAACGACAACTGCTTAATCATATGCAACATGGAAAACATCGACCCCATGGGTGTCCACACTGGAGACTCCATCGTGGTGGCGCCGTCCCAGACTCTGACAAACCGCGAATATCACTTCATGCGGTCTGCCGCTCTAAAAGCTATACGCAGTTTAGGCATAATTGGTGAATGCAACATCCAATGGGCTGCAAATCAAAATTCTGAAGAATTTCGCGTTATAGAAGTCAATTCCCGTCTATCTCGAAGTTCTGCACTTGCCAGCAAAGTAACTGGTTATCCTTTAGCATACATAGCTACCAAGCTTACAATAGGCTATACCCTTCCAGAGCTGATAAACAAAGTAACCCAAGTCACCACCGCCTGCTTCGAACCAGCCCTAGACTACATCACCGTTAAAATTCCACGGTGGGACCTGCAGAAATTCAAAAACGCAGACCGCCACGTGGGTCCCCAGATGCGCTCCGTCGGCGAAGTCATGGCTATAGGCAGATGCTTAGAAGAAGCCCTACAGAAAGCCGTGCGTATGCTCGACATTGGCAAACTGGGTTTGGTTTGCAACCCTGAAGATTTGGAACCTGAGTCAATTGAGAAAATTAAGGATGTTTTAGCTAATCCTACTGATGAGCGGTTGTTTAAACTGGTTAAAGCCTTAAAGATGGGCATATCCATCGAAGAAATTTACAGCCTAAGCGGTGTAGACCCGTTCTTTCTGCATAAAATCCAAAACATCATCGACATGGAAACTAAACTTGGTGAGTTACACCTCAAAGACAGCACAGCAAAAGAAACCGTGCGGGAAGCAAAACGTTTAGGCTTCTCCGATGAACAAATTGCCTTCTGCACCGACACCAGTGAACCTGAAGTGCGCCAGTTCCGAAAAACCGCCGGCATCATCCCCGTCATTAAACAGATAGACACGTTGGCGGCTGAGTGGCCCGCAAAAACCAATTACTTGTACTTGACTTATGGCGGAGACGAAGACGACATAGAACTAAGCAAGGAAAAAAGCAAAGTCATAGTGTTGGGCGCAGGCGTCTTCCGTATAGGCTCAAGCGTAGAGTTCGACTGGTGCGGAGTAAACACCATCTGGGCTCTGAAAAAGTACGGCGTCCAAGAAGCCATCATGGTAAACTATAACCCTGAAACCGTCTCCACGGATTATGATGTTTCCGACAAGCTTTACTTCGAAGAGTTAACTCCTGAACGGATTCTGGACATCTACGAAAAAGAAAATCCCTCAGGGATTATCTCCAGCGTAGGCGGACAGATTCCGAACAACCTCGCCATGAAGTTGGCACATGCAGGAGTAAAGCTGCTGGGAACAACCGCGGAAGACATCGACTTAGCAGAGGACCGCTCCAAATTCAGCGCACTCCTAGACCAGTTGGGTATTCCTCAGCCAAGCTGGAGCAAACTCGCCTCAATCGAAGGCACCAAACTGTTCGCAGAGAAAATCGGGTATCCAGTTATTGTGCGTCCCAGTTACGTGCTTTCAGGCTCAGCCATGCGCGTCGCATACGACGAAGCTTCATTAGATAACTTCCTAAAGTTGGCAGCTAAAGTTTCCCGCGACCACCCCGTGGTTATCTCCAAGTTCGTAGAAGGCGCAAAAGAAGTTGAGGTGGACGGTGTTTCCGACGGCGAAACCTGCCTAATCGGCGCCATAATGGAGCATGTTGAGAACGCGGGGGTTCACAGCGGCGACGCAACCATGACAATTCCTCCGCAGACCCTTTCTGCTGATGTCTTGAAGAAGATTGAGGATGCAACCCAGAAAATAGTCAAAGCCCTCAAAATCAAAGGACCCTACAACATACAGTACCTCGTTAAGGACGGCGAAGTTGACGTCATCGAGTGTAACCTGCGCGCTTCCAGATCAATGCCATTTGTCAGCAAAACCCGAGGCGTAAACCTAATAGAACTTGCCACTTTGGCGATGCTGGACAAGAAATTCAGCCAAGCCCTCAAAACCTGCGACTTACCAACTCCACGGCATGTGGGCGTGAAGGTCCCGCAGTTCAGTTTCATGCGTTTAAGCGGTGCCGACCCCGTTTTGGGCGTGGAGATGCTCAGTACTGGCGAAGTTGCCTGTTTAGGTGAGAATTTTGCTGATGCGTTTTCG
>CALMWK010000101.1 GCA_937873375.1 Candidatus Bathyarchaeota archaeon
AGCTAAGGTAGAATTGAAATGCATATGGGAACCTTATAATCATCAAGAAGAAATGGGTTGAAATCGAGCTAAGGTAGAATTGAAATTCGTACTGTGTTGCAGACGTTTGATTATCGAAACAAGTTGAAATCGAGCTAAGGTAGAATTGAAATTGTGAAGTGCCCGCGTGGGTCAATGATTAGTTTTACGTTGAAATCGAGCTAAGGTAGAATTGAAATATTGACGACATAGAAGAGGTGAAAACGAAATGAAAAGTTGAAATCGAGCTAAGGTAGAATTGAAATTTTTAAGATTATCTGTGTTTGACCGTTACAAAGTTTGTTGAAATCGAGCTAAGGTAGAATTGAAATTCAGCACTGGAACCAATAACTCCAAAGTATAGTTGCGTTGAAATCGAGCTAAGGTAGAATTGAAATGTGTTCCAGTTACAAAGTGACCCGCTTATGGAGGTGGTTGAAATCGAGCTAAGGTAGAATTGAAATCGGGCTTTACTGAATTAGGCGAAGACACATTAAAAAGTTGAAATCGAGCTAAGGTAGAATTGAAATTTATGATGTCGGGTACTGGCGAAAGGGGTAGAGGTTGAAATCGAGCTAAGGTAGAATTGAAATCGTAAAACTGCAATATGTAAGCAAAGAGAAGTTTGCGTTGAAATCGAGCTAAGGTAGAATTGAAATGTTTCATGTAAGTGTTGAAGAAACGTCTAAAACAGTGTTGAAATCGAGCTAAGGTAGAATTGAAATATTGGAGTGGCAGGTTTGTTGGCTGTGTTTAGTGACGTTGAAATCGAGCTAAGGTAGAATTGAAATCTATTAAAACCCAGTGACGTATTGAAGCAAAAAGAAAGACGAACCATACAACCTCTTGTCGAACACCGTATGAGACATTTCTCGCAGCGTTTGTTTTTTCATTAATTTCCCAAGTTATTATTCAGAGTGTTGTATTAATTTATAATTTGTCAAAAACATTAAGCCTCAGTTAAATTCGGGGGGGGTTTTAGCGTTTGAGGGTATTGGTTATTCGTAGTATTTCGCTGGCCTGCTCGATTTGGGTCTTCAGTTTTTGGAGTCCTTCAGGTGTAGGGAGCTGCAGGCGAATCTGAGCTTTCCCGCTCTCCTTGAAGTGCGCCGTCAGGGTTTCGCCTTTTATTTCTGTCTTTTTGAGGTCCTGCAGCGGGTAGGTTTTTGGGGCTTGTTTTTCCATGATGTTGAGGTGGGGGTTGTGTTTTTCTTCTTCGATTATTAGGCGTTGAGTGGTTAGCCAGCATATGCCGTTTGTGAGTTTATGTGCTACTATTGGTTTTTCTCCGGATAATGCATAGCGTTTCATGGAGGGTCGTTTATGTGTCGGTGGCGGGGCTGTTATTTTGGTTCTTTTCTATTCTCAAGCAGTTTAGAAAGTTCAGGTTGTTGTGTTGTACAGTTGATGGTTGTGTTATGCGTTATCCTGTGGTTTTATATTTGTGGTGATCTTTTAGAGAAGTTGGGGGCGTTCAAGTGAAAAGCTATGAGCAAGGGTGGGATGACTGCCTTGATTTTGTTCTCGCCATATTAGGTAGTGCAGAGAGCATCACAGTAGCTAAGGATAAGGTTGAGAGCTTACAGGTTATGGTGAAGGCTAAAAAGTTTGAACAGATTAAGTCCGAGTTTGGTGTTATCGGTGATCTCTTTTAGCTTCTAGGGTTGTGTTTATTTCTGAGAGTTTTTTTGCGATAGTTTCTCCATCGTCTGTTAGTTGAATGTAGCGGGTGAATGGTTTTCGGCGTTCTTCATCGATAAGTTCTAGTTTGGTGAGGATGTTCAGGGCTCGGTATAGGGTTGTTTTGCTTCCGCCTAAGGGTATGTCGGTGATTTTGGTTTTGCCCTTTTCACCAAGAAACAGTAAGGTTTGAAGTACGCCAGTGTTTTCTAGTTGTTTGATTTGGTTCATGTTGTTCCCCATCAGCACTTTACGGTTTATGTAATATGGAAAGTTTTATAAATAATTTACCACAACAGTACACATTACATAACCTGTAAACTGTAATGTTGTGTGGGAAAAACCACAAGCAACCCCAACAAACCACAACCCCAACACGCACAACACAACGTCTAGAGAACACAAAACTCATCTCCAAACCGTTGCGCATCACCATAAGCGATTATGGCTCTGAATTCAGGTGCGTTTGAAGAAAAATCACCCATACAGCCAAGACAGAAGACATGAAATTGGAAAGCGGGAAAGAATGGCTGAGCTTACACCCAACATAACGCCTCCAGATTGGATATTTGGCACAAAAGGCGGTACCAAATTCGGTAAGTTGGAGCCTGCCGAAGGCTCCGCCGGCGCCAGCTCCCAAATCCCGCACTGCCCCAAGTGTGGCTCAGAAAAGTTATGGCGTGATGGGCAACGTGCTATTTACAGTGAGGTTATTCAGAGGTGGCTTTGCAAGAATTGCGGTTTTCGGTTCTCTGACCCTGAACAGCTTGCTGCTTTCCGAAGTATGATGGCGAAGCTTCAACCAAAAAAAGAAGAGAACAAACACATAAAAAGCAACGCAGACAAACTATTTACTCGCCAAATATGCGTCACGGAGACGAAAAATTTGGAACCGGAGCAAATTATAAAGCAAGTTCCGGAAAGAAGGATAGACATCAACGGAAAACTCGTTCAGTTCGCTTGGAAAATGCAGCAAGAAGGCTATAACAAAGAAACAATTCGCGGAGGCAGCAGCTGTTTACGCCAACTGATGCTTCGAGGGGCTGATCTGGCTGATCCTGAAAGCGTCAAAGAAGTGCTTGCAAAGGAACAGAAATGGGGTCAGAACAGAAAGCGCAACGTGATTAACGCATACACTCTGCTGCTGAAATTCGACGGAAAGTCTTGGACGAAACCTAAATGCCCGGTGACTCAGAAATTTCCGTTCATACCGACTGAGCAGGAAATCGATGCGCTCATCGCTGGATCGGGAAAGAAAAACGCTGCCTTTCTTCAAACGCTCAAGGAAACCGCAATGCGTTCAGGTGAAGCGAAAAGGCTAAACTGGATAGACATCGACTACGAGAGAAACGTCATCACTCTTAATGCGCCTGAAAAAGGCTCAAACCCGAGAATGTGGAAAGTGACGTCAACGCTGATTGAGATGCTGTATGCGCTGCCACGAAAGAACGAACAGGTCTTTACAGGCTCATTAAAATCGATGAAGACTACTTTCCAAAAAAATCGCAGACGCCTTGCTCAAACGCTTCAAAACACTCGGCTGCTAAGAATCCATTTCCATACGCTTAGACATTGGAAGGCTACAACGCTTTATCATCAAACAAAAGACCCTTACTATGTTCAGCATTTCCTTGGCCATAAATCGCTGAAGTCAACGGAGATATACGTCAACATCGAGCACACACTGTTTGAAGCTGGAGCTAACGACCAATTCACGGTGAGAATCGTCGAAAAACCTGAAGAAATCAAAGAACTACTAGAAGCTGGGTTCGAATACGTCTGCAAAAAAGATACGTTAATATTCCTGAGGAAAAGAAAATGATAGCGAAACTGAACATCTCCACTAGGCGGAGACTTCCAAAATGTGGCCGAGGTGAGGTAGCTTGGTAGCCTAGAGGCCTGTGGAGCCTTTTGCCTGGGTTCAAATCCCAGCCCCGGCCCCATCAGCATAATTTTTTAATCAGACCTGTTTGTTTTGACGCATAGCACCAAATTTTCAAGCATAGTACAACAGTAGATGTTTTGGCTAAGCAAACGCTTAACTGCTCAGGTTTCCTACCACAATGTCACTAATAGAGTCAGGCTTAGAATACGTTACAAATATGGATGGAGTAAAAATCTTCAAGAAAAGGAAGTAAATAAATTACTCCCCTCACCTAATTTTATTATCTCGCCAGAAAGAGCAAGCACGTAAGACGGAACTAACAGAGGAGCAAGCCACACAAAACTTGCACCTGTGAACTTTGGTTTCTACCCAATCGTGCAACATGGTTGAGAAGCCCGTGCCAGAGAGAGCTTACCTTAGAGGGGCGACTCGCCCCACAATGAAGTTAAGTGTTAGGTTCCACGGGACACAACCCAAATTACCCGCGAAAAAGGCAATGTCTGCGAGTTTTATGTTGCGTGAGCTGGGTGCTCTTCAGCAGGTTTTTGAGGATTGACTGGTACTCTGCATACCCAGTTTTCTGCAGGGTCTTGACTTCTGATAGGCTCCCTATTGTTTTGACCTGCCCCTTCCCCCTCGGTTTTTCTGCTGACGTCTAACCTCCCTCTCTGCAGAGACCTACCCCCCTCTATAAATAGAGTCAACCACCGCGTAGACTACTACTTGAACCCTAGAAAACTCTAACACACCCTCCTCTATACTAGACACAACAACTAACAAAATCCAAATATGACGGCGAGAAACACAACGCCCGCCAACACAATAAAGGACAATTGTTGCTATAGCAATTTTTCTAATAATCAACTATGGAGGAATTCTGGTATAATTCGGGGAACTTTTGGCGCTGATTCTGGAAAATCGATTAATAAACTGTCGCCTAATTGGAAATTAAGACAGAAAGGGAGGCGGTTAAATAAAATAAAACTGAAAAAAGCATGTTTCCACTCTTTCCAACCTGTTCAAAGTGAGCATGGTCCTACAGAGGCTGAGAAGACTGTGGCGAGACAAAAATTTGAAAGTCACTGGGTTTTCATTTTTCTCTCCGATCCTCTCCTAATCGTCAAAGTTTCAGTAAACCCAAAGACCATGCGCCCAGTTTTTCACAAAACATTTTTGGTGCATTCATCATATTCGCCCTCTTTGTTGGCTTAAGCCGTTTTTTGGGTCTATGGCGCAAACTTAAAGAACCCGACAAGGCATAGCAGAAAGACTCGTTTAAAATATGAGTCGGGTTTAGGTGTACAGATGGGCTCGAAAAAAAGCACTCTAATAACGTTGACAAGTGTGGTTGTCGCTGTCATTCTTGCCATGGCAACGATACAGAGCACCCAAGCCTCAATCGATTTCTGGCTTGAAAAACCCTACACACTAACGAAGGGCGTAAACCAAATCACATTTTACTGCGAGAACGGCGGCGGCATGGATGGAGATTTCTACCTCACCATAACCTTCACCAACGCGGTTTTCTCCACGCAAACGGAGTTGCCATACACTAAGGTGGATGATTCAACGGTGAAAGTCAAATTTGTTCTGCATCCAGACGACTCAAACCAGAAAACAATCTACTTCCTTGTCAATGAAACCGCGGAAGTCTCAATAAAGTTGAGCCTAGAAAAAGCGAGTCTCATCCAGTTCCTGAAACCAAACGACCTGTTCCCAACCCAATTAACTTACCAGTGGAACGAGGAAAGCCAAGTTTTCAACTGCACCAAAGCTCAGTAATGAAAAGACCCGTGAGCGTATGTCCTTCTTTCAGCAATTAAAGCCTTCGGCACCTTTTGCGTCTGATTGTTTTGATAGCTGCCTGATTTGGTCAAGGATTGCTTTGTGCCGTGCCTCGTCCTCAACTATGTAACCCAAGATTTTCCGGAAATCAAAGCCGTCTATTTGCATTTCGCTTGTTTGAAGTTGAACAATTTTCAGATGCAAAACCGCTAAGTACTCTTCACTCATGGCGTTTTCAAGGGAAATAATATCATCAATATAGAAGCATAATTCCTTGTTGCTTAGTTTATCTGTTTTCTTTGACTCTTTTTTAGCAAAAGCTGTCGCTTCTTTCCATGATTTCCCCAGAATTCGCGGGCAGTCTTTTGCGGTAATTGTTGACTTTGAGATGCATTTACTTAAGGACTTTAGAATTTTGGCATGTTTAATGCTGTCTTGAGCTATAAAAAGAAGCATGGGCTTAAAGATTGGATTTTCTGCTCTTTCAGAGTAACTTTTGTATGCTTTTGAGGTTTGTTCTTCTAAGATGCTTGAGCAATACAGTTGCTCTGCGATGCTCGTCAGGTTTTCTTTTTTCATTGCTCAATTCACCTGGTTTGTGGATGACCATTTTTTAGTTTGTTTTCTTCCTGAGCAATTATAATGTGAAGCAGTTCACACAGTTTTTCAGAAGAATCGGGGTCATTGCTGGTAAACAAGCGTGTGATGTCCTCAGTTGCGAAATCTACAGCGTATTTCACTTTTATGGAGGTGGCGACTAGTGTTACAAGAGCTTCAGCGCCTTCACCTATTACGTCTTTTAATCCATTATAGAAAAGTGCGGGGTTATCAACAAACACTTCGTAGGGATCCTTGCCGAATTTCTTTTTCAGGTGAAAAGAGATGATTACGTGAAAAGTTGCGCCTAGAGAATCCGAGGTTGCCGCTTCAAAAACGCGTTGGGCCACTTTATGCAACAAGGCATCCTTCTTTTCAGGCATATTTTGTCTCCTTTTTACCTCTTAGTATCGCCTTCGGGGTTAATCCGCTGAATACGGGCATCTCTGTTGTAGGTGTATCTGTGGATAACAGGAACTGCCTCGTCTCCAGCAGTTGTGCTTCTCTTGATTCAGGAATAGTAAGTTGCTCCATGTTATATCATCAGCATTATTATATTAATTCTTATGAATCGCAGATAACGATTATTGCCGTTTGCGATTTGGGCTTCGAATGTACATCGTCTAATATTCATGCCTGCCTCGTGACACGGCACCTTTTGCCTAAACATATGTTGCCAGTAACTCCTCAAATTCTTTTGGAACTTTTTGATCCGCCTTAGCAGTGACAACGTCAATTCCGTAAATTTTGCCCAGCGTAGCCAACTCAGCACCGCCCGACAAGTCCAAAATCAACGCCCTAGTAGGATTCACATCCACCTTCTTAGCTAGTAAAGCAACTATATCGTTTTTGTTACCTTCCAAAGAAGTGTCAACAACTATGCGTGTATCACCTTTTTCAGCTATGACCGCAAAAGAGGACTTAACACCCGAAGTACCTGCAACTTCACTGTGCAACTTAACTGTAAACCCTTTATCTGACAAAAACACTCGGATGTTTTCTAAAATTGGAAGCGTACTACCTATTTCCCGAACAACTTCATCGCTGACGCGGTAAGAGAAAACCTTTTCATACTTTACATCTTGGAAGGTGGAAGGTTTCCCACAGTTCTGGCAAACATGCTTCACCTCGGGCTTGTCAAAGCGGTTTCCACAGTTTTCACATTGGTAAAAATTCCCAATAATCCGATAGTCCATTGGGTCAGACGTAAGAATGACCCCGCAACGTGGGCAAACTAAACCGTTCGGCTTTGAAAAATCACTCAGAGTCCCGGTGTACCCACATTTTTTGTGTTCAATAAGCTGAGTAAGCGCCACACTCTCAGAATTGCACCGTGGACACGTGAACTTTGAGTGGACCTCTGGCGAGCCACAATGTGGGCAAATCAAAACGCGGTCAACAACTTTACTTTTCAGCGTACCTTTTTGCGCCAACCCCTCAAGTAGACTCTTCACAGCGGGAGCGTCCTTGTCTTTCAAGAGAGGCGCAGCATCGTGATAGCTAATCCCAGACTTATCAAAAGAGGGCTGAAGCTCCAAGATACCCTTCCGTACAATTCCCCGCAGAAACTCAAGTTCCTGCGCCTTAGCCTCTACATCTGCTTCAATTGCCTGTTCCTTTTGTTTTTCTTCAGCGTTTTTATTCATAGCTCTCCCCCTCTTAAACTCCTGTAAGATTAAAGAAAATAAGCGTCACGGTCAGAAGAATAATTGAGTGCTGCAACCCAGCCGAATAACTTCTGTCTCCAATTTTGCCGGCGATGAGACCGCCAAAAAAAGACTCCACCACAGATGCCCAGAAAAGAATTGACGCATAATAGTTTATGTCTAAAACGTTTGACATGGTGCTTGCGCCGACATTAGCAGTACTTTGCATTGATGCAGCAAGTGGAGCCATAAACTGATGCAACACCACATACGTGATAACCAGAAAAATGACCGTTGCCATGTAAATCGTTAACAAGTAAGGCCGCATATTGTTCAACTGCTCCTCCTTATATTCATCCAAGCTAGAAAAAAGCTGAACACTCGAATCCATTACCTCACTCATCTTTCCACCAGTCTGATTAGCTTCAATTAGAATAGTCGCCAACCTTGACACGGGCGAGCGGTTAACGCGTTTAGCTAAAGACATTATTGCCTCTTCCCAGCTGGCACCTACCACAAACATGGACATAGAACGATCAAGCTCCTTTGACAGAGGTCCATAACTTCTTTGTGATGCCTCTTCAACCGCCCGGGGCAGGGTTACACCTGAACGCACCGCTTCAGCGATATCTCGCAGAAGTCGCGGAATTGAACGTTCAACTTGCCGAGCCCAGCGATAATTGCTTACTTCAACTATTGCAGGGAACGCCAACAGGATAATCAAGCCCAACGCGACCACATTGTTCACTTCTTGACTAAGAGGAATCAAGTAGGGCTGTGTAGGGACATACAACCCCAAAAATATAGGAGACAGCATGACCGCTATTCCGACTGCCGCAGAAACTGCCCAAACTGCAAGTCTTAGCCTTTTGTTGAAGTACACTTTTATTCCTCCTTGGGCAAAACGCCGTCCAACATAACGATAAACATTATGCAGATTACGGGAAGCCCGAAGAAAACGATAAGATTTAACTGCATGGCAGGCGACAAACCAAACTGAGCGGTTCCTAGCACCGACAGAATAGTTAGCATTATAATGAAAGTTATGGGTGCCATAACCATTAAGGTAACGTAGATTTCAGCCAAAGCAACCAAGGATGCCAAAGTTTTCTTCATTTGCTCCCGTTTCACAGTAAGAAGGCGATTAGTCTCGAAAAGCAGCAGACTCTTCAAATCGCCACTGGTTTTAATGGTGTTTACGATGCCTACGAGGAGCTTGGCAAAGGTGTCGGATGGACTGCGGCGTGTTACATCTTCTAACGACGAGACCACATCTAAACCGAACATCTTAACGTTTGCAGTAACTTTATTCGCTAGCTCTTTGATTGCCGGGCGCGATTCCACTTCGGCCACCCGAGTGAAAATCCGCTCAATTGAGACGCCGCCAGCGGACAGCACCCCCATGTAGCCTACAGTGTACACGAGGTTAGCGTCGATTTCTGCTTTTCTTTGACGCACCCGCCACAACGGGTGAGTGATGAAAACAATTGAAACCAACATAACAGAAACAAAAGCTAAGACAGCGCTGGCGAAGAGGCTTTGAGAAAGCGGCGCCCCAAAGAGAACTCTGTTCACCACTGACCCAACAACAAACGTAGAAATGAAAGATAGGGTGCAGGCGAAAAACAGAACCGCTACATACGCCTCGTATATCAGTTTTAACCCGCTTTTCTGGTAGGTCTGCTTGAAAGTAGCAAAGTGGGGTATCCACCGGCTGAAAATTCGGAAACTCGTGTTCGTCACGTAATCAGCTAACCTGGGGTGCGCCATGTTACGTGTCGAACCTCGCTTTGTTGTAGATTTCACCAGGATTGACATAGTATCTGCGGATTACTCCAGCTATCTCTTCGTAGTCTTTGAGTCCCTTGCGCACCATCCATTTTAAGATGAATTCGCGTTTTTCTAACTCTTCCACTATGTTTTCGATGGGAACGTGCTTCATTTGTGCAATCTTCTGGAGAACAACGCTGTCCGTGAACGATTTGACGCGCATCACAAACGAGTCGTCCAGTGGGTCCCACTCGAATAGTTTCGTGAAAATGGCGCGTTCGCCTTTTGGGTCGACGCCGGTGATTTCTGAAAGGTCTAGTATTCTTCGGACTACGCGGTCGCGGTATCTTGTTCGGTTGACCAGTGCGATAACGTTCATCAGTGGAATGAGCATCGGTGGAATATCCATTGGCTTGTTTAGCAAGCGTTTCTCCACAGCTTCCACGTTTTCAGCGTGAATTGTGCACATGCCACCGTGGCCAACCGCTATGCTCTGGAACAGAGTGTAGGCTTCTTCGCCGCGCACTTCACCCACAATTATCTCGTCGGGTCTTTGTCTTAGTGAGGACTTTAGCAAATCAAAGAGGGTGACTTCTTGGACTCCTGCTTGGAATGAGGGGCGTGTTACCATTGGAATCCAGTTGTCGTGTAGCCGAAGTTCCCGCACTTCTTCTATGGTGACTACTTTCATTTCGGGTCTGATGAATGAGCAGATAGAATTGAGTAGGGCTGTTTTTCCTGAAGCGGTGGCTCCGGCTACTATGATTGAGCGTAGGTTTTCCACAAGAATCCAGAAGTACGCTGCCATGCTGGGCGATGCAGTGCCCAGACTTATCAGGTCAACGATGGTGAATGGGTTGGCTCTGACTTTTCTTATGGTGAATGTTGCGCCTCGTTTTGAGACTTCTTCAAGGGTTAGGTGTATGCGGAAGCCTTCTGGAAGGGCGCCTTCGAGAATTGGGCTGGAGACAGAAATTTGGTGCCCTGAGCGGTATGCTAGTCGTGTGATGAATGAGTCTAATTCTTCTTTTGTTTTGTATGCAACGTTTGTGGGGAGGGATTCGTAGAGTCTGTGCCACACGTAAATTGGGATGTCTGTGCCGTTGCAGCTGATGTCTTCGATGTTTGGGTCGTGAATGAGAACATCTGCGATGCCGTAGCCTAAGAAGTCTCTTTTAACGTAGTAAACGAATTTTTCCAGTGACTCCTTTGTAACTTTCAGCCTGAACCTCTTTATCATGCGGTTAATGTTGTCTCGCAGGTACTTCTCGGTCAGCGCTTCATCTTTCAAGACAGCCAACGAAAAACCCGCTTCTTCCTTCAGCATCGCCTTTAGCATCAAAAGGGTGTCTTGCTCGGTTTTATCCATGGTGGGCTCAATGACCAAGTACACAAGTCTACCTGTTGTGTCTTCGACTTTGATTCCGACGTTTCCAAATGGGGGCGTTACGGGGTAGAAGTCTTTGAAGATGAGCGGCTGTTCTTCTTTAGTTTGGCTGATTTCAAGTTTGGTTTGGGGTGAAGCGCCCTGTTTTTTCTTTATCTTTGAAGTTTTCAGAGAGGTTTTTTTGGTAGCTTCGGAGTCTTGTTTGGTTGTTTTGTCGCCGCGACTAAAGATGTTCATTATGGTGCCCCTTGAGTGATGTTTTTTTGACCTATGGTTGTTCCAACGGATGCGTATAGCACGAAGTTTTCAGAGGAGCTGCTGGTTGATTGTAGGTATAGTTGGTATTCTCCAGCAACGTCTAACGGTACCCATGCTGGATTTGTAATTGTTGTGTTGGTAACTGCATTTTTGAAAATTAAGGTTGTGCCGTTCGCGTAGATGGAGACATAACTGTAGGGTATTGGCGCGCCGCCTGCAGAAGTAGCCTTAATGGTGTACCACTGCCAAGCGCCATAAGGTACACTTGCCCCGCTGGAAAGGTAGGTTGCGTTGGCTGCTATCAAATCTACATTCATCAGGAACTGCGACGCTGTAGTTTTGACGGTTGTAATCTTCACTTTCCAGTTGCCCGAGCTGTTCGTAAAGTCTTTCATGTCGGCAGCGACGTTTTGTGTTTTCAGCTCATAGGTGTTTGGTGTTGCGCTGGAAGTGTATGTGAGGTAGCCGTTTCCGCTGGTTACGTAAGCGGCAGCCGTGAAGTTGTAGAATTGTATGGTTACGGCGGCTTGCGCTGTGCTCCATGAACTGCGGATGGACCAAGTAAACGAGGTCCAGTTCTGCGTAGGTGACCCTGTAAACTCTACAGCAGCAGTATACTGGTCTGCTATGGTCCAGAGGTGTAAAAGGGAAACATCTATGTTCCAGCTGCTTTGGATGGGGTCGTTTGTTTCTGTTCCGCCGTTGAACCTTATCGTGAAGGTTGATGAAGTTAGGTAAGTTGAGATGGAAACGTTGTTCCAGCCGCTTGCCAAGTTCGTGAACACGTTCTGCCATGCTGAACCCGTCCAGACGTCCACGCGTATGTTTTCAGCAGCCATTGTCCCGCCGTAGATACATAGCCACTCGTTTGTTTGACTGAAATCGACGCTTGTCCATTGAGCTTCCAAGTCCAGTTCGTAATTAACTGAAGAAGGCGTGTAAGCAACAAGGTCGCCTTTCCAGTTGAACTGTGATGTGGTCGTTTTGACCCCTGTAACTTTTAGTCTCCAGTTACCGCTGCCCGCCTTGAACTGGTTTGGGTTCGCTGTTATGGTTTGAGTTTTTGTTATGTCGGTGGTTCCGATAGTGTCCGTTAGATAGCCGTCGCCACTTGTTGAATAAGCTCCTGCAGTGTAGTTGTAAAGCTGGAAAGTCGCAGTAACGCCTGAAGCTGTGAAACTGCTGTCGATTGCCCATACGAGTTGGTTCCAAGTCTGCGTGTCTGATGTCCCGAAGAATTCCACTCCAACAGTGTATTCGCTTGGAAGCATAACGTTCGTTGCTCTTGTTTGATTAGTTATTGCAAGAGTGTTATCGTCTATTCTTAGGTAGGTATTCGTGCCTGACACGGCACTTGCAACGTTAACATAGTAGTCTATTTCGAGGTAATCTGTTTGGCTTACAACGGTGTAATTAGCCCATGAGTATGTTCCCTGCAGCGTAGATGCAGTTGAGGACAGCGTTGGGGAACTTGCTACTCCAGTGGCTATTGTTGTTCTAATTGTGCCGTCGGATTGGCGAATAAGAATGTTAACGTCAGCAGAACCTGCTGCGGGAGGTGCGCTTTTGAGTGATACTATAGAAACAGCCCAAGTGGTACTTGATGGCAAACTCCAAGACATTGATTGGCTGCCTG
Source organism: Candidatus Bathyarchaeota archaeon (assembly GCA_937873375.1). Taxonomy (GTDB): domain Archaea; phylum Thermoproteota; class Bathyarchaeia; order Bathyarchaeales; family Bathycorpusculaceae; genus JADGNF01. Next base: position 12,663 of record CALMWK010000101.1, read on the forward strand.
CATTTACAGGTCCCTTGTCGCTACCGTGCCCTGTGCATCTGGAACTCTGTCCACCCCCCGTGGCGGTGCCATCCCATCGGGTATTTTGTCCTGAGCCTTCAGATACAGCTGAATTATCGCCAAGAGCCGCTAAATTTCCCACTATCCAACAACCATTCGTATTAACAGTTATACTCTGAGATGGAGAAGACGAAGAACCTGACCCCCCTGCGCCCGTGGCTACGTCAAGTGGCGACGTTTGGTCAACGCCCGTGTACGTACATGCGCCTGCTACAATTTTAGCACTAGTAAAAAAGGATAACGTTACTGTAATTGTGTTAGTTCCAGAAGCAGGGGCGACAAGGTACCAAAGGTCGCTTCTAATTGTGTTACCTCCACCAGTGTCTGTTCTTATCTGGGTCAAGCTTTGGCTACCATAGGTTACGCTCGAAACAGACGCGGGGAAAAATGGTGATGATGGGTGGAGCGTAACGCCTACAATCAAAAGTCTATTTGAACCAGACCCTGTAGTGTGGCTCCAAGAAAGTGAAGAGACATAACTTGATCCAGAATCTGCGTTACTCACTGCATCAAAACCGATGTTACCTCCCGTGTCTCTCCATGTGCGGTAGTTCATCGTCCAAGTGCTGGCAGGAATTACTGTCACTCCAGTCAGCGGATACACGAACTTTCCCAAAAGTTGCCGCCCCGTTGTTCCCATTGACGCAGACAGTGTTGTGGCAGTGCCGTCAGCGCTTGTAAGCTTTTGAAGATAGTAGGGTAAGCCGCCAATGGTTGAAGTTTCGCTATGGGCATACAGCTGTTGAGCGGCAAAAGCTGACGGATAACTTTGGAAAGTCATGTACACGTTGTTGTTTGTTTGGAGGTCTGCCAAAGTGCCCGAAACAAGCTGTGTGGAACCTAACAAGCCATAGCTGGAAGGGTTATACGTATTGGTTGAGGCGGAACCTGCCTCCGTCAACGTATCGTAAATTGAGTCGGGTCCAGCCTGCTGTGCTGCGAAGCTGCTGTGGGTTCCCTTTGACGGCGAACCATCCACGTTAGATGTGCTACTGCCAACAAAGTAGTTGGTGTCTGTTGAGGTTCCAGTGTAGTAGGAGTTGAAGACTACGGGGTTTGAATCGCTGCTGACCAAATTAGCGAGGGTTCCGCTGACATTTTGAGTGCCGCCTAGAGTGGTCCACTGTGAAGGATTGAACGTTGCAGAACCGTTCTGTCCTGTTATGGCGACTTGTCCTTGGGCGCCGCCTGCGGGTGTAGTGGCGATTGTCACGGTTGACAAAGCGAAGACGCCAACTGGCGCTTTATCATATGTCATGTTGAATGTGACCGTGCCAGTGTTTGTTGCTTGATAAATCCACTTGAAGAAGGCAGTTTCGCCTGTTCTCAGGGATTTTATGGTTAATGTGCTGGGTTGCTCGGTAACTGTCACCAGCCCCAAAGGCGCTACTTGAAGGCTCACAGTTATGTTTTGAATTATGTCCACCTTGGTGTCATTGTTTGTGACCGTTAGAAACAGGGTAATGTCGTTTCCTTGGTAAACCGTTGTAGAAGCAGCCACCAACGTGAGCGCGCAGGTGACTTCGCTTGCAGGATAAAAGTTTGAATTAAAAATATTACCTGCTTCGGTGGCGATTTGGACAACGTACTTTTTGCCTTCGGTTACTATGAAATCGGTTAGGATGTTTGTGGTTGCTGCGGGCTCAATTTGCTTATTCAGGTTGAAGAACCACTGCGCCTCAGGAGTTACGGATTGATTGAAAAGCCCAAGCCACAATAACCTAGAATAAACAGAACCTGTATTTGTTACAGTCACATTTAGCTTGTTTTCACTTGTTATCTGCACCGACTTGATTGTTAGTTGTTCGCGGTTTCTGTTCCAGTCTACTTGGCTCATGGAGCTAGCTGTTGCATTGTAGCTGTCAGTAGTGTTTAGGATTAGAGCGTAGAAGGCGACGCCTGAAAGAAGGATGAGTACTAGAAACGTGGCGGCAATTATTGAGCCGAGTCCACGCTTAGTTCGCCTACGCCGTCCAGTAAACAGTCACTTTGCCTCCTCTCTCTGTTACTACCGTAATCTCATAAACTGAACCTGACTGAATAGCTATGGGGGAAGTACACTTTACCCCGACAAGTTCACCTACACCCGTGAAAACTCCTCTACCTTCTAAAAAGGCAGTAACTGCCGTTCCGTTGATGTAAACGGCATCTATGGCTATATCGATTTTGCCATAGTTCAGAACTGTCACGTTCAACTGGTTTGGAGCGTCCCCCCAAACGCGGGGTATTAGAATTCGTTCACGCAGCCGTTCCTCATCCAGCCTTGTTTGCTGTTGGAAATGACTGCTTGAAGAGTTAAAAGCGTCCACACTATAGGCGTAAACGGCGACTCCCGCAGTGGCAACTATGAGAATCACAAGTAAGCTACCGATTATTTCGCTTACTCCTCTTTTGTCATGGATTAACCTGCTCAACACTATGTTTGTAACCTACCCTGCCTTGTGTGGTGATACCAAAAAAATGGTGGCTGTTAAGGTGTTATGTTGTGGCTTGAACGGAAGTGCTTACTGTGGTACCGTCTGTGCAGACAACTTTCACTTCGTAGAAGTTGGCTGTTGCAATATTAACCTGTGTTGCTGTTATTTTCGTAGTCGACTGTATTACCAACGGGTTTATCGGCGCTTGGGTAAAAACTGTAGCATTACCATCAACATACACCTTATCAATCAAAACGTCAACACTACCACTGTTTCTAACATACATTATTATGCCTGTGCTGCTGCTTGCGGTAATTGAATCAAATGATAGTTTTCCTGTTTGCGTAGGGTTCTGCTGAGCGCCGCCAATCCAACCCATAACATAAGCGTAAACTACAACACCTGCAGCAACTGCAAGAAGCATCATTATCAACGAGGCAATTACTGCAGAGAACGCCATTTTGTTCTTTCTTAACCCTATTTTTATTCTTATTTTTGTGACGCTCCTTTTGGTGTTTAAGATCTTTAGGACATTTAGGTTGAAAATGATATAAATTACTTGCGACTTCTGTATTCATTAATATTATTCAGTTACTATGGACAAATGAAGACAATACTAAAGTCAAGCATCT
>CALMWK010000102.1 GCA_937873375.1 Candidatus Bathyarchaeota archaeon
TATTTGTCTAGTTTTTCGCTTGGGCATGGCGGCGGATGAGGTTTAGTTCTTTTTATTAGGGGTTCTTCTTTTAACGTGAATATGACTCCTTTGTGCAGGGCGCGTTTCATGTATGCTTCTGGGTCCATGGCTTGGACTATGGTTCGGTCAACATCAATTATGTAGATTTCGTGTATTCGAGCGTTTCGGATGCCATCCTCGGTCACGGGTGGGTTTTGGTAGTACCAATCGCATAAATTTTTAATTTCCTCAATGTCTTGCGTTGTTCTTCTTTTTGGCGGCAGTGCAAGCGTACGTGGCAGAGGCAAAATGTAGTGTGGTGGTATGCCTAGGGCGAATTTTCCTGCGAAGCTGCTGTAACGGATTATTTTGCTGGCTAACCGCGCGTAAGTGTAGGTTAGGGGGTCCATGGCGTGTTCAGGCGGGATGTAGCCTGTTTCAATCTCGACAATTAGGTTTCCATAACCTTTCGTTGCGTAAAGGTCACAAGTCAAAATGTCATTCAGGGGCTGCTCAATTTGGACGTCGTAGCCTTTGAGTATGAGGTACTTTGCGCAAACTAGCTCCATAACGGAATGGTTTATTTTGACTACGTTTTCTTGGTGTAGCTTCAGAAGGTCATCTTTGAGCTTGTTAAGCTTGCGGATTGCCTCTTTGTCAATGTCGACTGTCAAACGCGACAGCAAAACGTTCAGGTCATGCTCAAATTTTGTCTTGTTGCTATTCATCTGGTCCTTACCTGAAAGTTATGGACTTATAATCTAATCTGTAGTTTAATGCGGAAAGACAGTTAAAAGCCTTCAAAGGTTCGAGGGGTCTTTTAGGGCTGTGTTGTGTTGTTTTTTTTTTTGTTTTGTTTGGGTTTGGTTGTGCCTTGGGTGTGCAGGCAGCAACAAGCAGCCTTTTAGTCAGCCTCAAAAGTTTACCTGAAACAAAAAAGCACTCAAACTTTACGGTGTATTGTGGTTTGCTCAACTTTAGTGTTGTTCGTTGTACGCACAAATTTTCAAATTAGTATTCAAAGGATTGCTAATATGATGATTTGAATGCTAAAGGCGTTGCATATGTTGGCATTATGCAGAAGGCGTTTTGGTGAAAAATGAGCAGACGCACTGCAAAACTAGGCAATCTTAACGTGGAGTAACCAATAAAGATGTCACTTGAAGGTAACGGAGGCAAAAGAAATGTATGAAGTGCTAAAACGCACCCTGCTCTTAAGCATACCCTTCATCGCCTCTCTATGCCTCTCCCTAATCCTATTTTACTTGTACTATAAGGACAGAAATAAACGCAAACTACTATTTGCAATTGGGCTTTTCGCTTCATCTTTCGGCTTTTATATCGTACTGGTGAAAGCCATAGGTGGCACACCAATTTTTGATTCGGGAAACTGGTTGTTAATTCCCATAACATTTGCTGTTCCAATAGCTGCTCTATCAAGCCTTTTCAAAATTAAAAACTTCGACAAACCCTTTGCCGTTTTCTTAATTGGAACTGGGCTTTCTGTTCTGGCCTTTTTCACTCAGTTTTCCTTCGAAAGTTTACGTTTAGCACTGATGGTTGCGTTCATGAGCATTGCGATTCCTATTTTGACGTACTTATTCATAAAAAGCAGAGATAGTTTAAACCTGAAGTTCTTGCTTGCCGCATTATGCTTCCTATTTCAGGGAATCACAATGGAACTAGGTTCATCAGAAGACATACCTGTTCTTCTTGCCCTTTTCGGTGTTGTGTTCATAGGTTTAATGTTTACAACTCCAAAAGGTAGCGGCGTGGTCAGCATGGCGTCCTTCGTAATTTTAGAGAAAAAACTGGATGAGGCAAACGAAAACCTGAAAAACGCGCAAGAAAAACTGCTAAAGTCTGAAAGGTTAGCTGCTATCGGAGAATTGGCAGGTATTATTGGGCACGATCTGCGAAATCCCCTGCAAGGCATCGCAGCTTCCACCTACTACCTCAAAACCAAAACCAACACAACAATGGATGTTGCAGGACGCGAAATGTTTGAAAACATCGAAAACTGCATTGAACGTTCAAACAAAATAATCAACGATTTAATCGAATATTCACAAGTAATACAGTTGGAACTCGTAGAAACCAACCCAAAA
>CALMWK010000103.1 GCA_937873375.1 Candidatus Bathyarchaeota archaeon
TTTAGTTCGCCGTCTTTGATTTCATAGTTCGGCATCTTGGTGTTCATCAATGCACCAATAGCAGCCATTGCGGCAGCGTCAATGAGGTTACCGTCGTGGTTTAAGACATAGACGTCTACGAATACGACGAAAACTTTTTTGCCGGCTTCTATGCAGAGTTTCGCTGTGTCGATTGCGTGTGATTCTCTGATTCCGCGGTCAACGACACGTGCGAGTTCGATGCTGTTTTCGTCAGGTGGACCTGGCTCAAAGTGCGGTGATGCCACTGGAACAAGCTCTGCGTTGACAGTCATGACACCGTCGTTTGGTGTGTCTGGGAAGGGTTCTCCGGTTTCAACTTTAACGCCGACAAGAACCTCGGTTTTTCCGAGATAAACGCGGGCGGAGCCTTCAGCTTTCTCGATTATGCCTTGTTCGATTTTTATTTCGCGGTAGTCAGTTAAGCTTCTTTCGTCTAAGCGTCCGCCTTTTTCAAGCAGCGCTTCGATTTGCTTTAGTCGAACTTTGGTAATGAGTGATGACATTACTCTTCTACCTCCTTAACAACCATGTATTTTGTTTTTAATGCCTCTTTCTGCATGGCATAGATTTTTTTGCATCCTTCCATAGCCATGTTGACGGCTTTTTCAAATTCGTCAGGACTCAAGATGCCGTCCATCTGTAGCAGCGTAACTGCATTTAGGTTCGGCATGCAAGCAACTGGAACATCTGCGGCGCCAAGTTTGTCCTCAGCGTCAAAGAGGTCTACGACAACTGTGTCGTCAACTTTTCCAGCGGCACATGCAACGACAAGGTCTTTCATGGGGACACCTGAGTCGGCAATTGCGAGTGCAGCAGCTGTGATGGCTGCGCATCTGGTTCCTCCGTCAGCCTGTAAAACTTCAACGAATACATCTACGCCTGTGCGTGGATAGAGTTCCAAGAATAATGCTGGTTCAAGGGATTCTTTTATGACTTTGCTTAATTCAACTTCTCTGCGTGAAGGTGCGGGAGATTTGCGTTCTTGAACTGAGAAGGGCGCCATGTGGTATCTGCATCTTAGAACCATTCGGTCTGGTTGCGCGAGGTGTTTGGGGTGCATTTCTCTTGGGCCGAAAGCTGCGGCTAAAATCTTGTTTTTGCCGTGTTCAATGTAGGCTGAGCCGTCAGCATTTGAAAGTACGCCTACTTGAAGTTTCAGAGGGCGAAGTTCATCCGCTTTTCTACCGTCTAATCGGATGCCTTTTTTATCGATTAATTTTTCTGGTTTTTCATTCAACTTTATTTTCCTCCACTTTACTTATTTTCTTTTCTTTTAGCAACTGTGTAATGCGATCAGTAAGACCGCTTGTATGGGATTCTTCCTCAATTTTTCGGATCACGAATATAGCAAGTTCCTCTTCTTCCAAGGTTTTGCCTGTAACCAAGATTACTCCGTTTAATCCTAGGATAAT
>CALMWK010000104.1 GCA_937873375.1 Candidatus Bathyarchaeota archaeon
TGCTGGCGGCTAAAACGGACGAGTTTGACTTCAAAAAACTCACAGAAATTCAACGACGATTCCACAGGGAATTCACTAGGTCGCCTAAGCGGATTCTGTGGAAAACAAGGCAGGTTGGACCTGTGAAAGTTTTGAAGCAGGGTTTCAAGCTTTTGACGTCAAAATAAGCAGATACAATATTTTTCTTGGCTTCTTAATCAGTTGAGAATTCAGAAACAAAAAAAAGAAAAGATGGGGAAATTTATTTTTTCCTAAGAGCCATCAGGTTGACTAAGCCGATGAGGATGCCAATGACGACTACAGCTATGATGATTATATTCATTGTATTGTCGACAGGTGTTTCTACAGGTGCAGGTGCTGCTGCTGCTGCGGATACGCTTAGAGCTGTTTCTGCGCATGATGGCCAGTAAGAGTTAGAACCTTCGAATGCTGCGACTATCTTGTATTGACCACTAGCTGTTGGAGTCCATGTTAGTGCATAGATACCGCTTGAGTCGCTTACTGCTGTGCCGATGTCCATTGAGTTGCCGTTTGCGTCAACTGCAACTAGTTTCACTGAAACACCATTTGCGTTAGGCATTGGTTTTTGCATGTATAGGAATTCCATCCATTCAGCCATGTTTGCGTCAGCTACTGCTGGAACAATGTTGAATTTGCCGTCGGCTACTAGTTGTTTAGCGCCTGCACAAATGTCAGTGACGGTGCCTCGGATTGTTATTGATTGTCCTGCGGTTACTGCGGTTAATGGTGCGTCAACAGTGACTGCGCTTGGGCCTTTAGCGACTGCGTATAGTTGATTGTCGTAGTAGTTGTAGTAAACAAATGTGCCATCAGCAAGAATTCCGGTTGAGAGACCAGGACCGCCAGATTGGCCAGCCCAGCCCAGCATAGTCCATATTTCTTGGCCGGTGTAAGCGTCAATGCAGCGGACTTGTTCGCCTTTGTATAGTGGGTAGTTTGGTGAGTGTTCGTTGTTGAATGCGTAGACTTTGCCGTCTGCAATGGCTGCTATGAATATTGGGTAGTTGCCCCAAACTGTTTCGTCTCCGCTGTTTGTATTAGCGTATCGCCATATCACGTTTCCAGTCGTCATAGAGTAGCATAGGAGTTCGCCACCGAAGCCTTGTGTGTAAAGGTTGCCATACGCGACGAAGCCTATTTGACCACCGCCTCTGCCACCGCCATAGTAGCTAAAGTCGTTTTGAACTCCGGTTGTTGGACCCCAGAGTTGTGCGCCTGTGTCAATACTGTAGCCATACCATTCCATTGTCTCTATGTATGTGATGGTAAACACGCGGCTTGTTGGGTCAACTGGTCCCAGGAAGGGGGTCATGAAGTTCCCTGGTGGGTGGAAGTCCTGTCTCCATAATAGTTGACCTCTTGTTTCGGGTCTATCGCTGATTGCCCACATCGTTATTGGGTCGGGAGTTACCTGTAATATTCCGCCCAACCATGCAAACGAGGTGCTTGTGCCAATTATCATGTCGCCAGGTATAACGGAAACTATTGATGGTGCTGTTAGCCCTGTTAGATCTGCGTTTATAGGTACAGTCCATAGGTATGCATCAGACATGTTTACGGTTTTACCGTTTGGTCTCCACTGGTAAGCGCTGCTACCAGTTCCAAGGGCACCTTCCAATCCCTGCTGTTCAGCAGTACTGCTCCATAAAGCGATAGAGCCGCTTTTTGTTGCTGTGTTGTAGTTAAAGACGTATCGTTGGATTTCGCCAGTTGGAAGGTATACTTCTGAGCCTCTAGGAGCGTCAGTTAATTTGTAGACATCTTTGCCTGTGAATGCGTCATATCCAGCTGCAAAGTTAGATGCCCAAAGTATCCCGCCTACCACACCGTGCTGGTTCATTGATTCGTAGTTATATAGTTGACCAAAAGCAGGTGCTGGACCGCCGCCGATAGTGCCAATGTCGTCTCTGTGCCAGACAACTTCGCCTGTACGTAAGTTAACACATGTATAGCCGCCGCCAGATGCAGAGTGCCCTAAAGGTTCTTGGTAGTAGAGCATGCCAGCCATGATTATTGCGTTACCGAATCTGCCTTCATATGAACCACCAGAGTAGAAGCCTACGCCAGGGATTTGTGTGCTCCCTCCGACAAGACCGCCGAACTCAATAGGTCTTGTCCATATTATGTGGGGACTGTTAGGTGCAACACCGTCTTTCTGCCAAAGGTTCTGCTCATTAGGGTTTACCCAACCAAGGTATGCTCCGGCAAGCCAGTTTGAAGTCATTGTAACCCAAGCAGTATTCTGTCCTTCTATTGGGTATGTCCAGTAGCTGGTTGGAAGACCATAGTCTGGAATTTTCACTACAGGATTCGACTGCACGGTGAGCGTTGCTGTTGCTTCGCTAGGTAGGAATGTGTCGCCTATGAAGGCATCACTACCCCAGCGTGTCATGTCTGCGGGGTTAGCTACTTCGCCATTTACTGGATTGACCAAAGTCAGTACTTGTCCGGAATATTTGAACACGAATGTGTATGTGCCTATTTGGTCTGGCGTGTATAGAGCGTATGTTGATCCTGTTGGGTCAGATGTGTATGGGCCTAGGGTTTGCATGGTTCCGTCGGGCTTTGTAATGTCAAGTGTGAAGTCGTGCCATCTGTCACCAGCAATTCCAACTGCCGTTGGTGGAGCTCCATGAAGCCACATTACAACGAACATCTGTTGACCGACACCTACGGGGTTAGGTGAAACAACAAGATATGCGTACGTTGGAATGCTCATTGGAGGGGTATGTGCAGTAGCGGTTTGCAGGCTCGTCATAAATGGACTTATAGCCAAAAGAAAAGCAAACGCAAGCACAACTAACGTTATTTTCTTTGAAATTTTCACTCTCTTTTCTCTCCTATATGTTTACAATAGACACCCTTGGGAGGACATGATATTTAAAATTTGGGTTAATCTATCCATGTCTACAAATTTACTTTGGTTGGTGTGGACCTATAAAAAACGGAGTTAGTTTTGGCTTAAAAACTAAAAAAAGAAAGAAGGTTGGGGAGTTATGGTCGTTTTCTTAGAGCGAGCAGGTTGACTAAGCCGATGAGGATAGCGATGACAACTGCGACGATTATCACTATGTCCGTTGTAGTATAGGCTGGTGCTTCAGGTGCAGGTGATGCTTGCGATGCTGAAGATACGCCTACAGCGGTTTCTGCGTAAGAAGACCAGTAGGACTTAGAGCCTTCGAAGGTAGCAACGATAGTGTATTCGCCTTCTGTGGGTGGAGTCCACATTTTCTTGAACATGCCGCTCATGTCGCTGGTTACAGTGCCTATGTCTGTTGAGGCTCCATTTGAGTCAATAGCGGTTAGTTTTACGGTGACTCCTTGGGCGTCGCATGGAATTGGGTATTGCATGTAGAGGTATTTCATCCATGCAGTCATGTCTGCGTCAGCAATAGCGGGAGTGCCCTTAGCGCCTGCAGATTGATCAGTGACAGTGCCAGTTATCATAACTCCAGTTCCTACAGCCACTACGGTTTGTGGTGCTGAAACTGTTGTGGCGGATGGACCTTTGCCGATGGCGTATATCTGGTTGTCGTATGTGTTCAAATAGGTGATTATGCCGTCTGCGATGGCTGGATTGTTCGCCCAGTGACCTGAATAGAAGGGTATCTTCCACAGTTCCTGTCCGCTTGCTATGTCAATGCATGCCATTGGTGCACCAACCTCTTTGGGGTCATCTGGAGAGTGTTCGCCTGAGACTGCGTAGACTTTTCCGTCAGCGATGAATGCTACATCCAAAACGTAGCGGCCGCTCCAGTGTGCATCTCCATAATAGTCAGCTGTAGCTTCCCATGCCCATGAGAGGTCACCGGTTGTAACGTCGTAGCAGTAGACTATACCGCTGTAGCCGAACGTCAAGAGTTTGCCATATGCAATTGTACCAGTAGTTCCAACGGTGAAGTCCCACGCGTCTTGAGGCGCAGTTGGACCCCATAGTTGTGCTCCATCGTTGAGGCTGTATCCCCAGTGTTGTCTAGATTCGGGTGCCCAAAGAGTGAAAACGCCATCATCTACGCTTGCAGCTTCCATGCTTATGGTTACTCCTTCAGGTGCGTTGTAAGTTTTCGTCCAAAGTAGTTGTCCTTCTTTTCCGGGTGCCAGATTCAAACGCCAAACACTGTAGTCGGTGGTTCCAAGGTTGAGCCACATGTTTGTTCGTCCCAATCCGGATGAACCAACGATGCTATTATCTGCAAAGACGAAGTTAATGCCGCCAGCGATATCGGCGGAGACTGTTTTGTTCCATACATAGCCTGTTCTGCCGTCAACAACTTTTCCGTAAGGTCGCCATTGCCAGTTCTCGGTTCCAGTTGGTCCACCAAGCAGTTCAGGTATGGCGTTTGCGCTCCATAGAGCCAGGGTATGAGTGCGTGCATCAAATATGTATCTCAGTATGCTGCCGTCTGAACCGAAAATCTGAGTGCCTGCGGGGACATTAGTGATTGTGTACACGTAGTCTCCGGTAAAGGCATCATATGCTTTCCAAGTAGCGCCGCTCATTGACCATAGGTACGCGAAAGCTCCGTGTTGGTTAGGTGAGTCGTATCTGTAGATTTGTCCGAAATCGATTCTTGTGTCATTGTTGTACCACAGTTCAGCGCCAGTGCGCAGGTCTACACAGCATACGCCGTTTTGGGGAGCAGCTCGCGGATAGCCTCCGGGTCTGCCGTAGTATATATCGGCGGGGTATTTGTTGTAGTAGAGCATTCCGTTGATTATTACTGGTGGGGCCCATTTTCCTTCGTAGGCGTTCCCGCAGTGGAATGATGTGTCACCGAATGCTCCTCCGACTAGACCGCCCATCGTTAACTCCTTGGTCCACAGTATGTGTGAAGTTTCAGGTCCGTCCGTGTAGAAGTTAGCCGGGAAATTCGTAGGTTGCTCCAGCCAGTTTCCTGAAATTGACCACCATTCTCGGTGTTGTGCGTTTATTGGTCGAGCCCAGTAGCCGGTCGGAAGCGCATCGTCGGTGCGTTCTGGTACTTCGTTCTGCTGCACGGTAACTGATTGGGTTTCGCTTGCGCTGGGTGCAAAGTAGTCGCCAATGAAGGCTTGTCCAGTTGCGTCAGTTGGGTTGAGGTTGTCGCCAGCTAATGTTTGTCCTGGAAAGTTAAACTTGAAGGTGTATGTGCCAACTTGGTCGGGCGTGTACAGAGTCCATGCAAAACCAATCGGGTCAGAGCTGAATGGTCCCTGCACGTCGGTTGCCCCATCGGGTTTCGTTATGGTTAAGCTGAAGTCGTGCCATCGGTCTCCGTAAGCACCTAACGCTGTCGGCGGCTGCATAGAAAGCCACATGTACACTATCAGTTGTTGACCCACTCCGGCAGTGGAGGGGGAAACGCTGAGCAGAGCATACGTCTTTATGTTCAATGCAGGATTATGCGCATTTGCGGTAGGCAAAAACGCAACGAATGTACTCATAGTCAAAAGCACAATCAATGCAACGGTAGCTAATGTTTTATTTTTCTGAATTTTCATTCTTTTCTCTCCTTTTAAAAATTAATCTAGGAGACTATGTATATTAGCAATTATATATAAAATTTTACGATAAACAAGTGGAACCGAGTCCCAAGTTTTGCTTAGGATGCAGAGTGCTGAATCAGGTAAACGAAGCAAAAATAAATGTATTATAAACAATGTTTTACCTTCGTCAAGTGTGCATTTTTCAGAAAAGTGTACTGGTTGCGGCGTATGCAAACCGAAGTGCCCGTATGGGTTGCCGATTGTGAATATGCTAAAAGAAACCCAATGAAAACTTAGGCGATATGCTTCCTCGGTAGAAGCCTATTTCTTTTCTGTCTGCTTTTGCTGGTAAATCATTTTGGTTCTGCCAATCAAAACGTTAAGCGCTTTTTTCGGGTTCCGTAAAGCACGCACAAACCTGTCGCGGTTGACGGTGGGATTCACCAACATACCTTTGGCGCACAGTTCACGCAAATCATCAGCAGTAAACTCAGGTGTTTCAATGAGGGGTTGAGCCCAAGAGAGGGCTTCGTCGCTAAACTCAGGACGCAAGTATCCGCCTTCTTCTGCCTGCTTGAAAAGTTCCGTGCCGACCAGTGGGGTGGCGTAGCTGAAGTAGAAGCGGTCTGCTCCGAGTTGGCGCAGTTTGTAGGCGTAGTTTATGGTGGCTTGCATGTCGGCTTTGGTTTCGCCTATGAAGCCTATGATGAAAAAAGTACTGACTTTTATGCCGACTCGGTGCGCGCTAATTATGGCTTCCTCCACTTTGCGGAGGTCCTGATTCTTCTTGATAATGCCGTCTACGACACGTTGGACGCCTGATTCGGGTGCCACATAGATGCGTTGACAGCCGGAACGCCTCATCTTCGCCAGCAATGTGGCGTCTAGCCCGTCCGCGCGTACGCCATTAGGGGTGTACCATTCCAGGTCTAAACCGCGGTCAACCATCAAGTCACAGATGGCTTCCATCCGCTTCTTGTTGAACGTCATGTTGTCGTCTTCGAAGTCCACCTGCTGAATACCGTAGGTCTGCACAATCTGCTCCAATTCGTCAACGACGTTTTTGGGGCTTCTGCCGCGCCATTTCTTGCCCATGACGATGTGGTTGCTGCAGAAGATGCAGTTGTTTGGGCAGCCGCGGCTGGTTAGGAAGCGGGCGCAGGGTTTGCGGATTTCGCCTCTTATTGGGGTTTGTTTGACTGCGGCGAAGAGTTCCTTCATGGGCAGCAGGTGCCGTGCGGGAAAGGGGAGAGAGTCTAGGTCTTCTATGATGGGTCTTGGTGGGGTGATTATGTCTTTGCCGTTTTTGGTGAAGCCTAACCCTTTGACCGCTTTGAGTTCTTCCGCATCGCCTTTTTCGAGTGTGTTGGCGAGTTCTTGCACGGTAAGTTCAGGTTCACCTATAACCACAAAATCGATGTTGGGCTGTGCGAGACTTTCATGGGGTTTGGCTGAAGGATGCAGCCCGATGAGCGCCGTTTTGATGTCGGGGTTTACGCTTTTGACGGCGGCGGCGGTTTCAAACGCGGTTTGCCACCATCCGCTAAACGGCACAGTAATTACTACGAGGTCTGGTTTCCACTGTTTTATGCGTTGGGCGATTTGCTCGCTGGTTAAGCCTAGGCGGTATTTGACGCCGTCTATTTCTTGGAGGTTTTGCCAGCCTTCAGTGGGGCAGTCGATTATGCTTACGGCGTGGTCTTTTTCGAGAACCGCTGCGACGTAGGCTATGTCGAGGGGTTGGAAGGCGGCTGGTTTTCCCCAGAGTTTCTGCTGAATTCGTGGCGGGTTGATGAGGCAAACACGCATGCTGTCAGGTGCCTCCGTTTTCAGCGTTTGGTCTGTCAAAAAAAGTTTGCCTGTGCTCTTTGGAAGCCGCATGTGACATTACTACGAGCATCTCAAGCCAACATAGCGGGGTTGCTTGATTAATATATTTTGCATTGTGGGTTTAGAAGGGAAAAACGAACAGTCGTATCAGGATGAGGACGGGTAGGAAGAGCAGGATGCACAGGATTATGGTGCCGTCGCGGATTTTTAGGGCGTGCAGGATTTTGTCTGGTGTCAGGGCTTGGTCTGCGTCGCCGAGGATGTATTGTGTGGGTTTTTCGAATTGGACGTGTAGGGCGCCTGCCATGGCTGCCATGGGCCATCCGTGGTTGCGGCTGGGGGTTTTTTGGTGGTCGCGTTTGGCTATGTGCCATGCGTTTTTGTAGTCGTAGCCTAGGAGGGCGGCTGCGGCGATTATGAGGGTGCCTGTGAGGCGTGAGGGTATGTAGTTGATTATGTGGTCGAGGTTGGCGCTGAACCATCCGAGGTTGATGTTTTCTTTGTCTTTGAAGCCTACCATGCCGTCTAGGGTGTTGACTGCTCTGAAGGCTATGGCGCCTGTGACGCCGAGGAGTGAGTAGAAGATTATTGGGGAGAGTTTGAAGTCTATGAGGTTTTCCGCCATGGATTCGATGACGGCTGAGCCTATTTGGGAGCCGTTGAGGTTTGAGGAGTCGCGGCGCGAGAAATGCGAGTACTTGCGTGCTTCGACAAGGTCGTTTTGCTCTATGGCTTTGGCTGCGGCTTTTGCCCAGTCCGTCTCCAGCTTAATGCAAACTGTAAATTTTACGAGTATAACGGCGATTATGGCGTAGGCGGCTACTCCGAGCCATGTGTAGACTGCGCCGAGGTAGGTGTAGATTGCCCAGAGCCCAAAGTACACAGGCAAACTGAACCCGAGAATAACGGCTAATCCGAGCAGGACGCCGTTTGCTTTTTCCCTTTTTGGGTTTGGGTTTTTTAGGTGTTTTTTTAGGGCTTTGGTAAAGTTCCCCATAAGGACTGTGGGGTGGATTTTGTAGTATGATGCCAGTGGGCTGTTTGGTGAGGGGTCGCCTACAATTATGTCCAAAAGTATGCCCAGTAGGAGGATTATGATGCTGACTGAGATTAATTCGAACAGGACAGTTGCCACCCACCAGAGCCCAACATCAAAGTATTTGCCGACACAGTTCTGATACTCTGGATAAACCGTTAATATCAATTACGGTTTCAAGCTGCAAACATCTTTAGAAAGCCGCTACGTTGGGCTGGATAATTCTAATAAGCGCGAAGCGTCTACTTTTGGTTGGTGATGTTTTGGAGAAAAAGTGCTCTGTGATAGCTGAGTTCAGCATAGTTCCTCTTGGTCACGGAGAAACAAGCATAGGCTGCTATGTGGCAGAAGCCATAGGTGCCCTCAAAAAAGTGAAGGGCTTAACCTTTGAAGTAACGGCGATGGGTACGGTTTTGGAAGCGGGCAGTTTGGAAACGATTTTTGAGGCGGTTAAGGTTGCTCATGAAGCCATGGTTGCCGCAGGCATATTGAGAGTTGTATCCACGTTGCGGATTGATGACCGAAGGGATAAGCCGCGTACCATGAAGGACAAGGTTGATGCGGTCAACAAGTACATGAAAGCGTAGGCAGAGCAGTCGGCGCTGAGGAGCGGATGGAAAGTCGCTTTTGAAGGGTGTGGGTTAGGGGAAAGAGAAAGTGAAGATTCTGTGGGGTTCAGCACCGAAGGTGGCTTGTGGTGTGAACCTGCCTGTGCTGCTGAGTATGTTGTAGATGTCGTGTGAGGTTAGGGTGGTGTTAAAGTAGCTGACGCCGCCGTTCTCGTAGAGAAAAACGTACGCCGCATCGCGTTGCTGGCACTGGTCTATGAATTCTGTTGTGTTCATGTTGGGCGTGTAGGAGTCCACGGCGAGTTTGGGGTATTGCCACACAGTGTTTTGGCGTGGAGCCTGCGCGTTTAGGTAAAACCAGACCATGTACTCGTTAAGGTAGTTAAGCGGGCAAACAACCGCCACTGACTCGTTGCCACTCAGGTTCTGCGCGGCGTACTGGCTTGCCTGTTCCACGGGCACTTGCAACTGGTCTTTCTCTACCCAGCTGTACGCGTCTGAGCAGCTGTAAAACACTCCGACGGAAACTGATACTACGAGTATGCTAGCAGCCAGTTTGGCAACCAATCGCCTGTTTACGTGCGCATTTGTATTTTGCCATGTTTTTTGTGCCTTCTCAAATGCGGAAGTGATGAGGCTGGAGGCTGAGATTGCCAAGATAGGAAACAGCAGTGTGACGTAGCGCCACTGTCGGTTAGGAATGGCTGTGAAAACTGTGTAGATTACTATGAAGCATAGGAGGAGGAATTTGTCTTGTGGTTTGCGTCGATACGCCATCAGACCCAGCCCCAACAGACCGAAGATGTAGAGAATCAGGGAAATTGGGTGCATGTTGTTGTATGGCCAAACCATCTCCACGAGGTAAAAAACGGGAGTGGGAAACCGCACGCTGTACAGTGAGCGCTCAGCTGTGCCCACCTGAATGGAGTAAATCAGCAAGTCCACCAGCCCCGAAGCCAAAAGCATCCAGACAGCAACCAAGCCTACGCCGATTCCTACTGCCGCCAAAATCAGGAACTTGCGCTGTAAAAAGCGGTTGATTTGCGCTTTGAGGTAGTCGCGTTTCCACAGCAGCATACTTGCCAGCATAATTATCGGGGTTACTACGAGCATCTGATACTTCACAACCACCCCAAAAGCCAACGCAACAATGCTTAGCACGCGGTCTCTTTCGCTGCCCGTTTGGAGCCACCTAAAAAAGAACAACATCGCCAAGAGGAAGATGAAGATGAGCATGGTTTCAATCATAGCCATGCGCGAAACCCAAACAAACCCAGGCATCACCCCAAACAGCACCGAGGCAACCAACGCAGTTTTGGCTCCGTACATTCTGCGGGCAATCTGAAAAACCAAAAACACGGAAAGAGCCGAGAAGGTTACAGCTACAAACCGCCCCACAAACACGCTCGCACCCGCAACCGCAAAGTAAGCAGCCGTCACCAAATTGAACACAGGCGGATAAAACGAACTCATCAAAAAATAGTCCCACAACTGCCCACGAGTAAAAAGCAAACCACCAGTAAAATGGCTAACCTCATCCCACTGCATAGACATAAAACCCAAATTAACAGAAAGAAAACCAGCGTATACTACCACAAAAACCAGAACAACCAACAGCCACCCATCAAATCTGCTACGCAACAACTTTAGAAAACTCAAATCGACACAGCTCTCCTTAACTGCCCTCTTATTTGTGGACTACTTTGGTTTTCGTAATTATAACACAGGAAACTAATAAGAACATCCAAAAAATAGTGCCCTCAAAATTAAAAGTTACAGCGTCCCATTAAGCACTATAGAACCTAAAAAACATCGTGTCCTCTATTTCAAGTCAATTCTTTGGTTACTTTCTTTGAGAACAGCAGCTTGTTTTTAGAAAGGTCAAGCAACACTTGATGAAGGATAATGTCTTTCTCTATGAGGTCTGCTCTTTTGATTTGCTGAACTCTGCCCACTTCATTCGCAAAATCTTTTATCATCTGACCACTTCTTCAACGATTTCCCTGACGGTTTTTGGGTACCGCTGGGCATATTCCTTGATTCTTCGCTTTGAGATGATCCTAGTCCAGTCTGCTATGTCTAGTACAATTCTGTCTTTCGGTACGCCGTTGTATCTCCATGTGTAAATGAAATCAAGAATTGTTTTCTCAGCATCAGAGTACCTTACACTGTCTTTTGCTATGCCAAAGTCTAGAAGCGCAGGTGCTAGTTTGACGAACTTGAACTTGCAGCCAGCTATATTCATCGGCTTTGCTCGGAATATCTTATCGTTAACTACATAATCAACTGTGAAGGTCTCGTGGGTCATATTGTTTAGTTTAAGGGCAGTGTAAAGGCCGAAGTACCAGTTTTTGACGTTTTTTATTTCTAATCCTTTCGCAACCAACTCCAGATAACTGTACTTTGTTTTTCCAAGCTTTGTTTCGTCTAAAGACTTGACGTAGAAGATGCCCCTAAATATCCTGACTATATAGCCTTGGGAAGTGAAGTATCGGATTACTGACTCGTAGTTGAGTTTCATCGATTTGGAGTATAGTTTTAGCTCTGAGGAAGTTACGAACTCTTTTTCGTCCATGCGGAGCTTCTTGAGCAAAACGCTCATTTTCATTTATATCACAATGTTCTAGTTTATGAGATATTACAATACATATCACAAAGTAATATTTAAGCACGATTCTGAAACAAGTTATTTTTCTGCGTCTAACGGAAAATAGTTCTAGAAACAAAAGGCTTGCAGCTAAATTTGCAAATGCACATCTGGAGAAGCATATTTGGAGCCGAATAGGATACTATCTTCCAAGAATTATACCGCTATTTGATTAATGATTTCATTATTGGATTCTGCAAAGACTTGAGCAAAAAAGATTTCATCACTAAAAGCGAAACTATGTCACGTGGTAAAATTGGGAAAAGAGAATACCTTAACGACAGGGAACTAAGACTTTCATGGTTGCTCTTGATGAGTTGTTTTATTCGTATGTGGATATAGAGAATTAGGCAAGGAAAACGACAAGAACTTGAAACATTGATTAGTGAAGAAGCTCTCTTGTTTGCTAAGTATCTGAGAATTGAGAGACGAGACTGGAACCCAAGAATGCCAACAATTTAGTATATTGTAAAATTTTTTATACTTGAGCCAGTCATAGGAAATGCATAAAAGAAAAAAACTCTCAATATGAGAATCATGCCAATATTTGTAGAGTGGAAATGGGTTGACAGAACAGAAACCTTTCTTGTTGTTTTTCATTTCTGGGATGACCATAAAGAAGAAAACCTGAGAACGAGAGTTTTAGAGGAAGGTTTCGAAACACTTGCAGGTGTGCTGGCAACTGGTGAGGGCACATTTGAAAAGGGCGAAGAAAATACTGTGGCAGTCGAGACACTTCCTTATTATAAGTTGTCATATCCCAAAACCAAAGCTTATTTGTCTTGGGCACCATCCCACGCGCAATTTTGCCTATTAACAGAAGTGCTGACTTATGCAAATCTGGTCAATGGATTGAAGCTTCATATTAGAAAAAAACTAAAGATATCTTTGCAGGGAAAAATGAAGAAAGATAAACACGAGGGAAAAAACGAAGTATATTTCTTAATTGATTTTGACATTCTAACTTCAATGCCTGACAAACGAGAAGTGGTATCTTTTTCAGGACAAGATTCTCTGAGCTTTGAAGTTTGCTTAGAATATGTTGAATATCTTAGAAGACTAATAAAACCCTATATCTAAACATAAAACCTTTCCTCTTTTTTTGTGTGTTGTGTCGTGTTGTTGTGGGTGTTGTGGGTGTGTTGAGAGGGTATATGAGTATATGAGAGGCGATTAGTTAGGAAATCAGAGAGAGAAAGACTAAAATTTAATCTTAAAAAAGAGCGTATACTCGTTTCCGATTATACCTACCCTCTATATTGATACTGATTTCTTAACTACCTACAATCTTGAAGATGTCAGAATCATACCTGTATGTGCTAAACCCTGTATACACCTAAACCAACAGGTTTTATCCAAATCCATACAGCGGTCATATTTGGAGCCTAATAGTCAATCATTGCAGAAAAGGGGGAGGGGGGTAGGTCATGGCGTGTTTTTGCTGGAAAACTGGGGTAGGGGTTGAGGTGTTCTAAGAGATTCTGTTGACTTGCTGTGGGAAAACGTTTGGTTATTTAATACTTTCTACGAATGTCTCCAAACTTTTTATGAAAACATCCCTTAATAATGCACTGCTTGGATTTATTATTGTTTTAAGGGCTTCACCTTTATGAAATAAAGTGTTCCTCACTTCGTAAATACATAACATTGTCTTGGTTAGGATGTCCTTTTTATCAGAGGATTGCATGCGAAGTAACTTATACAAGCCATTACTTCTCTCAGCTCCGTTCCACCCGATTAAATTAGCCTTTGACAGTTTCGTGATGGTTGATCCATGCGTATTGAGGATCAGTTTAATTGTCTCTGTTTTCATGTAATTATTGATGAATTCTGGTATCAGACTTGGAGTGGTTTTTCCCTTGTTTTCTAACAAAGCTAAGAGTAGGTCAAAAGAAATCCATCTATAAATAAACCTGTCTTCGTCTTCTGAATTGGCTTCTGCTCCCCTTCTAAACCAGCTTAAAGATCGTAGTATAATTCCTTTTCTTGGGTCAGATAAAGTATCTATGGTCTCCATTAGCTTTTTCGCAGATTCTAATTCATTTTCATCCACAGGAACTGTTAACCGGGGCTTGATTGGAAAAGTGAAAGTTTGTCCTTTGGGTGATGTGAGAGGAAAAAATCTTGGGGCTGTTAGTTGTTCAAAATTTTCTTTGGTTATCAACATGCAATTAAAAAGTCTATTAACTTTATCTCTCCCGATTTTTTCTGCAGAATTTAGATCAGGGCAATCAAATATGATTGCTCCTTTGTTTGCGTCTTTAGATTTTTCCGTAGGATAAAATTTGATTTGAGAACTATCGTTGAATGTGATTCCTATCTCTTTCCCAATATTAAATGGTGCAGGTGGTCCTAATTCAAATTCAAGTTCAGATTTTGCTTTCATCATTTGCTATCTTGCAATACCTTTTAGCGTTTGTTTTGGTTTTAGGTTTTTTAACTAATTTAATTTGTCTATGAAACCTCAAGAGTCATAATTCAGTTATAACCGTTATGGAACTCGGTTCTGTTAATTTGCTGTGGAATATGCCTTGTCTACGCCGCAGACACTTTCTTCCATCGGAGCAACATCTTTTATCAGTTTCGCTGAAACCGTTTTGTATCCCACGAAGACTTAACAGAACCTTTCACGACAAAAGTTAAGAGTTACTGGAACCCATTAAACAGTAAAACAGGTTGGCGTATTGGTATTGCAAACTAAAACTGAGCACCCTTATGTTGAAGTTAACCCGAAAGTCAGCGGGGGCTCTGCAGTAATATCAGGTACCCGCATAAGGATAGTGGATGTAGCTATCGAGTATGAATACCTGAACTGTACGCCAGACGACATAGTTAACGCGCATCCGCACCTGAAACTGGAACAAGTACACGACGCCCTATCGTATTACTACGAGCACAGAGCAGAACTGGACAATAAAATAAAGGAAGACAGGGAATTCATCCAGAAATTCCGCAGATGACCAAACACTCCAAGAAATCAAAAACAAAATCATCTTCCTATAACAGCTCAACTCTAAAGTCTCAATTGGTTTCTAAACAAATTTTCAGAGGAAAAAATTCAGCCTCTTCCCAAAAAACAAAAAGCAGACAAAAAAATAGCCAACCCAAAAACGCCATGTTTCTTTTCACATTTACTCAACATACACTCACACCCACAAGCAGCCGCCCCAACATAGCACCCATGCAGCTAGTGAAAAACAACCCAACAAATCACAACCAAACACCAAACCAAAAACAACCCAAACAAAAAACAAAACCCAAAACACAAACCAAAAAGCAGTGCCACAGCAAACAAACACAACCACACAAAGAAAGAAAAACAAAAAAGAAAAAACAAAGCAATCTCGTTATGACACCACGCACAGGCCAAATCAGCAACAACACTCTTGTAAGTTCACCAAATATCGCTCAGACACCACCAGAGGGCCCGACATCTCGGGCGATTGGAATTCGCGGGCTGAGCTAGTCGACCGAAGTCTTCTAGCTTACACCCCAAACCCATTAAACCCATCTTTTATGGGAGCCCTCGTCCCGTGAAACGGGAATGGCTGCCTCTTTTCGGGAGAGGCTTCGAGCTTAGATGCTTTCAGCTCTTATCCTCAGCGGCGTGGCTGCCCGGCATTTGCCCTGTCGGACAACCGGTTAACTAGAGGCCACAGCGTTCCGTTCCTCTCGTACTAGGAACCCTTTCCCCTCAGGCAGCCAACACTCCCAGCAGATAAAGTCCGACCTGTCTCACGACGGTCTAAACCCAGCTCACGTTCCCTTTTAATAGGCGAGCAGCCTCACCCTTGGCCCCTTATGCAGGGCCAGGATAGGAAGAGCCGACATCGAGGTACCAAGCCGCGGGGTCGATGGGGACTCTCGCCCGCGACGAGCCTGTTATCCCTAGGGTAATTTTTCTGACACATCCAGCCCCCACCAAGGGGGAACATGGATGATCGCTAAGCCCGGCTTTCGCCTCTGAATCCCTTACTGTTAAGGATACAGTCAGGCTGGCTTTTGCCCTTGCACTCTACGGAGGGTTTCTGTCCCCCCTGAGCCAACCTTAGGGCGCCCTTGATATCTTTTCAAGGGCGTGCCGCCCCAGCCGAACTGCCCACCTACCGTTGTTCCAGCCCACAAGGGGCCGGTGAGAAACACGGTTGCAGAAAGTCGGTGTTCCATTGTTGCCTCCCCCACGTCCCAGAGAACGCAGGATTGACGGCTCCCGACTACACTCTGCATCCACAACCGTATTCCAGCGGCAGGCTGCAGTAAAACTCCACAGGGACTTCTTTTCCCGCTGGGAGATCGTGGACTGTTCGTCCACGTTATGTGGTTTCACCGGGTACTACGCGGGGACAGCGGGGCCCTCGTTGATCCATTCATGCACGTCGGAACTTACCCGACAAGGCATTTGGCTACCTTGAGAGAGTCAGAGTTACTCCCGGCGTTTGCAGGCCCTTAGCCCAGTTGGACCCAGGTTTCAGGTACCTGTACTGGCCAGGATTCAGAAGCCGTTCACAAGCTTTCGCTCTTGCGGCTTCCTGTGTTTTTATTAAACAGTCGAGACCCCTTTGTCACTGCGACCTGCTCTCAACAGCACAAGGCTGCAAGAGCAGGCACCCCTTATACCAAAGGTACGGGGCTAAATTGCCGAGTTCCCTCGCATTAGTGTATACCCGACACGCCTTAGGTTTCTCGCCTAGGGACACCTGTGTCGGTTCTAGGTACGGTCACAAAGGATCCTTCTCAGTGTCCTTTTCAGTGGCTCCAGAAATTGGCTGAACCCCCCTAAAACGGGCGGCTATTCCCGAGTTCGCCTGGTTCTCGCCATTACGGCACTCCCCAGGTTTATACGGTTAAACAAGGCGACAGCCCTGCTCAGCCTATCCCGAAACGTCCGGCAAATAGGCTTGCGTTGCCGCGTGTACCTCTGTGGTTCCGGAATTTTAGCCGGATTCCCTTTTTTGGCATGATCGGTTGAGTCATGTCTTAGGACCGACTTACCCCCGGCTGAAGATCGTTGCCGGGGAACCCTGGCCCTTTCGGCGGAGAAGATTCTCACTTCTCTTTGCTGTTACTACCACCGGGATTCGCAATCCTAATCGGTCCACTGGACCTCACAGCCCAGCTTCTGCCCAACTAGGACGCCATCCTACCAGCGCAGCGGATGCTGCGTTCTGAGGTATCGGTGGCTGGCTTAGCCCCGTCAATTTTCGGGGCCGTTAGCCTCGGCGGGTGAGCTGTTACGCTTTCTTTGAAGGATGGCTGCTTCTAAGCCTACCTCCCCGCTGTCTGAGGCTGACGACGCCCTT
>CALMWK010000105.1 GCA_937873375.1 Candidatus Bathyarchaeota archaeon
GGATTCAAGCTTTAACGCTGGCGAAATCACCCGCATACTAAAAACCGAAAAACTCACGCTAAAATATCTCATCAACACTCACGGGCACTCGGACCACACCGCAGGCAACCAAGAACTACAACTAATGTTTGGAGCCAAACTTGTGGCGCATACGCTTTCAAAAATCAGCGCCGAAGTCAAAGTAGGCGACGGCGACACAATATGCTTAGGCAAAATTTCCATAGACATCATCCACACGCCTGGGCACACGCCCGACAGCATATGCCTGCTAGTAGACAAAAAAAAACTCCTAACCGGAGACACACTTTTTGTGGGTGAATGCGGCAGAACCGACCTGCCCGGTGGAAACTCCAAAAGCCTCTACGACAGTCTTTTTAACAAACTTCTAAAATTGGACGATGCCGTGGAAGTTTACCCGGGGCACGATTACGGAAACAAACCCCACTCTACTATAGGCGAGGAGCGGCACTCAAATTACACGTTGCAGCCTAGAACCGTTGAAGAATTCGTTGAATTCATGCGCCAACCCTGACTCGTAACACAGCTTCTGATTGCCCTGAACATTTTATCTATAAAATAATCATAAATTTAAACAGGGGTTTAATGAGACGTAGGAATTAACAAGAATTTTGCCATTTGGCAATATAATTGCGTCCAATTTTAACGTAAACTATCAATACTAATAAAAAGTTGTACCTCTCTTTCCTAGAGTGATGCCAAAATCAGTTCCGAAGGTAAACTCGCTCTCAGCAAGTCTTTTATTATCTCGCAACAGTACATATAAATTAGCAGTTCCCAAAACTCAGTAAATTAAAAATAAACTGGAAAAAACAACTTTAAAAGAGCACATCAAAATGTTCACTATGGCAAGTGAGAACCGCCATTTCCTTTTCCTTGGCAAGACCCAATTGTTAAAGTTAAGAGTGAAAGCCATGCGCGCTGGCGTGTGGTTCAAAGCTTTACCCCGAATCGATAGAGTGCTTGTTGATTTAACAATACAAGTCGCCAACAGCATTCGCAGCAAAACCTTAATTAAAAGCATACTTGCCGTAACACGGAAATTGCAGGGTCTCCTTGAACGTAGAATCTCACGTAACCTGACTGAAATCGGTTTACCCATCGCCCAAAAACTCAGCGTATTAGCCCAAAAATGGGGCAACAGAAACGCTCAAGAGTGGGCAAACAATATAGGTTTCGTTCGTTATTTGGCAATTATGGCGCTAAGCGGACATTTTCACAACGGAAACTTTGAAATTTCAGGTATGACGGCAAAATGAATGTGTTTACCCTTATCTCCGCCGTTTTGCTTTCCGTTATCCTAGTTTGGGCAGTTTATCATGTGCGCATATTATTTGCAGGCATCCGAAGCAAACAAAAACGTTTCCACGAAAACATCGGTGAGCTTCCCAAGTTTTCCATAATTGTTCCTGCAAAAGATGAAGGCGCAGTAATTGGTCGTTGCCTAGGTGCCATGATGAACCTAGACTATCCAAAGGATAAACTGGAAATAATAGTTGTAGAAGGCGCCTCAAAAGACAAAACTAGACAGGTATGTGCCGAGTTTTCTGAAAAACACAAAGGCACAATAAAGGTTATCTGTGAAACAGCATCAAAAGGTAAACCCGCAGCTCTCAACCTCGCCATCCCACATGTAACAGGCGAAATTGTAGGCGTTTTTGACGCTGACAGCATCCCCGAAAAAAGTACTCTGCAAAAGATGGTTTCTTACTTCCAAGACAAGGCAGCTGCAGCTGTTCAAGGAAGCACATCATCTTTGAATGCGAAACAGAACATGTTGACAAAAATTTCTTCAATGGAAGACCGCGCTTGGTTCCAAGGACTACTTTGCGGCAGGGAGCGTCTCAAACTTTTTGTTCCATTAACTGGAAGTTGTCAGTTTATCCGAGCAGATATTTTGAAAGAGTTAGGCGGTTGGGAGGAGTCTGCACTTGCAGAAGATGTTGAGTTGGCACTGAGACTTACTGGAAAGGGTCATCTGGTAAAGTTTGCTCCTGATGTTTGCTCAGGGCAAGAAACCCCCAGTAATCTGTCTGGTTTAGTGACACAGCGCACCCGTTGGTATCGTGGTTACATGGAAGCGGCTTGGAAGTATGGTTCTCTTATGAGGCAGCCTAGCCTGCGGGTTATCGACGCTGAGCTTTCGCTTATTGGTCCCTTCATTATGGTTGTATGCTTAGCCAGCTATGTTAACTGGGGACTTAGTATGTTCTTTCCCGCTGAAAACAGTATATTTCCAATTTCTGCTACTTTGGTTGTAGCCTTGACCAGTGTGACCCTGTTATCACTGGGGTTATCCATGGTCTTTTCGGTTAAGCCAATTAGACCGAAGAACATTTTCTGGATACCCTTCGTTTACCTGTACTGGTTTGTTCAGATGGGCATTGCAGGTAGTGCTTTAGTGCATATGGTGTTCCGAAGGCAACGAGTATGGGGAAAAACTGTTAAGAGCGGGTTTGTAACTCCCTACTCCGTCTTTGGAGGATTAAGCAAACTGAAAGTCTGTTTCATATCATCTTATCCGCCTAACCGCGCCCGATTAAGCGAGTACGCGCAGAGCTTAGTGAATGAGTTGGCAAACCGACCGGCAATCGACAAAATGTACCTGTTGGTAGATAAAAACACAACTTCCAACAAAGATAAGTTGAAAGAAGACCCGAAGGTTAAGGTTCTAAGAGTTTGGGAAGCAGATAATTTCCTTTCAATACTCAGCATAATGCGCCATATCATAAAGCTGAGACCACATGTGGTTCACTTTAATGTGCATTTTCAGAGCTATGGAAAAAGCAGGCTTGCAAACTTTACCGGTTTATCCCTGGTTTTCTTTTCCCGCATTCTAGGCTTCAAGGTTATAGCTGAAGTGCATAACTTAGGTGAGAAAGTGGACCTAGAGAAAGTGCGCCTAAAGCCTAGTATGCTGAACAAAGTGGGAATACTCATAGCAACTAAACTTCTGCTTTCTGCTCCAAGCGTAGTGGTGACTGTGCGGTCGTATGCTGATTATTTGAAGGGTCGTTACGGTCACATGGGTGTTCGGTATATACCTCATGGGACATCAGCAAACAACTATCCGTTAATAGACCCTGAAGAAAAAGTAATCCTGATGTTTGGTCACATGGGACCATACAAGGGTCTTCCAGTGATGCTTCAAGCCTTCGAGGAATTAAGAAAAGAAAACCACAATGTCAAACTTGTGGTTGCTGGTTCCAGTCATCCGAACTTTCCAGGATTCATAGACCCCTACATTAAAGCGAACCTCCCCAAAGTGGAATTTTTAGGATACATACCTGAGGATGAGATATCCCAAATCTTCCAAGTAGCAGATGTTGTTGTAATCCCCTACTTCACCACCACCGGGACTAGCGGCGTGTTCCACCTTGCATGTGGCTACGGACGACCCATTGTAGCTTCCGACCTGCCAGAAATCCGAGAAATATTGTCTGAGGGTGCCTCTGCAGTTTTAGCGCCTCCTGGTGATGTTCAAGCATTGAAAGAGGCAATATTGAAGTTGCTTTCCGATGAGAAGTTGGCGGCAAAGATGAGTGAACAAAACTTGCAGTTTGCGCAGAGGGAAAGCTGGGGCATTGTGGCGGAAGCTTACGAAGAGGCATATTTGGAGCTTCTGGCTCGTTGACATCTGTGGGTGACGGTGTAGGCTCCTGTGTGTCAGTTGTGGTTCCTACATATAATTCTGCTAAGTACCTTCCCTTATGTTTGGAATCAGTAAGACGGCAGAAATATCCTCACTTAGAGATACTCGTAGTAGACAATTACAGTTGTGATGAGACTCAAAGAATCGCTGAAGCATTTGGCGCAACCTTCATACGCTGTAAGGGTTCTCAAGCGGCTGCTAGAAATATGGGGCTTATTCATGCAAAGGGCAGTTACTTGCTCTTCTTGGACTCCGACCAGCAACTCGGCGATGGCGTAGTGGCAGACTGCGTTTTTCTGTGCTCTAACCTTGTGGTTGACGCCGTGAAGATTCCCGAGGTCTTCGTGGGGCTCAACTTCTGGGGTAAGTGTTCTGCGCTCTGGAAAAACAGCGTAGTCAAAGCTGGAGGCGCCACAGGTGGAATCCCGCGATTCTACAAAAAACAGACGTTGCAGCAACAATTAGTTTTTAATGATGAGTTGCGTTGGTGGGAAGACCAGGAACTTTACCAGCGATTAAAGTCAACTGGACTTAAAGAGGCGTGGTGCAGAGGCAAAGTTGTTCACTCTGAAGCTGATTCGCCACAAAAAGCCATCAGAAAATATTTTTCGTATGGTCATTCCGTGGTTGCCTTCAAGAGTAATCAGGTTAAAGCTCCATACTCAACAACGTTTATGATTACAATATCCACTTTGGTGCAAATGATAAAAGATTCTGGCAGGTCGCTTAGCATCTTTTTAGGTTGCTTGTTTTTGGTTGCTGTGAAGAGCCTCAGTGCAGTTTTTGGTTTTCTGTCTCGACTGGAGCGTTAAAATAATGGCAAAGCACTTCAAAACTATGCGTTTCAACAAGATACACGTACTGGCGCTCTTTGTCTTCATTGCCCTTGCAGTGTTCAGTCTGCGTTTCCTCTTCTTCACAGGTGACCCTGTTGCCTTTCACGATTTGGCGCCCATGTACCGATTAGACCAGCTGTCGCGACCATTCGATTTTCCCTGGGACTACAAATCTAACCTCGGCACAGCCAGCGTGCTAACTGGCAACGCAGTTTACAACATCCCTCTCATCGGTTTGTCTTTGGTTTTCGGGTCCGTTGCGTTTGCTCACAAAGTTCTGTTTGTTCTGTTGATGGGGCTCTCTGGGTTCGGTTTCTACCTTGCTTTCTCTTATCTGTTTAAGTCGAAGACCGCTGGTTTTGTGGCTGGGCTCTACATGATGTTTAATCCTTTTACTCTGACAAGGTGGGTTTATGGTCACAACACGGTTCTTTTGGCGTTTATGGTTTTGCCGTTTGCGTTTTTCTTTTTCTTCAAAGCCCTCCGTGAAGGCGGCAAGTGGAGCCTGTTTACCTGTGGGTTACTTACAGCTGTAATGATTTACGCGAGCCCTCAAGTGGCATACCTGTTCCTTTTGGTTGCCTTTTTGTACACGTTTTTCGATTTGGCCTTTTCAGGAAGAACCGCCGTTGTCCAGAAAATTGTGCAGCGCATAGTTCAAGTGGGGCTTATCTTGGTTGTTGCTCTTGTGGCGGCTTTCCCCTTCTTCTACCAGCTGATAATGGTGAATCTCCCTGTGTACGCAACGCGGGCTGAAGAGGCCGCCGTGGCTGTGTCTCCCCTAAATATTATCGATACCGTGATTCCTCAGGTTTGTTTAGTGGCTTTCGTGATTTCCGCTTTCTTTATCCTTTGGTGGAAAAGCGGTTTCAGAAACATGTACAAGTGGTGGGATAGTGGTGGCTCAACTGAGGGGTCATCGCCTTTTCTGATTAAGGCTGGGCGTCAGCACATTCACTTTTTTGCCTTGCTTGGGTTCCTTAGCCTAGTCATAATCCTTTTGGTGTTTCCACCTTTCACATCTGTGTATTACTGGCTTTTTGATAATGTGCCTGGGTTGGGCATGTTTAGAGAAGTCAGTAAATTTTTACTGGTTGCCGCTATAGCAGTGGCTTTCTTTATAGGTTTAGCCGCTGAAGGTTTCAAACGCTTTTTGTCGAGACGGTCTTCATTGTTGAGTAAGGTTCTGCCAATTTTGCTTATTTCATTATTAGTTATGGCGTCTTCGTGGCAGTTTGTTACTGGGGACATCGGTGGTCGTGTGGGTACCGTTGAGATTCCACAGGAATACCAAGCTTTTGACAGTTGGCTTGCGTCTCAAAACGGGGATTTCCGTGTAGCGTTTTTCCCTCCTGCTGTTTGGGCAACAACGTACAATTGGTCTTCTCGGTGGTTCTTAGACCCTTATGTGGCGCTTCAGTCTCAGCCTACCGTGGAAATTAAAAGTGAGTCTGATCTGACGCAGGGTGCAAGTTTTACTCGATGGGTTTACACGACGCTTTATTCTGATCGGACAAGTGATTGGGGTAAGCTTCTGAGTGTTTTGGGTGTGAAGTATGTGGTTATACGGTTGGATGCCGACATGCCTAGCGAGCGTAGTGACCTCTCTGCTTTTTCTTTGGCGAATTTGCCTCCGGAGGTTCGCAGTGGTATTCCTGGTCTTGCGGTTTTCTCTCTTGAGAACACCATTGCTGCGTGGGGCAAGCAGAATAGCCTTAAGCTAGTGCAGAACTTTACGTCGGTTTTGGTTTATGAGAATACTTGTCCTCTTCCAAACGTCTATCAGACTGACGGTTTGTCTCTTGTTGTGGGTGATAGAGGGTCCTTGGTTTCTTTGGGTGATCTGAACTTTGATTTCAACAATTACCCTGTTGCCTTTTTAGATGATAACGTTGGGTTAACTGGTTCTTTGCTTAATAGTTCGCAGTATGTTTTCTTCCAAGGTGACCCTTATTGGAATTTGGTTGTTTCCTCTTTAGATGAGCAGTATGTTGTTAGGTCTTGGGATTATGCTCCTGTTTCTTCTAATCCGTGGATTCAATGGGTAAGTGGTGACCTCATGTGGTACTTTTCTGGTGGTGACCCAAATGTTGCTCCAGATGGGTACATTTACACTGAGGGGGCTCACACAATTTCGGTTCCGCTTAACGTTAAAACCTCCGGTGACTATTATGTTCTTGTCCAAGTTTATGATGGGTTGAATAATTCTCAGGGTGTTAGTTTCAAAGTGGATAACGGAGCAAGTTACGTTTTCAAGCATACTACTTCCACTGAAGGTTCTTACAAATGGTTGGATATTGGCAGCTTTAACCTCAACTCGCAGAGTGAACTTGAAATTTCCAGTTTAGGCGGGTCTTCTGCCCTGTCCAAGATAGCTGTGGTTCCTCAGAGCGCTATTTCTGAGGCGGCACAAAATGTTTCCAATTTGTTGGCTCAATCTGATGCAAAGACTGTTTATCTTTTTGATGACCGCGCTTGGAGTTTTAATTCTACTGCTTTAATTGTGAACCCTGAGGCTAACGGGGGGCGGCTCATTGCGCTTTCAAATTCCAGTGCTACCACTCGCTTTTATGTGTTCAACGACGGGGTTTACAGGCTGAATTTGACCTTCCAGCGTCCTTGGGAACCTGCAAGCGTGAACGTTATAATTGACGGTGTTGCCCGAACTGTCCAGATAAACCAAGGCGGCGAAGGCTTCTCCACCGACGTTGAACTTGAACCTTTGTCTTTGTCTGCGGGATACCACGTTATAGCCATTGAAGCGAAAACTGGTGATGCCCTATTCAACATGGCTACGCTACGTGCCTATAGCGATGTTTTTGATTTGCCTCAAAATTCTGCGGCTGTTGATGTTCCCAGCTACACTATGCGTTCGGGTTCCGAATATTTGGTGACTCCTACTGCGGATTATTTGGTTTTTCTTGAAGCCGCCGGCGATGCCAACCGCCTGTTCGACGGCGAGTGCTTCGACCCGGTGGCAGGG
>CALMWK010000106.1 GCA_937873375.1 Candidatus Bathyarchaeota archaeon
GCCAACCACACGTTACCGCTACTGAATTTCCAGCAATCAAGTTCGCCCTTAAGAGTAGTGGTTTTAGTCGGCGGTATAGACACGGTTTTATATTCGATGGAAAAGCCTTTGCCTCGTCGGATGAATTTGTAGGGAACATTTTCGACGCTACATTTTTCATGAATGCCGCCTATAATCCCCGTCACTTGCTTAGTTTTGATTTCTCTGATTTCTATGGGGTCTGAAACTTCTATGTCTGCCAAGTCATCCGATGAACCTAAATATAGGGGTCTCTCTGGCTGCAGTAGGGCGTTGTGAATGCGTTTTATTTTGTCTTCTTCTCCTGCCAAGTATATCCTGTAAGTTGGCTTGATCAGAAACTCCCTGAAAATTGGTGATGATGGAAAAACTCTATTATGTGTCTTGCCAGTGCCTTTGAGTTTCAGTATCTTTGCTATTTCTCGGGATTTACTTATTTTTTCTGGTGGGGTTATACCAATTTTTACCCAGTCTTGGATAGAGTAGTCGTCTCTCTTCTTTTCCAAAGCATTAGATAGCAGTCCTCTAATCGTTGTATACGGTGGAATGGCGTAGCTCAGTATGAGGCTTGTAGATGCCGGCTTTCTGAATGTGGTAAAATATAATGCGTCGAGCTTGAATTCAAGCCCCAGCATCATTTCACCAGATTCAATGCCTCTTCGATGACTTCGCTTGGGTTTTTTACCTTGATGCCTTTTGCTTCAATGGTTTTCTTTACGTCTGCTTCGTTGCTGACTATGCCTGAGATCATCCCGAAGAGTATTTTGTCGCTATACTTTGAGACGTCATCTATTATCTCATTTAATCGTTGGAGGTTCAGTTTTCTTCCTTCTTCAAGCTCGAAAAGCTTCTGAAGTCGATGTGAATACTTGCTCTGCATTGATATTGCTATTATATCGGGGGAGAAATCCGTTAAAAGTCGTGCTTGTTTTGAGTAGTCAGTCAAGTACTTTAAAGCTTCAAGCATCTTTTTTATTCTATTGCATCGCTCGGTGGGTTCTATCGCTTTTTCAATATAGACTGTCTTCTCTTTCTCGTTTATTTTCTCTTCGCTGCCGACTCGAATTGCGTCTATTGAAATTCCTGCTTTGTAGATGTTCGTGCCCATTTCAACGTTGACGATGTCACCTTCCATCTTTTGTTTTTCTGAGACTCTGTGTCGTCTAGTGAGGAAGTCTACGTTTGCATTTTGGTCAAATCGAAGCAACCCAATTGCTGGTGACACTTTCACTGGGGAAACTCGCACGGTGGCGCCTATTCCTTTTTCAGTTTTCATGAATCCAAAGAGGTCACACATAATACAAGTCTTAATTTTGCCGCATGTTTCTCCTTTATCGTCAGGGACGCACATGTATTCTTTGCCGTTGAGATTTCGCCTCATTGCCTCTCTTAAATAGAACCGCATTGCTTGTCCGCTTACGTAGGGGTATTCTACGTCGTCTTTCTTGAATTTCTTAACGTCTATGTAGTTGCTTTCGCCTTCGCCTGCGTTCATGTTTGTTAAATCCGTTTTTGAAAGCCAGACAACATTTAATCCTTTCAACTCAGTCATTTCTCTTCACCTCCTTTCGTTCTCCGAGGTAGTCTAATCTGGACAGTTCGACGCAAGAGAAAATTACGATAATGTTTTTCAAATCCTCAATGAACTTTCGGTCTGCCTCATGCTTTTCTAGTAACATGACAAGTTCTTCCAAGGCAGGTGGATAAACAAATGTTTTGTATTTCTCTTTTTCTTCGGTTTTTAATCCTGCTATTCTACGGCTGACCTGCCGTATCGCATCCAGCAGAGCAGTTTTGTCTTTTGCCTTGTCCAACTTGTATAAGAGGCTTTGATGGCTTTTGGAAGCCACAGCGATTGTTCTTCCAGCGGCTTTTAACATTTTAAGATTTTCTTCGTCTAATCCCATTTTTTCTAACCTCCATGTGTATATTAATCTCTCAAGACACGTTCGTGTTTCTTTAGAGAACCCTATGTGACCGCCCTTCTTTGGGGTGAAGGTTCGTGCGAAAGAGCGGAAATCATTTTCTAAAAATGCTTTCGAGAGGTTCTCTCTAATTTCATTGGTCAAGTCCCAATTAACTGGAGACCCTTTAGAATTGTTGTTGAAGAAGGATGCTGCTTTGATTATCATACTGTAGATGCCTATGCCTTCTTCCGAAAGCTGTTTCATTACCTGCAAAATGGAGCCTTCAAGATTCAAGGTGTTGAATTTGATGTTTTTGACTGCGCCGAACGGAACTTCCATCAATGCCCATGTTCTGCCCGGAACTTCCTCGGTGTCAATTAAGAACTTCTCGTAGAAGCAGAGTAGGGTGCTAAAAGAGCCGGATGTTTTTTCGGTTTTTTCGCTGTTTATCTCTTCGCGTATGTTTTGATACCGTTCGTTCTTGTTCAGGAGATGTCGACATATTTCCTTAAAGCTTGCCAATTCCTTTAGGTTTGTTGATTGGGGTAGGAAAAGTGTGGACTTTTCACCTGGGACTGTCCTATAAATTATCGCGTCGTCTGACCACTCGGCTATTCCTCTTAAGTAGCAGGCAGGGCAAAAATCTTCAAAGTACTCTTGTAAAGAGTATGTTTCTCCGTCCTTGTAGCTTCTTATGCCGCTGAGGCTTTTGATTTTTGTAACGAATGGATATGCTGCTTGTTGAAGTTTCTTTACAGGTTTGGAAAATGGTTTTCCGCAGATAACGCAATTTCGGAGTCCTTCTTCAGTCATTAAGTCGAAGATTTTTGAGGTTTTGTCAGCGGCGGTCTTCTTGTTATATAACTCTTCTTTGAAAGACACTATCCCCTTAATTTTTGTTTTTTCCTGAATCAGGATGTAGTCTTTTTTTACTTCTTTTGTTTCGCCTGTTTTCTTATCGATAAT
The DNA here is from genome assembly GCA_937873375.1 of Candidatus Bathyarchaeota archaeon. Taxonomy (GTDB): domain Archaea; phylum Thermoproteota; class Bathyarchaeia; order Bathyarchaeales; family Bathycorpusculaceae; genus JADGNF01. The sequence goes on from CALMWK010000106.1 coordinate 2,892, forward strand.
GGCTTTAACAATTAGGTTTGACCGCCTTTGTTCGATTGCAATTCCAAATGTTTTCTTAAATTCCTCAAAATCTGTTATTGTAATGATTAAAGAGTTGTTTTCAATTTCTACGTTGTAACTTTTATCTTGTGCTTCCTGAAGAATGCAGTAAAGTGTTTCGACTCCGTTATCCATCCAAGCATCATTGAGTGAGGATAGGATTATCTGCTTCATTTTTGTTCTAGTGCCCAGAAACAATGTGTTTTCTTATGCATATATAATTTTACATTAAACCTCGTTTCAAAGTTGGTTTCGGGAAGATGGATTATTTATAAATAATACATTGTTAGAATATGCTCTTAGGATGAAAAATCCTTGTCGCAGCTAAATTCTAAAGAAAGTGCACAAGATAAACTTTCGTATACGGGTACGGAGATTAATTATTTTTTTGTTTGTGTTCGTAAGTTGTGGTTTTTCTCGCATAACCTGACTTTGGAAGATGACTCG
>CALMWK010000107.1 GCA_937873375.1 Candidatus Bathyarchaeota archaeon
ATTTGGTGGCGTGAGGGCATGGGTAACTACCTTGGGTATCTCCTACAAATATATCTTATTTAGACTTATAAATTTATTCAGAAAGAAGTGATAACCAAATGGCAAGACGAAGAGGATGCAAGTACGGACGCACGTCCAGAGGACGATGCAGGAAGAAACGGTAGTGACCTGAAATGGACATCGGCAACATTCTTGGAAAACTTGAAAGCAACAGCGACAAGCTAGGCTTAGCCCTCGGTTCCTTAGGAATGCTCAACTATTACGGTGGAGGCAACGCGGTTGAAGGCATCTCCAGCGTAGCAATGGGCATCATCAAGAACCCACACATCCCTGATTTTCAAGGCGTAATAAGAAGCCTAACCAGCGACGTGCACGAAGGCAACCAACTAAAAACAGCAATCGGAGCAATCATCGCAGGCTACCTCATGAAAGAAGTAAACATTCACCCAACCCTGAACCGCTTTGGCAACTTCATCGAAAAAGCAGGCATAGGCGTAGCAGAAGCCACAGCGCTGTTAACAGTGCTAGCTTTTGCAGGACAATTTGAATAGGAGACTGATGAAAAATGACCATATCAACAGCATGTATCGGACCCACCATACTCAGCGTAACTGGTGGAACAGAAACCAGCATCGGAGGAGCTGCAGGCTGGACAGTACCCGCAAAAGTCAACTGCATACGCAGCGTAAAAGTTAGCGTAGCATGCGGCACAGTCCACGACGCAGTACTCTCAGCAATTCCACGCTTGAGAATCTACAGCCAAGACGCGAAAATTGAGCCATGCGAAATCCTATGTGAGCCAGTAGCTTCAAGCCCAGTCACCCATGGCAACGGAAATCCAGTGTGGGAAAGCAAAGACTACCCGCTAAATGTCAGGGTGAAGGGCGGCGACGTAATTTTCTTCTACGGCACCGACTACGTCACTATGACAACGGCGCCATGGATGGGCATAGACGTTACCTTCAGCACAGACGGAGGAGCAGGGCCACAGTATCACTATAAGGCATCTGCGGCAGTTTACGCGACGACAGTGACAGCTGGAGCAGCACACCGTGACCCAACAACTTACCGCATAAGCGGCAAGAAAATCACTTGCGCTATGGGAGTTGTTTGGCAAACCACATCAACGGCGGCAGTTGGATGCATCGGCAAATTCAGCTTAACCAGCACAGACTTCAACATACCTTACGGCATTGAGTGGAACCAGCAAGGCGGCGGCGGCATACTCAGCGTAGGCGACCTTGAAATCCACCTTTCCACAGCAGGCAAAATCAACCCTGACGAAGGACAGCAGCTGGACATAGAGATCAGGGACCCTTGCAACATCACGCAGACATGGACCAATGGACCTACCAACATCGTGGGCGCATTCGTGACTGGCGTTCAGTACATCTAAACGCAAAATCTTTAAGCAACATCCCCCTTTCTTTTTTTGTAAGTTAGGAGTGAAAACAACATGCCAACAGTTCCTCTAAGCATAGGAACAGACCCTGTGCTAATAGCAAACATCAGTCAGATAGACGAGTTTCTCGATATCATCATTCAAAACCTCAGCGCCAACGTCGTTTATGTTGGCAGCGACAATACAGTTGCAACTGACACAGGGATCAGTGTAGCAGCAAACGCTACGCATGTAGATGATAGCCGAGGCGAACCAGTCTGGCTAATCGCTAGCGGTGCCAACAGCGACGTACGAATACAGTACTACCGTTACCGCTGGGTGAATGGAGCTAAAGTCAGGGTGTAGCCTTTGCGAAACGTAACTAACCACAGCTACGCAACCCCAAAATACACGGTAGTGAAGGAAGGCAGTCACTACCACGTTTACGATGAATGGGGCATCCTGCAGCTTTCAACCTCCAGCCTCGCAACAGCCGTGAATTCTGAAGCATTCAACGGATTAACAGCTGGAAGAACAGGCGCACAAGAAGTTTTCGTGAAAAATGACGCAGCCCTAGATGACACTATTCTCCAACCAAATAACTCTATTTTAACAATCGCTGGAGATATAACGCTGGATGCAGGAGTTAATGCTGCAATGGTGACGAATCTCAACACAGACCCGCATAACATGACAATACGTGGCAAGGGTAGATTGCAAGGAAACTCGGCAGCCCAAGCAGGAACCTCTCATGGCGTATATATACATCAAACAGTGGACTGCGCCCTTTCAGACCGAAATGTGTTTATCGAGGATATCGAAGTACTGGATACGCTAACGCATGCAGTTTACGGTTTTGATGATGGAGTAACCAACCCAACAATAATGAACATAAAAAACGCGATTTTGAGAGCCGCGGGAGCGGCAGGTTCAGGGCTTTGCTTACATAGCGTCAGTGACTTCATCATGACTAATTTAGATTGTGGAGGCAATGACGCCCCAGCCGTAAAGTTAACGGGTAGTGGAACAGGAACTATAGCTGGCTTGCGCACAGACGGAGGAGTCCAACTGATTGCATGTCGCTCATTAGCCATATCGCCCATCATGCTTGACCCATATAATCGGGATATTCGCGGGCTAGACATGTATGGCTGCCAACACTGTGTGATAGGAGGCGGGATAATCCGCGCTGCGTCAGATAGTGGATTCAACACGCAAGACGCAATCCGTGTTGAAAGCGACACTGGAAACAATGCGTGGTACAATGTCTTGTTCGATATTTACTGCGGTCGCATTTCGCCATATACTAGCACCCAAAGATGGGCTTATGGCATCCATGAGGTTGAATCTGGCGCTGGTGATACAGACAACAACAGCTATACTGGCATAATCACAAAAGATTGCATAAATGCAAACGTAAAGGTTGGAGCTAGCAGCACTATAACTGGTGGAGTTACATAAAATGCTTACAACTAATGGGCAAACAAAAGAAAACGGCGACTTCGACTGGAAAGACGCTTTCCTAGACGCAGGAATCATAGCAGGATTAACCTTCTTCACCAGCGGAGTTTCAAGCCAATTCTTCGGTGACAACCCCATAAAAAGCCTTGTAATCGCAGGTTCAGCAGCCGCATCCCAATTCTTCCTGTTCCTCGCAGTAAAGAGAGGCATTAAGAAATGAGTCATGTGCCAGACACAGGGGAGATTCTTCCAAAAATCACGGAAAACGAAGTTTACCAAGTCGGCTTAAACAACTGGGTCGGACCCTTCACAAAAGATATGTTAGCCGAACAAAACAAAATCGTCACTTTTGGACCCGCACCCGCTGGACCCGCAAGCTACATCGAAGGCATCGTTCTTCTTTTAGGTTTAAAAGCATTAGGCAGCACACCTGATGGTCGCAGGATCATTAGAGACATTGCCATTAAATACCTAGACACGATTGGAAGAATAATTGAGGAAATGAGCCAAAGCAGCACAGCGCACCCAATCACCTGCGCAATGAATCAGTATGTAGCATGTGGCATGTATCAACGTTTAGGCCTAATGACTGCTCATGACGCTACTCAAACCCGCGCGTGGCTGGATCACCAGACAGGAGATGCAATGGAGACGGAACGCATGGGTATAAGCCTCTCTGCCGTTTCAACAATCGTAGGGGGAACAAAAATCACGGGAGGCGACGTTCCCAGTTTTCAGTTAGGCGGAGCAGCAAAAGCAGCAAGCTCAAAAATCTTAGGAGGTGGAAAATAAAAATGGATGCTGAAGAATTTCGAAGGCTGCAGGCTGAAAGAGCAAAAAAAGAAGGTTACCCAGTGCCGCCTCCAGTAAGTCAGGAGCGCAAAGATTTGGAGGCTGAGAAGAGGCAGGGAAAACGGCTAGCTGAGAAACGACGCAGAAATACACCTGTTCCGCGGGGTCGCTAAAAACCTATCTTTAAAAGACATATTTTTTTTATCGCTACCAACTTTTATTCGCGGACCCCCTTTTTTTAGGGCATGGCAAGCTTATGCTCAAAATGCCCATACGCGAAAGGCACTAAGCATTTTTGCAATTATGAAGGCAGAATAAGCCGAACAGAGGGCTTAAGGCAACACACATGTAAACATCTAAGGCGGGAAGGCATTGAGGATCAAGTGGCAGCCAAATGAAAAAGCAGCCATCCTCAAGCTCCGCAGAGACCACGGTTACACCATCAACGCTTTAAGCCAAGCCTTCAGCCGCAGCACCAGCCTAATCCACCAAATCGTAAGCTTCAATACACTTCTTGGAAACATTCGTCGAACAGACTACCGAAAGCTTCCAGCATACGTTAAGAAATTAGCTAATGCGAGAATGACGCGGCAACTCAGTTTTTACATGCAAAAATGGGAAGCTTTT
>CALMWK010000108.1 GCA_937873375.1 Candidatus Bathyarchaeota archaeon
TTCAGACGGAAAAATTGTGGTCATGGGCGGCTTAAAACCAGGAATCACCACAGACACGGTTGCAGCGCTGGTTGCTGAACGCGTAAACGCAGACTTAATGGTGAAAGGCACAGACCAAGACGGCGTTTACAATAAAGACCCCCGAAAACACGCGGATGCGGTTAAGCTAGACCATCTATCGCTTGAAGAGTTAGCAGAAGTTTTCTCTGAGAGCCAACACAAAGCAGGCATACACCAAATTATAGACCCAGAAGCAGTCAAAGTTCTAAAACGCAAACGGGTAAAGTTAATTGTGGTGAACGGGTTTAAGCCTGAAAACATTTTGGCGGCTGTCAAAGGCGAAAAAGTCGGAACCGTTATCGATTAAAGCTTTTTTCTTTGTTGTATCTTGCTGGTTCAGCGGCAAACTTAAATATCACACATGATATCATATTTGAACTCAATAGTGATATCAGTAGTGATATGTAATGTTTGACAGTGAACATGGAGAAAGAAGACGTTTGCGCGATGAACTGCGTGCAGGAAAACATGCAATGCTCCACAAACGTAATTGGATGCGCCACACCGCCATGGTGCCCAAGGGCTTCATACGCTTCCACGTCCTCAGAGCCCTCAACGAGAAACCAATGTCCGGCTCTGAACTCATGGAAAGCATCGAAAAACACGCAGGCGGATTCTGGAAACCCAGTCCAGGCTCAATCTACCCTCTCCTCGCTTGGTTGCAGGACCAAGGCTACATAAAAGAGCTGCCCACAGAAAACGGAATGAAACGCTACGAACTTACCCAAAGCGGAAAGTCCTTACTTGACGAACAAAGAAGTTCTATGAAGAAAATTCGAGAAACCATGGGTTTCTCCCAGTCGCCCTTTAGCGCATTCTTCATGAAAGTCCCGCCTGAAAAGGCACGGGTAATTCAGAACACAATGAGGCGCGCGGGCAAAGCAATGTTTCAACTAAGCAGCGCTCTGCAGGATAACTTCTCAGATGAAGCATTCAACGAAGCCATCAAAGCAATAGATGAGGCTGCATCGAAACTTGAAGAAATAACAAGAAAACTTGAAGGTGAACCAAAAAATGAGTCAGATTGAAGATGTAATCAAAGTTGAAGGCTTAACTAAAGTCTTCAATCACAGCTTAGTTGCTGTGGACCACATAAATTTCAGCGTCAAACACGGCGAAATCTTTGGCTTCTTAGGACCTAACGGGGCAGGAAAAACAACGACCATAAGCATGCTCATCACCGTCTTAAAACCAACTGGCGGAACAGCCACGGTCCTCGGCAACGACATAGCCAAGCAAAGCCTTGAGGTTAGGCGTTCAATCGGCGTCGTCCCACAGGAATACACCGCAGACGAAGACCTAACAGGCTACGAAAACATACTCCTCTGCGCTGACCTCTACGGTATCCCACGTTCTGTCTCAAAAAAACGCACATTAGAGCTTCTGCAGTTGGTTGAGTTGACCGCATTCAAAGACAAACGCGTCCAAACCTATTCAGGCGGCATGCGACGCAGACTAGAACTAGCCTGCGGCTTAATCAACAGACCCGCAGTGCTCTTCTTAGACGAGCCAACCTTAGGCTTGGATGTACAAACCCGCGCTGCAACTTGGAACTACGTTAAGATGCTCAAAAGGGAATTTGGCATGACATTGTTTTTGACAACACATTATTTGGAAGAAGCTGACGCGCTTTGCGACCGCATAGCCATAATCGACCATGGAAAAATCGTCGTCATCGGAACCCCTACAGAACTCAAGGACGGCTTAGGCGGTGATATCATAAAATTAGCCATCCAGAAAGAAGTAGACATAACCGACCTAATCAGCAAAATTGAACATGTCAAAGAAGTCAAAAAAGAAAACGACATCTACATCATAAAATCTGCAAACGGCGAAGTTACCGCACCGCTAATAATTGAAGCTCTAAGAGCGAACGGTAACGTTGTAACAAAACTTTCCTTGACAAAACCAACCCTTGACGAAGTTTACCTGATGTACACAGGAAAATCCATGCGTGACGCAGAAGAATCCCGAGAAAATGTGTCTCGACAAAGAGTAGCCATGCGGAGGGCTAGACAATGAGCGAAGAAATCAAAGTTTCAAAAAACAGACTGCACGGTCTGTGGGCACTGACAAACCGTGACCTCAAAAAATGGTACCAGAACCCCATAGTCTTCATAATAGGAATAATTCAGCCTGTTCTCTGGCTAGCGCTGCTTGGAAAAGCAATGAACATAAGCTCCATATTCTCGAGCGGTTCACTTCCTGCAATGCCCCAAGAACTGGCAGCAACTTTCACAGCTCAACAACTTCAAGGATTAAGCGCCTACTTTGGCGGTCTACAAACCCAAATTATGACAGCGACATTCAACACACCAGACTACTTCAGCTTCATGGCCATGGGTATGGTGGCTTTCGTAACAGTCTTCACCACAGCTTTCGTAGGCATATCCGTAGTGTTCGACAGACGTTTAGGTTTCATGAACAAAGTCCTCAGCACCCCAGTTTCGCGATCTGTGATAATACTCTCGAAAGTGGTTTCCGCAAGCATGCGCTCCGTATTCCAAGCCGCCATCGTGACGATAATTGCTTATCTGTTGGGTCTGCAATTAGGAGCAAACTTTACCCCATTCAGCATCCTAGGAATCTTTGCAATTGTGTTTCTGATAGGCTTCGGATTATCCTCGATGTTCACAGCCATCACACTGCGCACAACTCGAATGGAAACGCCGCAGGCAATCTTCAACTTAGTTACTTTGCCCTTAATGTTCGCAAGCAGCGCCTATTTCCCGATTGACAAAATGCCCGACTGGCTGCAGGCAATTGCAAACGTAAACCCCATATCGTACACGATCGACGCGGTCAGGCGACTCATGATATTCAGTGACGGCTACGGGCCACTTGTAACTGACTTTGCGTTCGTGGGCATCTTCGCTTTAGTAGTAACTGCAATATGCATAGTGCTCTCTTGGAGATACCTAAACAAGTAACGCCATGTCGCGGGATATTTTCCCCACTTTCCTTTTCTTTGTATATGCTCGGTTTTGGATAGCATTTTAAATGTGTTCCAATAAATAGTGAACAATCCACAGGAATCCAAGCGCAGTGAAAACTTGACGGTGTAAAAATGGGAGATAAAAGAAAGGGTTCGGTTCAAATACGATTTGAAATCTTAGAGTTCCTGTTCTTCGCTGACAAACCTCAACTGCGCACGCACGTTTGGCGAAAAGCAACCGACGTTTCTTATGATGACTTCTTGAAACACTTAACCTATCTGCGAGAAAAAGGGTTCGTGAATGAAACTGCGGATGGGCAGCTCTTGCTTACCGCCGAAGGGAGAAAAATTTACTCAAACTTGCGTGACTCGCTGCCGTCATTACTATAACGCTTACACCTGTGGTGCATCACCTATATAACTGCCGCAAAGAAAAACTGGGATGGAAAACAATGAATGAAAAAGAAAACGAAAAAAAGTATCCCGTGAGAACGTTACATGAGTTCCTCTCTGAACTAAATAGAGAGTGGAGGAACTTTAAAAGAGGAACCTTGGCAACGCTTATCCTCTTGAGCATTTCGCTATTATCGTTTGTTCCGCTGTTTTTCCGAGCCATACAACAAGAGTTGGACATTTTTGCTTACGTTTTCCTGATAGGTTTAGCTGCATTTTTAATCTACCTCACACGCATCATGGTGGTGCAGTACAAATTCTTCCAAAAATGGGGGCACCGCATGGAACAGCTCGTTAGCTTAGAAGAAAAACTCATGAATGAAACGCTTGGGGAAAACGAATCAAAGCAACTTCCACCTTAGATATGTTTAAGTCAAGGGTTCATCTGTGGTGTATATGCTCCATGAGATACTCTTTATTAAAACGCGCCAAATTTTGATACATCGAACATAGAAAAAGGACGTGAAAGTAAAATGACTCTGACAACACCTGTTGTCGAAATAACAAACCTCAAAAAAACATACATGCTCGGAAAAGTCCCAGTGGAAGCTCTCCGAGAAGTAAACCTCAAAGTTGAGAGAGGCGAATTCCTCTCTATCCTAGGTCCATCAGGAAGCGGAAAATCCACCCTCCTCAACCTCATCGGGGCGTTGGATAAGCCGACGTCAGGCAAACTGTTAATTGACGGCGTAGACGTGTCCAAGCTCAACGACAACCAGCTAACCGAAATCAGGCTGAAGATAGGCTTTGTGTTTCAATTTTTCAACCTCATCCCAAGGTTGTCAGCAAAAGACAATGTTGAGCTTGCGATGTCAATTGCAGGCATGAGTAAAGTGGAAAGAACGAAAAATACGGAGCAGCTTCTTGAAACCGTAGGCTTAAAAGACCGCATGAACCACAAGCCAGCGGAACTCAGCGGTGGACAGCAGCAGCGTGTAGCCATTGCTCGAGCTCTAGCGAATAAGCCGCGTTTCTTGTTGATGGATGAGCCTACGGGTAACATTGATTCTAAGACTGCCCACGAAGTTATTGAATTAATTAAAAAGCTCAATGCGGAGGGTGTCACCATTATCATGGTTACTCACGACCAGAATCTAGCAAAAGAAGCGAAGCGCACAATTCAGGTTTTTGACGGCGTAATAGAATCAGACATGGTGAACTAAAATGAGAACAAGAGACATATTTTCCTACTCGTTCAGCGCGATTAAACTTCGTAAACTCCGCGCAGGCTTAACTACACTTGGCGTTATAATTGGCATCGCTGCCATTGTGGCGTTGCTTTCAATTTCGCAGGGTTTGCAAACTACCATTACTAATCAACTTGAGCAGGGCTTAGCTGCTGACACGCTCATAGTTTCCGTAAGCACAGGCGGAGCCTTTGGAGGCGCCAGCGGAGGCACAGGTGGAGGTGGATTCGGCGGAGGCAGTAGTGGAGCTAGTTCAGGTTTCAAACTGTACCTAAACTACACCGAAGAAATCAAGGGGCTTTCACCAGATATTGAAGCCGCATTTGCTACTGTTCAGCAGTCAGGCTACCTCCAAGACGGCGATAGAGTGCGGGCTATAAGCGGTGGAATCTCAGGTGTGGACTTCGCAGAGTACGCCAACATATACAGCACAACCTTCGTAGCTGCGAACGGAACCATACCTCTGAACCCGTCGAATAACGACATAGTAGTCGGCGCACGTGTACATGACCCACGTTCAAACGGCACAATATTCGTGAACGTTAATGACGAGGTAACCGTAATTTGGACCAATGCAACCCAGCTGCCATTCACCAACCAAACCTACACGGCGCACGTTGCGGCTGTTCTTCCAAAAATCGGAAGCTTCGGCATCGGCGGACCCTCAGACACAGGAGTGTACGTTCCAATTTCGCAGGCTCAGAGCTTCTTTGGAACTGACGAGGCATCGGCAATCATTGTCAAGTTAACGAACAGTGACAACGCAACCATAACCAACGTGTCCAAACTCATAACGGACCACTTTTCAAACCAAGTTAACGTCATCTCCGCAACCGCCGTGCTGTCTCTGTTGACAACTATATTCTCTACGTTGACGCTGTTCCTTGGAGGCATCGCTGCCATATCGCTGCTTGTCGCAGGCATAGGCATAATGAACATCATGATAGTCTCCTTGATTGAGCGGACACGAGAAATCGGCATCCTCAAAGCAGTAGGTATGAAAAGCAGAACCGTGCTCTCCATCTTCCTGTGCGAATCCGTCATAATTGGCTTAATCGGTGCAGTCATCGGCATAGTGCTGGGCTGGGGCTTAGCAAACATAGTTGCGGTGCTCTTCAGCGGAGGCGGACCATTCGGAGGCGGTGGAGGGTTGGCTATAACGCCCATTCTGACGCCTGAAGTGGGGTTGCTTGCTTTGGGTTTCGGTGTAGGTGTCAGCGTCATCTTTGCGCTGTATCCTGCTTGGCGTGCATCAAAACTTAAACCCGTAGATGCATTGAGGTACGTATAGACTACAAACACGTGACTCTGCAATGGTGAAGAAACTTTACCCTGACCACCCCATCGTAGGCGTCGGCGCCGTCATACTCCGCCAAGGGAAACTCCTGCTGGAAAAGCGCGGAAACGAACCCGCCAAAGGCAAATGGAGCATCCCCGGCGGGGTTGTGGAACTTGGCGAGAGCCTAGAAGCAGCAGTCATTCGGGAAACCAAGGAGGAGACAGGTTTGGATGTGGAAGCGCCGTGTCTCGTTGATGTGGTTGACCAGATGGATTTGGATGAGGAGGGCAGGGTAAAGTACCATTTTGTTATAGTGGATTATCTGCTGCAGGTGAAGGGCGGGGAGCCTAAGGCGGATAGCGATGCGGATGAGTTGCAGTGGGTTGCGCTGGACGAGGTGGAAAAGTACAATTTGACTGCGTCGTTTAGGCGTTTTTTTGTGAAAAACAAGAAGAAACTGAAGAACCCTGCCAACTTGGTATAGGACAGTCCTGAAACACCTGACTTATTCAATCGAATTTTGTATGTGGCTTATTCGACAAAATTAATGCCGAAAAAACGCGGAAAAAAGAATCAAGACGAGAACTGAGACCACATTTTTGCATAGGGTTAAAAGTTTTGCTGTTTAACCTGAAGCATACGTGGAAAGAGTTATATCGCTACTGATGGTACTCAAATATGATGGAAATGAGCGAAATATTTGGAGCTAAAGTTGTGGGAGTTGTCGCCGCTACCTTTCTGTCAGTGGTAACCATTTACCTGTTAAGCAGTCTATACGTGCTTAGTCTATTTGAGGCGGTGCTTGGAGTTGCATCGACAATGGTTTTTGCTGCTCTCATCATTAATCGCTTGGTTAAGTCTGAGTATAAGGGTTCTATTGAAGAAGATTCCTCTCAAGAGCTGTCTTAAGCGTCTATCTATGTCTAGGTGAAGAAGAGTCGAGTTTCACCCATTGTTTTCAAATCCAGTGAACGGACTCTGGTGACCATCGGGAAGTCGCGGACGACTCTACCAAGCGTGAGGCAATATTGTGGTGGGAGGTCTCGTGCTATGCTTCTGACGGTTTCGGCGTCTACGCGTGCTGCTCGGCTGACCACGTCTAGGTCGTGTTCGTTGGTAAAGTTGAAGAGAAATATGTTGTCTGCTTGTCGGTAGATGGTTTCTTGTATGGTGTCGGGTTGGTTGGTAATGAAGGTGGTAAATATGCCGAAGTGGCGCATGCGGGTGACGATGTCGTCCCAGTACGTCTCCCTAAGGTAGAGGTGGGCTTCTTCGGCGAAGAGAAAGGTGGCTTTTAGTTTCCAGCTCTGCAAAGAATCCACAAGTTTGCCCAGTACGTATTCGACTACGATTTGGCGGTCGACGTTTGAGGTGTTTTTGAGGTTTATGACTATGGCGCCGCCAGCTTCTTTGGCTTTCATCAAGCTCTCTTCTAGCAGGGTTGCTTCGGCTGCGTTGTCCGTGAAGAAGCCCGAGTTGACCAGCGAGTAGAAGCGGGAGGCGAGGGCGTCGCGGACATGCTGGTTGCAGTTGTAGTTGCGTATGGCTTCGCCCAGTTCAGCTATGGTTAGGGTGCCTTTGTCTTTGAGTCCCTTCCAGATGCGCCTGAACTCGCGCGCTGATGTGCCTGGCAGATGCAGGGCGTGGACGAGGATGCCCATGACTACGTTCAGGTGCAGCTGGTCTATGCCTACTTTGAAGTTCTGCGAAGGCGTGAGGGCGTGGATTTTGTCGTAGTACATGTTTCTTTTTCCGTCTTGAGTCATGCCTAGGCTGCTGTATTCGCCGTTGAGGTCAAAAATGACAACTGTTGCTTTGTAGCCTACGAGGCTAACCATCAAAAGCTTGGACAGGTGGGATTTGCCGCAGCCTTTCTTGCCTGTGATTATGTTTAGGGTGCCGTCTATGGCTGAGGCGTCTATGGTTAGGAGGGAGCTGTCTTTGGTGCCGCCTAGGATTATGGGGAGGTTTCCGTCTACTTTGGCGAGTTTCATGAGGGCTGGCACGGAGAGTTTTTTGATGAGTGATTGTGAGCGTGAGGGGAGCCAGCTGCTGCTGGGGCTGAGTTGGTCGTTTTCGAAGGTGGCGCGGATTTTGCAGACAAGTAAGCTGGCGTCTTGGATGTATGTAATATGCGGGGCGATTTCGAGGGGGTCGATGTCTTCGCCTTGTATGAGTTCGCCTCCATCTGGTAACGTGCGCAGCAACTCTTCTAGAACGCCTGGGACTGCGGCGAATTGTACGTCTATGACTTGGACTATGAGGGCTTTGGCGGCGTCGGCGTCTTCAACCATCAGGTAGTCGCCTTTTTCGGCGTTCTCGTTGGGGAAGCTTAGGATTTGGATGATGTTGCCTTCTTTTTTGTAGAGTTTTATGCGTAGCCCTCCTTGCCGAATGGCCCGAACAGGAGGCGGTGCATGTCGGGGCGGTTGATTATTTGGATGCCGTGTCTGCGTGTGGTGAAGTGCTGCATGGCTAAGACTTCGTTGGCTGTGAAAGTGCACAGGATGTGGGCGAGTCTGAGTGTTTCGGGGTAGCTTTGCTGTAGCACATCGTTTCCGAGGAGTTTTTCGACGGCTTCCATTTTGTTGGGGGTGGGGATTTCTTTGTCGATGTCTAAGCGGAAAGCCATGTTTGCCTTTTGCAGCCGCGCCACATACACATCGCCCAGCAGCACCGTTGGCGGTTTAAAGCGCACGCCCGTGGTTTCGAGTAGGTAAGGTGTTTCTTGTTCGGGTAGCTGGTCGGTTATGAGGTAGCCGTTGGTGCGCAGGCTTGTTGCTTTGCTGAATGCGAGGACGGTGTTGCTGTTTCTTCGGGCGGTGGCGAGGATTTCGCGCATGCGCTGGGTGGGTGTGTCGATGGTTCCGCTGGTTAAGCTGCCGTCGAAGAGGAGTACGCCGTTGTTTACTGTTTTGGCGAGCATGGTTTGGAGCCACCTTTCGAGCAGGCTGGCTAGGCGGGTGGGCATTTGGAAGAGTGGAGGGGTTGCTTGGTGTGTTCCGCTGTATTGGACGTTGAAGTATGCTTTTTCGATGCTGTTGTAGACTGCGTTTTTGTTTTCTTCTGTGATGTGGAAAATGAAGGGGCCAAGGCGGGTGTAGCGGTAGTGGCGGTTTTGTTTCCACACCGTTGCGCCTCGGATGGCGATGATTATGCCTGTTTGGGTTTCGCCGATTTTGATGGTTGAGGTGTCGACTGCGGCGATTAGGGTTTCTTGGTGTCTTGGTGTGAGTGGTAGGGGTTGGCGTTTGAGTTGGAGTTGGGTTGGGGTGTCGGTGGTGCTGTCTTGTTGGAGGTTTAGTTGGAAGGCGTTGGTGCGTACTTGGCGTAGGGAGTTGAGGCTGAGTTCTATGAAGCGTTGGGGTAGGGTTGTGTCCATGGCGGGTTGTGGAAAGTTATATTTGGGGGTTGTTGTTATTGTGTATTGTTCAATCACCAAGATTCACCAATATTCAATATCTTGTTGGTGAACTACTTAAGTATTGTGCATGTGCATCTTGCACAATACAATATACAATAGGTGTCAACTTGACAGAAAACCCGCAAAAACCGCCCATCAAAGTAAAAATGAAAATCGGCGACATAGAATTCGAAATCGAATCCCAAGAAGACCAAATCCAAACCGCCGTCGACCGCATACTCACCACCGTCACCAACAGACTAAAAGAAAACCCACTACCCACCGCGGAACGCGCAGCGCCGCCGCCCAGAGCAGAAACCTGCAAGGGCATTATCCAAAAACTCTGGGAAGAAAGCTGGTTTAGCGCGCCAAAAGGCTTAGATGATGTGCACACTGAACTGGCGAGGCGCGGATTCCACTACGACAGAACAGCTGTTGCGCACGCATTAGTAGATTTGGTTAAGGATAATATTCTCACTCGGATAGGTAGACCTCGTAGATACCAGTATGCACAAAAAAGACCCCCAACCTAAACTCAAAAGTTTTAGCCGTCATATTTGGAGCCTAATAGCAATTCTATCCAACCAACCAAATTGCTTTTCAGGGGGCTTTCAGAGGGCAAAACAGTAAACAGCGTTTCTATGCTTTCTCTTATGAAAAAGAAAACTCACCCCAAACAGCAACGCATCTGCTTGCCCCAACCTGCACAACCAAGGCACAACCAAACAAAACCCAAACCAAACCCAAAAAACAAAAACCCAACCGCAAACATCGACAGAAAAATAAACCCCAAGACTTCACAAAACCCAAAAAAACAAAAAAGAAAACTGAAAAGTAAAAGACACTTTACGCGTTGGGGTTATTTTTTAGCTCTTGCAGGGCACGTAGCCGTTTGATTATGTTAGGATGAGTAGAGAGCACTTCAACAAGCCGGTCTCCGGAAGTAAGCTTCTTTGCCAGAATATCATCAACAAGCTTCTGACCAGTTGCTGCCGCTTCATACGCATGCAGAGCAGCCGAGGCTTCTTGTGCATGTTCAGGGTCAGCAATAAACAACGCTCGGAAAGCGTTCAAATTCTGTTTTTCCTGCTGCTTTTGAGGTTTACGCATTCTTCCACTGGCATGAACAATTTTAGCTAAGCCAGTGCTAAGTTTCGCAGCACCATTGTCCACTACCGAAACACTGTGACGGTCAGCGTAGTATTCACGTAACCTGCTTACGTACAACGTGAACAAGGTAAGCACTTGGGAGAAAGCCATGAAAGCTATACCTATCAGAGGATTCGCGCCTTCGTTTCTGCGTTGTCCTCCGAACATACCTGAAAGCAGAAGCGAGTAACCGATATAGTAGAAGAGGGCAGGCAGAAAACTAACCACCATCATCACTTGAACATCTCTGTGCTTCAGATGCCCCAACTCGTGACCTATCACCGCTTCCACTTCGCCATCGTTCAAGTTACTCAGTAAACCCTGAGTCACAGCAACACGGCTACCTGAAAGGGGGGAACCATACGCGAAAGCATTGGGTAAAGGTATCTGCGAAAGCATAAGTTTTGGAGCGCTAATTCCACTTTTCTTGCTCAAGTCACCAACAATCTTGTGAAGATTTGGATTTTCTGATGACTTCATTTCTCTTACGCGGTAGATTGCACCAACAAGGTATGGTGAAAAAAGCCACTGCGCAATGTTGAAAACTACTACGAGGACAGCCATAGTTACGAAGTCAAATGTGCCCGCTAAAGTTAGGATGACGCCGAAAACTAACGTAGATAAACCAAAGATTAAGGCTAGAGTGGCAACCATTGAGAGGCGAAGTTTCCACAAATTCATGGAGAGTTCACTGCATTCATCCAGCCTAAAAGGCGCTTATAATGTTTATCCCACATCATAAACGAAAGTACCTATCGTTTTTTGGGAAGGGTTTGCTGGAGCGCAGCCGGAGGAAAGATTGATCGGAGACAAATGAAAACCCTTGGAGTTAAAGGTTATTTGCCGTCCGCGCCCTCTCAGCACCCGTTTTTCCCGTATTCTACTCGACATTTCACCCGTTGACATAAAAAAAGAAAGAAAGGAAAATTGTTTGGTTTTACTTGCGTTTCCTGAGAACTACTGCTGCGACTGCTGCTACTACGATGATGACTGCTGCGGCTGCGGCAATTATGTAGATGTCAGTTGACGGTGCCGCTTCTGGTGGCGGAGCAACAGAAGGTGATGCGGTTGGAGCGGTTGTTGGCGCTGTTGTCGGTGCAACTGTAGGCTGAGTTGTTGGCTGTACTGATGGCGCGGCTGCTGCTGGACCAACTGCCAAGTAAGTTGTGGCAAATGAACCAAAGTAGGAGTTAGTTCCTTCAAACGTAGCAGTAATATGGTATTGCCCTTCAACAGGTGGAACCCAAGTTATGCCAAAGCTGCCGCCTATGTCGCTTGTTGCTGTGCCGATGTCTTGGTAGTTGCCGTTGGGGTCAATAGCTGTCAACTTCACTTGAACACCAACTGCGTCAGTAGGCATTGGCTTCTGCTCGTAGAGGTATTCCATCCAAGCGGTCATGTCATTGTCAGAAATGGCTGGTGTACCTTTTGCACCCGGCGATTGATCAGTGACAGAGCCAGTGATTACTATAGCGGTTCCTTTTGTCGCTGCTATCTGAGGTGCTGAAACTGTGGTTGCGCTGGGACCCTTGCCAAAGGTGTAGATTTGTCCGTCCAACGATTGAAGTGTTGTGTAATATCCGTTTGAAATGGCGCCCATTCGTAGTTTTCCAGATATGCTCCATACCAGATCGCCAGTGAAAACGTCAATACACCATAGTTTGCCGCCTCTCCATGGAACTGAGTCAGGTGAGTGCTCATCACTGGTTATGTAGAGTTTGCCGTCAGCAATGTTGAAGCCGGAGTACACGGGGAATGTCCCGTAGGGGTTTTCGTATCCTGAGCTCCCAAAGTAGTAATCCCACACTAGATTTCCGTTAGTGGCGTTGTAGGCGCGTACGTGACCGTCATAGCCTGACATAAAGAGCAAACCGTAGGCGATTTGCCATTGCCATTCAAAGCTACCCCATCCACTTGTGAGAGGTTCAGTGGACCACACTTCATTTCCTGTCGTGATGCTGTATGCGTGCATTATCAGTCTGGCTTCATCGTACATCGTGTAGATGCCGCTGCCGATTGGACCTGGAATGTAGAATGTCTCAAGGATGTCGGTTCGGTTCGCAGTCCACAGTGGATTCAATATGGTTGGGTAGTTTCCGGTTGAGTCTTTCTTCATTTGGCTTACGTCGTAAACCACGTCTACGTGAGTGCTTGGGATTACCGAGGAGTCAGCGTATGTTGCAAGGGCGTAGCCATCTTTGACTTCTTGAAGTGATGTCCCAGGTATAACTGCAGGTATTGATACGTTCCATTCGATTCCGCGATTGCCGTCGTAGACTGCTCCGATTGTTGGACCCCATGTGTCTAGGAAGGTAGGATTGTAGAGAACTTTAGTTGAGTTCCAGAGAATCAGGCGGTTTGTAGCTGAGCTGAGAGTATAAGCCAGTATTTCTCCTTTCGGTCCAGGGATTGCAGTTGATACTCCAAATCCTCCTGAGCCACCCCAAGTCACGTTCGCAACGGTACACATGTATCGACCTGTGTATGCATCATACATCTTCCATGTCGGGCTAGCTGCCGCAAATAAGCCTCCAGGACCGGTATCCCATAGGTATGCAAGGGCACCGTGTTCATTGGGGGTGTCAACATCCACTACTTGAGCGAAAGCGATGCTGGTATCATTCAAAGTCCATACATCTTCACCGGTGTATAAGTCAACACAACGAGTATCATAAACAACTGTTTGGTCTAAGTAATGTTCTGTGAAGATTATTTTTCCATCGAGAATTAGCGGGTTGTAGTGTTCTTCGTATGATAGCCCTTGGTAGTAGTTTACGTCACCAAAAGGTCCACCGACTAAGCCGCCGAGCATAATTTGTTTAGTCCAGAGTATGTGAGCACTGTTGGGCGCTGCAGTGTAAGGCGCAAAAGCATTGTTACCACTGCCAAAAGAACGCGACATAAAATCGTAGCCTTGCATTAGCCAGTTATCCGCAACTTGGTTCCATCCTTTGTTCTCGCCGTATATTGGAGTTGTCCAATAGCTCGTTGGAAGCGGATTGTTCGGCATAGGCAATACAGGGGCTGCTGTTACATTAACAGTAATTACCGCACTTTGACTAGGTCGGTAGGTGTTGTCATACACCGTCATACCAAAGAAGCCAAAAGACGTACCGTTTATGCGTTGTCCAGGGAAAATAGTCTGCAGCTTATATTGGCCAACCATAGTTGGAACGTAATTAAACCATCCGTTACTAGTGGGGTCGGTAGTTAATCCTGTTTTGTCAAAGACTGTTCCGTCAGGCAAAGTTATTCTCACTGTAAAGCCCGTGAACATGGTGCCAACTCCTAAGGCTCCAGCGTTGGGTGAGACCTTATCAAGCCTAAACGTAACGAGCAAGTTTTGGCCTACACCTACTGGGTCTGGGGCAACAGCGATGAAAGCGTAAGTGTCAACCATTTTTGTTGCAGCGGAGACAGAGGGAATTACGGCGAATATGGAGGTAGCAGCCAGCATCAGTATTATGGCGATTGTAAGGGATGCTTTGTTTAATTTTTTATTGTTTTTCATAATTTACTCTCTCCTTTTTTGCTAGTCTAGTTCATCTAAAAATTGTTTTAAGCATTTGTAATAAGTGGTACTTGTGACACTTCTGGTTTAGCTTAAAGCTTAAAACTAAACGTCTGCATATTAGAAGAAGGCAAATGGAGAGAGTGCCTTTGTTGCTTAAGGATGAATACATTCAGACCTTGACAGATTTGGGTCTCACGTTGGTGCAGGCTAAGGCTTACCTTGCCCTTTGCAGGTTAGACAATGCAACGATAAAGACGATTTCGAAGACTTCGAACCTTGCCCGACAAGACATCTACCGAATCATGCCCACTCTTCAAAATATGGGTTTGGCAGAAAAAATAATCGCGAACCCCACAAAATACAAGGCAATTCCAATAAAAAACGGCATCTCCGCTCTGCTTCAGCATAGGGCGCAGGAACAGGCTAGGTTGCAGAAGAAAACTGTGGAGCTTCTCAAGCATCTTCAAGAAGAAAACTTTGAGGTGAGTTTAGCAGAAGAGGAACCGCAGCTTTTAGTTATTTCTGAGTTGTCCCTTCTTGTTAAAAAGCTCATGGATGGAACCCATGCGTCTCAGATAAGCATCGATTCTGTGGGTACATGGGAATCTTTTGAGGGTATAGTGTCGAATGGCTTCTCAGACTTTAAGAAGGCGCTGCAAAGAGGAGTGCGAATCAGGTCAATTACAGAAAAGCCTTCCAGTGAAAAACTTGTGCCTAGCTGCGTAAAAACTTTACAGAAGCATCCACTCTACGAAGTCCGATTCATTTCTTCGCCTGCACCAGTTACAATGGCATTGTTAGATAAGAGGGAATTGTGCATTTGCATAGCGGTACCTGAAAGTAAAGCAGTGTCCAGCCTATGGTCCAACAATCCAATCATCGTGGGGCTAGCTGTGAACTACTTCGAGGAAATTTGGCGCAAAGCATCCAAAGGTAAAAAAGCAAAAAAGCGCAAAAGTCCGCAGCCGCGTCCTCAGCTACAGAAAGAAAAAAAGGACTATGACCATCAGAAAATGCTGCTGTCTTGAACGGTAAATTTGCGCTGTAGCGTATTCAGTATAAACAAGGCTGCGGTATGAGTTTAGTTAACGTGGATTGGGATAAAGCATATAATTGATGGCAACATCATTCTGCGTTTAACTTACAGGCTGCGAAAACGCATGGATACAACTAAACCGAAACTGACACGCAAAACAGTGCTGCTGCCCCTAATAGGTATAGTTGCGTTCTTCCTGTATATCCTCCTGTTCAACGTTGATATTTTCGAAATAATCGCCACCGCACAAACCGCCAACCCAATCGTCTACTCTGCAGCCATACTCATGGGCTTCGCGGAAATATTCTTCTACGCTGTCTCTTGGCGAGCCATACTCAGCGCACTTAAAGTCAAAATCTCGGTAATTCGCGCTTTTCTCTACACATGGTACGGAATATTCATGGATATAGTAATCCCCGCTGAATCCATAAGCGGTGAAGTGTGCAGGATATATCTAGTTAATCGCGAGCAAAACGGCACCAGCGGCAAAACCGTCGCCTCAGTTGTCACACAAAGAATTTTGGGAATGGCCATTAACGTCGCAGTTTTGCTATTAGGCATATCTTTCCTTTTTGACACTAACACAATTAACCCCGTCATTTTCAATTTGATTGTACTTTTCACAGTTGTCATAACTTTAATCCTCTGTTTACTGTTGGTGATTTCATGGAAAGAAAACTGGAGTAGCCGAATAATTAATGGTCTAATACGTATAGGTGAATTTATAACCCGCGGCAGATGGAAACAAAAATTTGAATCCCTCAAAGAAGAAACGTTAAAGGCTACCAAAATTTTTCACGACTCAATGAAAGAGTTTGGGCGCAAACCCCAAACGTTGGTCCTGCCCACTTTTCTGCTTGTCTTGAATTGGATTTCAAGTCTTGCCATTCCGTACCTTGTCTTTCTTTCATTAGATTTTCCCGTTTCTTGGACCGTCATTTTCATCACTTCCTCTATAGTGGTAGCCGTCAAATCAATACCCATAGGCATACCTTTTGAAGTTGGACTCCCAGAAGCAACCATGTACACTTTATACCTTTCATTTCTTGGACCAGAATCAGCTGGATTATGCGCCACCGCAACAATACTAAGTAGGCTAATAACGCTTTGGCTTAGGGTAGGGGTCGGTTTCGTAGCGCAGCAATGGGTTGAACTTAAACCAGTTTTTAAACCGAAAAATGGGTTGACTACGGAAAAAGCCTAAATCGGGCTTTACCTTATTTTGCTTTAAGGCAAAAGAATGGAAATTAAAATCGAAGATGCATCAATTCGGCTCTTAGATGCGCTTTATGGTATAGAGAAGCAGTGTTTTAAACTGGAGGCTTTCTCGAAACAGCAAATAGCATACCTGTTAACGGACTATAACTCTGTCAGTTTGACTGCACGAGTAAACGAAGAGTTAGCCGGGTTCATAATAGGACAAATCGAAATTGAACAAAATGTGCCGGCGGGGCATATAATCACTTTAGACATTGCACCAAACTTCCACCGTAAAGGAGTAGCTCAAAAACTGCTACAGGAAATGGAAGCACTATTCAAAGCGAAAGGCATCAAGGAATGCCGCTTGGAAGTCCGCGAAGACAACGCTGCCGCGTTGAATCTCTACCAGAAAGCAGGCTACCAGAAAGCCGCCAAACTTGAAAACTACTACCCAAATGCGCATGGTTTGTACTTGAGAAAAAATTTGTGACAAAATTCGGCTCAAACTTTTACACAGAGGCGTGTAATTTTAAGTTAAAGCCTCAGTTTCTGGGTTGGGTTCTGAACACAAACCCTTAAAAACAGTAAAGTCTCCTATGTACTGGGGGCAAATGGGAGTTGTCTATTCGACAGACCAGCGAGCAGACATTTGTGAGGACATTAGTTGTTTTGATTCGGAACACCACCTGGCGATGCGGAAAACTGGAGCGCTCCATCGTAAAGCACCTCCACAAACGCCATGAGAATTTTGGCAAACCTGAAGTGTCGGTTAAGGACATGATGCATCATTTAAACTTGGCTGGCGAAAAAAGAAACGAGTTTTTAGATGCTCTCAGGCGTTTGGAAAAAAGGAATATAGTGAGACTATTGTAAACGCGGTAGTTGTCCTCTCAACAAACCCTTTTTTATTTTACCAGTTTCTTTGCGGTTCCAATCCACATCTTTACGATTTTCGGTGAAACTTCAAGTTTTGCAGCTAAGTCAGTTGGTGATGCTTCAGCTAGGGCTTTGATGCTTTTTATGCCGTTAGCCTTCAACTGGTTGGCTCTTGCCTTGCTTATGCCTCGTATTTGGGTAAGCTCTGATGCTGATGCGTTTGCGGCGGGTGCTGGCGGCGCAACGGGTTTTTTCATAGCGGGTGCTTGAGCTTTGGGAGCAGGTGCAACTGGCGCCTCAACTGCTACTGGTGCTTGCGGAACTGGCTGAGACACGACTTCCTGAGTTATGGATGGTGCTGGTTGTTGAACAGCAGCGGTTTTGACTTGTGGTTTCATACAGTAGCCAACGATTAAAGATAAGGCTCCTACGGTAACTGTAACAATCATGTAGATGTTTTGTGCATTTTGGTCAGTAACTATGAAGAACAAAACCGCGGTTATGAGAAAGAAAACTATTGCTAAAGCGTACAAGGTATAGTCTAAACGCATATTATATCCCTAGCCCTCTATCTGGCTTGTAGCGCTTAAATAATTTTCTCTCCATGCGAAATATCATAATCGACAGGGTAAAACTGTGAATTACTTTAGGAGTTTGTCTTCGCTTGGCGGAGCTTTTATCAAGCCTTTCTTCATGAGAAGTTTGGTTGATTCTCGGGCGTTTCGTATAATTGCAGAGGCGCGTTCGTAAAGTTCCTGTCGGCTGGGTTTCACTCGGGCAACTCCTTGTTCAATTGACTTGAGGGCGCAAGCTACGGCTTCTCTGGGGAAAACTTCCCATTCTTCCATCCGCGGCAAAATATCTTTCTCACTCATGCCTCGTTCTTCGGCGAATTTGGCAAGTTCCTGCGCTGCTGCAATGCACATGTCATCCGTCACGGTTTTCGCTTTCACATCCAGTACACCTCGGAATATTGCTGGGAAACCTAAGCTGTTGTTGACTTGGTTGGGAAAGTCGTTTCTACCTGTGGCTACAATACGTACGCCTGCTTCTTCGGCTTCCCAAGGCCAAATTTCAGGAATCGGGTTAGCACAAGCAAAGAGAACGGCGTCGTCCGCCATCGTTTTGACCCACTCGGGTTTGATGGTTCCGGGACCTTGTTTCGAGGCGGCAACTACGGCGTCCACACCTTTGAAGGCATCTGCGATGTCGCCTGTTCGGTTTTCGCTGTTGGTTATTTGGGTTAATTCGTATTTCCACGGGTCGTCTTCTTTGGTTATGTCTTTCCGGTTTTTGTGAATAACGCCTTTGGTGTCGACCATGATTATGTTGCCTGGTTTTACACCCCACCGTTTGAGCACGTAGGCGGTGCGTACGTTGGCGGAGCCTGTGCCGATGAGTGTGATGAGGGATTCTTTGGGTTTTTTGCCGACGATTTTGAAGGAGTTAATTAAACCTGCTAGAATCACGGTTGCCGTTCCCTGCTGGTCATCATGCCACACGGGGATATTGAGTTTGTCTCTTGCCTTCTCCAGCGTATAGAAGCATTTAGGTTTCTCTATATCTTCTAAGTTGATGCCGCCAAAACTTGGCTCAAGAAGCTCACATGTACGAACTATTTCGTCGGGGTCTTTAGTTTTTAGGCATATGGGGAACGCGTCTACACCACCCAGGTACTTGAAGAGCATGGCTTTGCCTTCCATAACGGGCATGGCTGCTTCAGGTCCTATGTCGCCTAAGCCTAAGACACGTGTCCCGTCCGTGACGACTGCTACGCTGTTCCAGCGGTTGGTAAGTTCAAATGATTTGTCGGGGTTTGCTTGGATTTCCCTGCAGGGTGCGGCAACACCTGGAGTATACCATATCGAAAAATCAGCAGGACCTGTTATGGCGCATTTGGGCATAACCTGCATTTTGCCCTCGTAAAACCTGTGTAGGGCAGGCGCTATTTGCGCGGGTTTCTTGGCTTTTGCCAGTAATTCTTCTACGGTTGGTTTGGGTTCAGTTTTCTTTGTAACCATCTCAGCTTTTCCCCGTGTTCAAGCAGTGAAAACTGGCGCATAGAGTTAAAAGGCTTTCTTCCACGGCTGAACCAGTCATATTTGGGTCCTGTTAGTTGTTGTGTGTAGTATGGGAAGAGGTGTGGGTTATAGGGTGAGTGGTGTGTGAGTTTTTTAGGGTTCAAGTGATGGTTTACTTGGTGGTTGACTCTATTTATAGAGGGGGGTAGGTGGCTGCAGAGAGGGGGGTTAAATGTCAGCAGAAAAACCGTGGGGGAAGGGGCAGGTCAAAACGATAGGCCCCTATCAGAGGTCAAAAACCATTGTTCGCTTTTATAAATAAAGTGGCCATACTCTTCCCGTGAGCACCAAACTCTGCAGGTAGCCTTTTTTTACACAATATTTTAATTGCCAAAGCTCGTTAGAATCAGTAGGAGATTTGTATGCCTAGAGCCTTTGTGTTGATAAATGTAGAGTCAGGTTCAGAAGACGATGTTCTAAAAGAACTAAGAAGCACCGAAGGTGTGGAAGAAGCCTACTTTTCCTACGGCGTTTACGACATCATCACCAAAATCAAGGCTAGCACAATGGAGTTGCTAAAAGAGATGGTGACTAGGCGGATTAGGACGCTGCCCAAAGTGCGTTCAACGCTGACCCTCATAATGATGGAAGAATAAGCCTCTCTAAATGTTACTGTCCTAAAACAGCTTTTTCCAACATTTTCTTATTTTGTTTCACATCGGTTTTTACCGTGGTGGCTCAGTTTTCACAGTAACATTCAACTTTGTCAGGTTTTCTTTAATATCCGCTTTGGCGCCCATAGCTAAAAAGTACTCTTCTAAGAAGACGCGCACAAACTTTTTGGGCATCTCGGAGCCGAAAATCAGCGTGAAATCCTTCGCAGAGTTCTTGGTTAACCTGAAGAAGTTGCAGGTTTCCAGCCGCGACAAAAGCTCCTCCACAGAGTAAACTTTGCTTTTGAGTTGTTCTTTGTGGGCACGTGCTACTTCCCGGTGTTCAACCCAGAATTTTTCTTTCTCGTTTTCAGGTGCAGACTCTATTAACCTCAAGAAGAGTAACCAGTGATCCACGTCGAGGATTATGTGTTCGCCGTCAAGAAGCAACCCCATGTACGCATAAGCCTTCTTCCGCGTTGCTGGGTCGGTTAGCGCTTTGTTTTCACTGTAAAATTTTAATGCACGCCGCATGATTTCACTCTGGGACAACTCGGTTTCTTCGGCAATTTTCTCCAGCAAGTTAGCTGTTGCCGGGTCAAACGCGACTGTTATTCTGGTTGGGTTCTTGGACACACTAAAACTCTCCTATCCATAGCATATGCGTTTCTGGCATTCAAAGGTTAACCCTGAAGTCCTCCTTAACCGTGGTGAGCGCCACGTTTGTGAGGGTTCGCTTAACGTAAGATGCTGCGGACAGCTGCTTCAGAAACATGTTCAGGCTGTTTCGGTCATGGAATTTAGCGATTATACAGGCATCGTAATCTCCAGTCACATCATAAACGGCGATGACGCTTCCAACTTTAGCAACGACCTCTTCCACCTCGATGAGATGCCCCCCTTCAGCCTGCACCAAAATAAGCGCAGTTAAGCCATAACCCATCTTTGCCGAATCAACCATCACCGAGTAGCCTTTCAGCACACCTTTTGCTTCGAGGCGTTTGATACGATTATACGCGGTGCCCACAGAGACGCCAATTTTGCCTGCAACTTTGTTGAAGCTCAAACGGCAGTCTTTCTGCAGCAGATTAAGAATTTGGCGATCTACGACATCCACGTTCCCAGCGCTGGATTCTGCCTGAAATACAACTTTTCCCACAACTAAGCCCCTTAAACAGCTGTTCAAGCACAAAGACTTTATATAAACATTTCTTCAACAAAACAAAACATTTGCACACAAAAATACGCCAAACAAGCAACTCAAGCAGACACACATTCAAACAAAACTTCAACATTTTCAACACCCAAACAACCCACAAAGACTGTCAGTGCGACACACGACACACACAAATAGAATAAACAAAAACACCACAATACATTCCAGTGCCGACAATATGGTCTAGTGTGGTTTCACCCTACAAAAATCCAAAACCTCAAACAAACAGACTTCAAATACTGACCCTTGAGCTGGATTGCAATTCCTAAGTTTTAAACAATAGTGTCTATATTGAATACTGTTGCAGAAGATATTTATAATAAAAATAGCATCCAAATGTCAAAAACAAGTCGGCGAAAAACATGACCCCACTAAAAATAATCCCATTTAAAATAAACTCCAAATTGCGAATCAATAGATTCGATTTTTTTAGAAGCAGCCGACCATCGACAAACGTGAATATACGGGGAGGTGAAAGAGTACAATGAAAATGATAAGTAAGCTGCTTACGAATCGTTATGCACTTAGCACCGTCGTAACCACCCTCATAATACTCGTCATATCCGTGCTACTCGCTAGCGTCGTAACCTACTTCGCCATCAACGTAGTCAGCACAAGAGTCCAAGAAGAAAGCATATACCTAACCAAACAACACATATGGCACAACGCAACCGCGACAATAGGCACAGTAGCATATTCTCAAGCGGCATTGATGGTAATTAACACTGGCGGTAGAGACATAGTCATAGACAAAATAGCGGTTCGAGGGCAAGAATGCAATTGGAATGACACAGTGACGTCAAGTAAGCATTTAGTCTTATACTGCATAACCAACAACCCAATATCGAACGATATGTCATACATCTACAACTTCAACATATCAGGTACCAACACAATAACAATTGACTCACAAGACTACACCTTCACAGAAGCCTCAAGTGACCTTGTTCTGCGGTCAGGATATACAATAATGATCTACGTAGTCAACCCAGACTCGATAAACATTAATGACATCGGTTTAACAGTTAGCATCTCACTGTATACAGCGCAGGCAATGTACTACAAAGAAACCAACGTGCAAGCAGTATAATAATAAAAAAACCTTTCTTTTTTATTTCTCGTTTCTCGATAAGTTGTGTATTTTTTTCTACGCACACAATTAATTATTCAAATTTGTCGTAGGGTTTTTCAGTGATAAACAAAATGAGAAATATACTGAAGAATCGATATGCTCTAAGCACCGTTGTAACAACGCTGATCATCCTTGTCGTTTCAGTGCTGCTCGCAGGCGTCGTCACTTACTTCGCCATCAACGTAACCAGCACACGCGTTCAAGAAGAATCCTTAGCTCTCACAAAGCAACACGTATGGTAC
>CALMWK010000109.1 GCA_937873375.1 Candidatus Bathyarchaeota archaeon
CTAACGCACGGATAGCCTGCATTAACTCGTAATCTTTGTTGGGCTCAACTTGGATGAAGTAGTCAGCCATTTCGGCGGACATGCTTTTTCTAACGTCTATGACTATGAGTTTGCGTCCTTCCTTCTGCAAGGTTTCTGGAGGCTTATTGAAAATCACTGATTCCGCAGCTGTAGCCTGTTGCTGTTTAGTCGTTCCCATTCGCTGGGCACTCAACAGCTTCTTTTTACCTGCAACCGCTTTGACTTTGTTAATGTAGGCTTTCCATTCGCTGTCTTCAAATCTGCCTTCGGTGAAGCTGGTGTATCTTTCTAGGTGTCTTGGGTGTGCACTCCACGGGTCACAACCCCAATAAATAATCAAGTCTGCGCGGTGTCTAATCTGCCCCAGAGTAGATGTAGGAATGCCTACCTCTTGAGTACCCATAAGAGACGGCCCGTGACAAACAACAGACGTGTTGTAGAGGACGCCGCCAACTTCTTCAGCTAATTCTACGCCGACACGTTGAGCTTCACAGTTGGTGGAACTCCAACCGTACAATATAGGGTAGTTTGCGTTGGCAAGGATTTCTCCAGCTTTATGTATAGCCTCGTCCATTGAAACGGGAACAAGTTTGCCGTCTTTGCGAATCAGGGGTTGGCGAATTCGGTGTTCGCTTTTGTAGCCCATGTATTTGGCTTCACAGACAGCACAGCCGTTTTTAACTTTGACAACTTCGTTGTTTGCAACTGTTACTTCTATGTCGTCACACAAACAGCCACATATTGGGCATGTTACCGCGTTAATAACTGACACTCTTTTTTACCTCCCAAACTCTTTCTTCAAAAGTGCTTTCATGCTTAAAACCTGTTGGTCAGGGGCAGCTTCAACCTCGGCAGGGGTTCCCTTGAAGGAGGGCATACCTATGTTTGAGGTGGCGTTGCTACAGATAGCATTTGCCCATGGACCATAAGGAATGTAAATTAAACCTGGAGTAGCGCTACGCGGATACTTTACGGCTTTCAGAACAACCGCTCCGTCGGGTGTAGTCACCAAAACGTTGCTGCCGTTTCTTACGCCTAGTTTTTTCATGTCATCCGCGTCCATGTAAACCATAGAACATGCTTCATAATATTCAGGTGAGGATTTGCCGTATTCTTTACCTACGCCTTGCTCAATTGTTCGGCCAGTAAGCAAAGTTACTTGCAACTTTTGCTGCATCATCATGTCCGACCTTACCAATAGGAATTATTAGGGTTATATTTAAGATTGAGTTTCAGAAAAATGTAAAATTCAACATCAACCAACATACCTGAGTGCGCTCATCGAGCCGATTTCAGTTATGTGTTATTCGCTCAGATCCCGTGTAAATGTTCATGCGTTTGCCCCGTACAAACCCAACCAACGTCAAATTGGTCTTTTCGGCCATGTCGATGCCGGAAGAGAGTGCAGCGGACAAAGAAGCCACTATGGGTAAGCCGACTTTTGCTGCTTTAAAAGCCACGTCGCCTGACATGCGTCCGCTCAGAGCCAAGAAGCATTCGCTAAAATCAACCTTATTCAAAGCAGCCATACCGATTACTTTGTCTACAGCATTGTGTCTGCCAACGTCTTCAGCCAGAGCAACTAAGGAGCCGTCAGCCTTGTAGATTGCTGCAACGTGGAGACCACCAGTTTGCCTGAAGCCTTCAGCTTTGAAGTTAAGCTGGTTAACGCTGTCAAACACGACTTGAGCTTTAACATTGAGGTTTGATTCTACTTTGGGGTTTTTTCCTGTGTATTGGTATGGTGAGCCGCTTCCACATGCAGACGGAATTACACGTGCATGCAGTCTTGAAAGCCTTACGCGGTCGTCAACGTTGACGCTGGGTTTTAGTTTAACGTAGCAGGCGCCTTCAGCCTCTTTAAGGGTGATTTCGACGATTTCGTCGGTTGATTTGAGGACGCCTTCGGAGAGTAGATGTCCCACGGCGAGTTCTTTGAGGTCAGTGGGTGAACACAGGATGGTTGCCCAAAAGGTTGTGTTTACGAATAGTTGCAGAGGTTTTTCTTCCGCAACATAATCAACAATATCTT
>CALMWK010000110.1 GCA_937873375.1 Candidatus Bathyarchaeota archaeon
CTGGCACAGTCACAGACCAAACACCCGCATCAAAAGGCACTCCCGCAATCTCTGATGCAGACATGAGCGCATGGATGGAATACGTACATATGCAGAAGGTCATGCCACAAGACGCAACTGGCGTTCAAGTGACATTGACGGCTATTGATCCTAACGGTAACTTGCAGACCATTGGCACTACAACAACTAACATTGCTGGCAGTTACGGTATCTCGTGGGTTCCACCAGTTGAAGGCACATATACAGTCACGGCAACATTCGCTGGCTCCAACTCTTACGGCGGATCATACGACATGACATACTTTGTCGTTAGTCCAGCCGCAGCAGCGCCATCAGCACAGCCAACAACTCAGCCTACAGTTGCACCGACTACAGCGCCAACAGTCGCTCCAACAGCTTCGCCTTCAGTTGCTCCTCCACCAGAAGCAGCGCCAAGCACTGACATCTACATCATCGCCGCAGCAGCCGCAGTCATCATAGTCATAGCCGCAGTCGCAGCAGTAGTTCTCAGGAAACGCAAGTAAACACAAAACCAACAAACCCTTTTTTCTTTTTTTCTTTAGTTGCATCGGCAAAAAAATGGGCTGAGAGGGCTCTGGCGGTTAAACTACTAAGTTAGTAACTTAAAGGGTTTAATTATCTCCAAAATCTTTCCGTCCGCCAGTGCCCCAGCAAAC
The DNA here is from genome assembly GCA_937873375.1 of Candidatus Bathyarchaeota archaeon. Lineage (GTDB taxonomy): Archaea > Thermoproteota > Bathyarchaeia > Bathyarchaeales > Bathycorpusculaceae > JADGNF01. Next base: position 678 of record CALMWK010000110.1, read on the forward strand.
CTTTTCCAAAACTTTTATGAAAACTAATAACAAGTTTTGATTAAATGCGGAACCTAAAATCAGGACTTTTTAATGCCGCTTTTTGGGAAAAGGCAAAAAATTGGGAAGGGTTTAGCCACGTTTTCTGTTTAGCTTTGTTGGAGTGGGACTGTCCAGTAGCTGATGATGTCGCCTTTTATCCATTTGCCGCCTAGGCTTCTAACTACCTCGTTGATGTCGTCCCATTCTGCCTTCAAGAATTGGATTGGCTTCACTATGAGGTAGTCTCCTTCTACTTTGAAGCTTAACAGCTTGCGTTGTTCTGGGCTGAATTCTTCTTCCATTTCGTTGGTGTTTCGGGTTGGCTGCGTCTGCGTTTGGCTTGCAAAATTAACTTCAGGTTTAGGAACTGTTGTGGGTTGGGGTTCTGTTTTGGTGTTTGCAGTGGGTTGAACGGTAGTTTTGGTGCTTGCTGAATAGGTCAAGTTGAGTTCTGGAATTGGCTGAGATTCTGTGATGTCTTCAAAACTGTTGCTTCTCACAACTGCGTAGACTTGCTTGGAGAACACGTCATATTTTATGTCTAAAAGTTCCACATCGTCTGGCAGGTTGGAAGCGAAAGCTTCTGCTTTTCCCTGCAGGGCTTTAGTTAGGGCTTCTGGGGTTAGTTTAATCATGCGCATTTTCATTGCTTTAACACTTCGTTACTGTGTTTTGTGACTGGTGATTAATAACTTAAAAGTATTGTAAACAAAAACGGCAAATCTGGCTAGGCGAGTAAAGATTTTTTGATGAACTAAGAAGGATTTGAGCCTCACCAAAGTGGAGACGGCATCTGCTCGCCCCTTTTTTGATTTGCTCATACTTGGGCGCGCAAACCGGCACTTTAGAAAAGCGTACCTTCCGCATCAGGTTCAGAAAGCAAAGTTAATGTTTTAGACAACCCATTCAATAATAGGTCAGACTTGAAAGTCTATACAAATCTGCAAAATCCATGTGAACTGAAAAAGGACCACTGTGTGAATTGCCACAGCCACTTCATGTCCATTAGACCATTTATCAAAACGGCTGTTATTTCCAAGCACTTCATCAAGGACTTGAAAGATGAAAAGGAAGTTGAATCAATAGTTAACGATGTTTTAGACTGTTCCAAAACCGACTTTTATGAACTGCACAAATTTGAAGAAAGTATAAACGGGAATCTCATTTTTAGAGCCAAAAAAGAGGGCGTGCATATAGTTTATTGTGTTGACAAACAAATGCGGCTTGTATTTTTGAGAGCATTTAGGAACTATAATGAGTACGGAAAGTTTCTGGAAAAAGTAATAACCCCTTAAAATGATGGGAAAGTGTGCAATATAGGTGTGCAATAAGCATGGTAAACCGTGCAATAACTGGTTAACTCTGATTTGATGGTGTTATTGATGGTGCTATTGACTATGAACTGACGGTGTTATTTGCACACTTTTTGTAACACCATGAGAAAAAGTCAATTACCGTGACTTTAAGTGTATTTCCGCTGAAAGTACACTGAATAAGTCGTTTGAGTGAAAATGACGGTGAATTAAGCTTATTTTTTGGTGGTTTTTGCGCTAATTTGATGGTAAATGACTGCGTGACGAGTCATACTAAATATGCTTGTGAGCATACCAGTTATGCGTCATTTTTCATTTGGAGGTAGATTGTCAAAACTCGTTTTGCAGTCAGTTTCAAGGTCATTTTGATTAGCTTAGCTACTGTTGGTTCTAAAACATTAAATCGTATCAAAGAACTCCGAAAATCATCGTAAAGGTGACAAGGGGTAACTCACCCCTGCACCTCCCGCCTTTGAAGGTAGGCAGGAACCCACTCCTCAACATCCTTTTTGGGTGATGATGGATATTGTCATATCTTCTTATAAGCTTTTCCACTTTTACACTTAGGTGGCGAGAATATCCGTGTTTACAGGCACAAGATAGCGTCCACTACAAGGCAATAATTTCCAAAAATACCACGGTCTTTTGCGGCTCTAAGCATTTTTCTTTATCCAATCTCTGAGCGCTTCTTCAGTAGCTTTTGAGATGTTGCCGCGCTTCATCCCATATTTTTTGAAAACGGCATTACGGAACTCAGTTTCTAGTTGGTCTGAAACTACAAGATTAATTTTTCCCAAAGCAACTCACCTCCATCTTAAGAGTAAAGGACTCAAAGGGAAATTCGCCTTTCGCAGCCCTCCTACATTGAGGGTATGCAGGAAACCGTCTCAACACACTCCTATGTGGGTTAAGTAATTATGGCGTTATCTTCTTATAAGCTTTTCAACCTATCCGCCTATACCTTTTAGATAAGCGCTCTGAACCATTAACCCCAAAACCTAAAGTGGTCTGAGGTAAAGCTAATTTTGTGTGTGCGTGTGTGTGCGCGCTCACAAGAGACAGCTACAAATTCAGTTCAGAGTTCGGTTGCAGATATCACAAGATGATTTTTTTCTACTAATCTTAAATTACATCATAAACCTACCAATGAGTTTAAATTTAGGTGTTGCATATTAGTCTAATGTAAAATTCAATTAAACTGACAGGCATGGATAAAGCAGTGAGTAACATTAGCCAAGATAGTAAGTAAACCTCACTTATTTATCTGTGTAATAATTTCAATCATTAAGCTTACTTAGTTATTTATTTACAATAATTCTAAGAAATCACGCAAAAATTTTTAACCAAATCTCGTTTATCATGTTTATTCTCTATGAAAACCCGCCAATTCCCAAAATAATTGATGCTGCATGAACCTGAATGCACACACGCACACACACAAACTTTGAAGCGCAAGGTTATTGCTGGGCTATTTTTTCTTTTGTTTCCCCTAATAGTTGGTCTATGCGCTCAAGCAAGAGTTGAGGATTAACTGTTTCAACAACAGTCATGCGCTCAACGCCTCTGAAAATTGTTTTCCAAACTTCTTTGAGCTTTTCTCTGAGGTTATCTATGTCCTGTGGTGTAACATTGCCTTCCCCGAGATTTTTCATTATTTCAATGCTTCTTTTATCTAAGAGACCTGTCGCAATTGCGTATTCGGTAATATCATCGTCCCAGCTTAAGGGTTGCGTTCTTTGCATCCTTTTTAGTAATAAAGCCATTGAGTGACCTGATTCAGCCCCTTTTATTTCCACCAAATTATAGACCGCGGATTCTGGCTGCTTACTCAAAGGGTTCCAGCCAAAGTAGGAATCAAAATAATTACTTGCTAAAACAAAGTCGGCAATTTCAAATTTTTCAACATATTTTTTGCCCTTTTCTGTGGCTTTGTACTTGCGAGTTACCACATCATATTGAATCAAACCTTCCGTAAAGCCTTTACCCACAG
>CALMWK010000111.1 GCA_937873375.1 Candidatus Bathyarchaeota archaeon
AACCCGAAATTGAAAAAATTCGTGAAGCCGCAAACATCATCAAACAAGGCGGTTTGGTAGCGTTTCCGACGGAGACGGTTTATGGGTTAGGCGCAGACGCACTCAATGCAGAGGCAATTCTGGCATTGTTCGCCGCGAAGAATCGACCCTTGGATAATCCGCCAATTGTTCACGTAGAAAAAACTAAGGATGTTTACCGTTTAGCGCAGCAGGTGCCAGCCAAAGCCGAGAAGCTAATGAAGGAGTTTTGGCCTGGACCGCTAACGTTGGTGTTTAAGTGTTCAAAAGTTGTGCCTGACGTGACCGTCGCAGGTTTAGACACAGTAGCAATTCGGATGCCACAACACAAAATTGCCTTAGCCTTAATCAGGGAAAGCGGCTGCCCAATCGCAGCGCCCAGCGCAAACACAGCAGGCAAACCCAGCCCAACTTCGGCACAGCATGTTTTTGAGGACCTGAACGGACGCATAGACGCCATCATAGATGGCGGACCGACGCGCATTGGTGTGGAATCTACGGTGTTGGATGTGAGTGTTGACCCGCCTATGTTGCTGCGTCCAGGTGGAGCATCGCTTGAAGCACTGAAGGAAGCGGTGGGTGAGGTGAAGTTGCACCCGTTTGTGGTTTCCGAAAAAGAATTAACCACCGAGAATGCACGGTCACCTGGAATGAAGCACAAGCATTACGCACCTAAAGCGCCGCTGATACTTGTAGAGGGGAATATTACGAAAGTTATGAGCACCATCAAAGAGTTCATAAGCACTTGCTGGCTGAATGACAAGCGTGTGGGTGTGTTGGCAACGAGTGAAACGGCTTGGGCTTATGAAGCGGATGTGGTGAAGTCGCTGGGTAGTCGCCGTAATGTGGATGCTATCGCGGCAAACCTGTTTGGGCGCTTAAGAGAATTTGACTCAGAAAATGTGGACGTTATAATCTCTGAAAGTATTCCTTTGGAAGGCTTGGGCTTGGCTGTGATGAATCGGCTTCGCAAAGCATCAGGCTACAATATCATTAAGGTTGAATAATGGTAGGAAAACCTTAAATTTCACAGGTTTTATTGTTTGCGTTTAGAATTTAACGATTGTAAACTAGAAAAATTGGTGAAAAATGATATGTCTCAAGGTGGAAATGTTCCAGTTCTAGTATTAAGAGAAGGCACCGGAAGGTCAACCGGGCGCGAAGCACTTAAAAACAACATTATGGCTGCAAAAATCGTAGCTGAAACCGTGAAAAGCACTTTAGGTCCATGTGGAATGGACAAAATGCTGGTTACAAGCTTTGGAGACGTTGCCATAACCAACGACGGCGCTACCATCATGAAGGAACTTGACGTTCAGCACCCAGCGGCTAAGATGCTAGTTGAAGTAGCTAAGGCGCAGGATAACGAAGTTGGCGACGGAACAACTACCGCCGTGGTCTTAGCTGGAGAACTTCTGGCCAAGGCTGAAGGCTTAGTGGATAAGAATGTGCATCCAACCGTTATTATTGAAGGCTTCAAGAAAGCCAGCGAGAAAGCCCTAGAAATTTTAGACAAGCTGGCTATTCCCGTGAAACTCACAGACGAGAAGACTCTGCGGGATGTAGCTTTAACGTCTTTATCCAGCAAAGGCATCTCCAATGCTAAGGAGCTCTTTGCCAAGATGGCTGTT
>CALMWK010000112.1 GCA_937873375.1 Candidatus Bathyarchaeota archaeon
AAAAAGGGTAGGGGGAGGGGGTAGCAGAAACGTAGGGTACCCTACTAAGGGTCAAAAACCGTCAACATAAACTAAATCAAAAAGTGGGCCGAGCCGGACTTGAACCGGCGACCTTTGGCGTGTAAAGCCAACGTCCTAACCAGGCTAGACGACCGGCCCCTAACAGTTTCCCCTTCACTTAGGGTTTTGTGCTTTTTAAATTTGTTTGATTGAGAATAAATATAAATCGGTTCCGTTCCATATCAAACCATCACAGAACCACATCATCCACAGCTTGGTGTCTTAAACTATGGAAAACATGAAAAGAATCTTGTGTACAGGCGCTGGAGGTCCAGCAGGCATAAACTTCACCCAATCACTGCGTATTGCACCCGAAAAAATGTACCTCGTCGGCACCGAAGCCAACCAGCATTTCTTGCATCTGGCCGCCACAGAAAAAACATACTTGATTCCGCGGTCCAAAGACCCCGGTTACATAGACAAACTAAACGAAATCATAACTAAAGAAAAAATCGAGTTCCTCCACGCCCAACCCGATGTCGAAGTGGAAGCGGTGTCTGAAAAGCGAGAAAAACTAAACGCGCCAGTTTTCCTTCCCTCAAAGAAGGCAGTGAAAGCGTGCCAAGACAAACTTGAATCAGCCAACGTTTGGAAACAGAAAAACGTCCCCGTAGCAAGAACCCTCCAAGTAACCAAAGACCAAGACGTTGACCGCGCGTTTGCGGAATTTGGGAGCCCCATCTGGATACGAGCAAGGACAGGCGCTGGCGGAAAAGGCAGCACCCCCGCAGACAACAAAGAAACTGCCCTCGCGTGGATACAGTACTGGAAGTCTAGGAAAGTGGATTGGGAGTTCATCGCTCAAGAGCACCTGCCGGGGCGGAACCTTGCCTTCCACAGCATCTGGAAAGACGGTGAACTTGTAACTTCGATGGCGCGGCAACGAGTCGAGTACATTTACGCTTATCTTGCACCTTCAGGAATCACCGGCACACCCGCAGTGCAAAAAACTGTGCACGACCCATTAGTGAATAAAATTGGAACCGAAGCAGTTCTATCCATTGACCCGAGTTTCACGGGGATAGCGTCTGTGGATTTGAAGGAAAACACCGAAGGCACACCCTGCGTCACAGAAATTAACCCTGGACGAATGTTCACCACGTCGTTCTTCTTTTCTTACGCCAGCAAAATTCTGCGGAAAGATTACTTTGCAAACATTCCGTATTTGTGTGCGAAATTGGCGTTCAAAGAACAGATTCCAACAATGCCAAAGTACAATGTCTTACCCGAGGAGGTCTACTGGATTAGGCACATGGATGCACCAGCACGGCTCGTCAAAGACAACAAGGTTCTTGGGGCAATGTACAGTTGATTGAAGCCGTCATTTTCGACCTTGACGGAACCCTAATTCAGTTACCCATCGACTACCCAAAACTGTACGCCGCGTTCAAGAAGATACTGAAAACAGACCAGGTTCGGCCATTGCTAGAGACCGTAGCAAAACTCGACCACACGACAAAAGCGCAGGTTTTTAAGGCATGGAACAAGGCGGAACTGGCAGTTGCAGAAAAAATCACACCCAACAAAGAAGGAATGAGCCTCTACCAAAAATACGCTGATAAACCTAAAGCGTTGGTTACGATGCAGGGCAAAGCCATCGTGGATGTCGTGGTTGACCGCTTGGGGTTACGTTTTGACTTTATTGCTACGAGGGAAGATTCGCTTAGCAGGGCGGAACAACTTGGACTTGCCGCGGAAAAACTGAAAACACCACTAAAAAGTATCCTTTTCGTCGGAAACACAGACGGCGATGCAGTAGCAGCTGAAAAAGTAGGCTGCCAGTTTCAGAGAGTTAAATAACAAATCAGAATTATTGGCTGTTAAAGAAAGCGTTTACTTTTCTTTGGCTAAAGACGGTGAAAGTTGCAGCGCGGAGTCTTCTGCCAAGCATCGGTATTAACCCTGAGGCGTCTGTTCCAAGCTTGCAAACCATGGCGTGCTCAAACATTCCTAAAGATTCTATATCGACTACGTCTCTGTTCAGCATCGCCTGCTCCACCGCCGTCTTCACCTGAGACAAAGACACCCCGAGAACTAGTAACCTATCCAGAAGCGAATCTCGCCAAAGCATGTACTTCTCAATTTGCTCAGCAGCCAACTCGGCATCTATACGGTTCTCCTCCGCGTTCACGTTCACAATTTTGACTCGTAGTGGCAGATACTCGCAGATGCCCCAAAGCTCAGATATTCTCTTTAAAGCGATGCTTTTTCCGCCCGCAAGCTGAGACTGCAAATTACCCAGAGGCACAACCGCTTGGACAGCTTTTGGCTGGAATACCCCAACATCTACAAGCAGTTCTTCTTTACTGTTTTTCAGGTTAGTGACAAACCCCTTCAACGTGGAACCGGCTTCAACGTTTTCCAAAGTTGATGGGCAGAAACCAAAATCCCGTGCCAGCAGGTTTGTGGCTACGGCGTCGTCTTCTCCTGAAAGTGACACGTGAATCCATCGTTCGTTGGGAGCCCCACTGACGGTTGCCTCTACATCTAACCCTTCAAACAGGTCTTTCACCGTTTGGTCAATGTGTCTTCTCTGGTTAGAACTGTAAATTTTCGTCAACAAAGTTAATGTTGTCATGGTTTGTCCCCAACAATTTGGGCTATTTCAAAGTGGATTTTTTGTACTCTTTCAGCGGCAGCATCCAATTTTTCTTCCCGAAGCTTATTTATCGTCATTTCTATGGGTACCCGCTCAGAGGTTTCAACCAATTTGTCAGCGTACGAGACAATTTTCTCCTCAAGCGTCACTGGAACATAATTGTCCTCTGGCCAACCTAATTCTGCGGCTTCAGCAGTTGTTATGCCGCCTCCAACATGCCGCTTTATGATTGCAATTACAGGTTCTGAGAGACCTGCCTTTTTGGCTATTTCAACTCCCGCTACAGCGTGGTGGACACTGTGCGTTTTTGACCTGCCGAGATCATGTAGCAAAGCGCCGATTTCTACGAGTTCCACGTTAACTTTCAACCCCTTCTTTTTGCAGACTTCCGCGGTTTCTTTGGCGAGTTTTGCCACGGCTTCACAGTGGGCTATAACTTGTGCTGAGCAGTGGTTTTCATGGAGAAGTTGTAGTGCTTGCTCCCTTGTCGGAAGCAGTTTACTCACCCAGTTCCTTTCTGAGTTGCTCAACTTTTTCTGTCAGTTTCTCGGTCATTGTTTCATTGTCGAAATGCACCAAGGATTTGCCGCAGGCGTTGCAGTGAAAAACTGCTTCTACTGCTTCTTCAAAAGTGACGCGTCTGCATCCGGGGGTGTCGCAGTAGTAAAAATCATGGTTTGCCTCGTAGTCTAGCCTGACGCTGAGTTTCTCGAGGACTCGGCGTTTTTGGCTTAAAATGAATCCTTCGAGCTGGTCGGGCTGAAGTTTCCAGTGAAAAATAAACCAGCCTGTTTTGGGGTCGCGGGTTCTCCTCAAACTCACAAGGGAATGGTCGTAGAGTTTGTAGAGGATTTTGCGGACTGCGTTAAGCCTGATGCCTGTTTTGTTAGCTATTTCATCATCTGTTATTTCGTCTAGGTTCTTGAGGAACTCGATAAGTTTTACAGCCTCTTCTTCGCCGAGAGAAACTGCCACTTTCATCAATGTTGCATCGTCAATGGTAGATAACATAGTCTGGTTCCTTAAACACTCTAAATAATGCGCCCTGCTTGCATAAAACTCTTCTTGAAATAACCTGCCAAAATCATCATGTTACTCTATTTGCTTGCCTCGTTTCTTGGGGACTATACGTATTTTCGCGTTTCCAAACGTTGTGGCCAACGTTTTTCCCTCAAAAAACCTGTCCAGAAAAATAGCCAGTGCAGCGCATTCTGAGTGAGGTTGGTTGCCTACAGCCACGTTGAAATCAGAAACCTCGTCGGAATAGAAGCTTGGAGGTACTTTCTGGCTACCCACCAAAATCATGATGTCTTTTCCCGCGTTTCTTATCTCGTTTAGGACGTTGCTTGACTGGATGTTTTCTCCATAAACTGTGAGGTGAACAACTATTCCGCCGTTTTGTTTCCATTCATGCACGGTTTTTTTCCATGGCGTTCCCATCTCAAAGGAGAAATCGCCACCCCAACTTTCCATAACGTTCTCTATGGTTTTTTTGATTGAGTTATCCATAGTGTCGGAAAGCACAAAACCTGATGCGCCTAATGCACGTGCGGCTAGGGCAACGTGGGTGGTGAGTCTTGCGTCTCTTTGTGGGCGGTGTCCCCAGCGTAAAATGACAATTTTGGGTGTT
>CALMWK010000113.1 GCA_937873375.1 Candidatus Bathyarchaeota archaeon
TACCCGTTGGCGGGGCTGGATTTCCTGCTTGTGCCCGCGAACCTGGTGAGCTTCACGATTACTGTGTTTGGGCTTTTTGCCTTGGCCCTAATTGCCTTAGCTGTCGCCATTTCACTTTTCAAAAACAATGGCACACAGCAGCAGTTTAGTGTTGCAAAAATCGGGGCAATTTTAGTTGCGCTTGGGGGCTACTTTTTGTTTCATGTTATTTACTACTATTTGACTGGTGGCTATGAGGCGCATCCAAGTGTTTGGTATGAAGTTATAAGTCCAATGCATAACCCTAACCTTTGGGCGTTAGCTTTCATATTTGTGGGGTTGCCGCTGTTAGTTAAAAACTTGGTTGATAAGCGAAGTCGCGTGCAAAATTGAAAACTTTTTTACTGAAATAAATTAGGAAGGGAACTTGGAGTTTAAAGAAAGAGGCGTAAACCCTACAGTTAGTAGGGTTCTTTTTTGCCGGTCATGTATGCCCAGACGCTGACTATTGCTACTGTGAGGACTGCGCCTGCGAATCCTGAAATTAGGAAGCTAGTAGCACCGCCTAACAATGGCAGAACGCTCATAAACCATGGGATGAAGTAGGTTGCAGTGACTTGTGCGATTATGCCAGCTACAAAACCGAGAAGGGCAATTACTCCGAATACTTTTACTCTGCTATTCATCAAATTCACCTTTTTGTTACACAGTTAGCTATCGCTTCTTTTTAGTCTAACTAACATAAAAGTGTATAAAAACAACATCGGCAACGCGGTCTTTAACTTTAAAAGTTAAAGCAAAAAGCCTAATCGCCCAAGACGTATAGCTCTACATATATACGTGCATATTTTCAACATATTAACAATGTATAACTCGCTTTTCAGCATTCTACGCGTGATAGAGGTAATCAAATTGTCCGAAAGATTCGCAAAAAAGTGGGAAAGTAAACGGGAAGATGAGCCCTTCACAAACCGCATTAAAGACGCTGTAAAACCGCCAGGTCCACTAAAACCACGCCTTGACTTCGCAGTCAGACGCATCGAAC
>CALMWK010000114.1 GCA_937873375.1 Candidatus Bathyarchaeota archaeon
AAAGTACAAGCAATTGGGCGCCAAAGACACCACGGGACTACTGCGCACAATCGAAATTCTGAAAACAGGCAAAGTGCCCTACGAATTCAGAACCACCTTGGTTCCTGAGTTGGTTTCGCCTGAAGACGTACAAGGCATAGGGGAGTTGGTTAAGGGTGCTTTGACGCTTGCTTTGCAGCAGTTTGTGCCTGAGGACACGTTGGATAAGAAGTTCCAAGAAGTGAAACCTTACCCACCCGAAACCATCCGCGAATATGCTGAAGCCATGAAAAAATACGCAGCCAACGTCATACTGCGCGTTTAACCTTTTGGTACTGCTGAATGAGCATCTTTGAAATCTTTCCGCCCGTCAGCGCCCCAGCAAACCCCTTGGAGTATTTTGCGTGTAAGGTTAGGTCTTGTTTATTTTTCGTTGAAAGCCCGTTAGGTATTGCTTTCTAACTTTCCTGTAGTTGTGTGTCTTCACTTTTTGAGCGTCGCCACATTAATTCAAAGTAGTCTTGAACTATTCTGATAAGGCTTGTATTATCTGACCATAAAATAGGCGATTCTCCGATTGTGCCGTCAACTGAAGTGGAAATAAAAACCTCTTTTCCATCACATATGCTAAGTATCGCAGCAGGCTGTTCAGGAATTGTTCTAACCTTGTATGAAGGTTTTTTCATAAGTTTTAATGCAATTTCTGGCCATCCAGTTACATCTTTAGGATGCTCTACAATACTCCGTATTTTCACGCCTCTGTGAACGGCTTTTTCAAACTCTTCATAGAGGTATCCTAATCCCTGTGAATACCTTCTCCACGAAACAATAGTGTCCACATTTCTTTGAGTTGCATCTATTTCTTTTTTTAATCTTAAGATAACTGCCTCTTTTTTAGGGATTAGGCTGAAACTGAGATTCTGACCTTGAGGGTATGCTGCTATTTTGTGTGTTTTGTGTTTTTCAAGTAATTTGTTTACCTTAAGTAACATGTCAGTGGTTTCGGTATTTTTACGTTGAACTAGAATGTTAATTGCGTCTTGTATAGGAATGGCACTATACTCGTTTGGTGCGGCTATTATTCTTTCAATTAAGCTTAGCTCTTGAAGTTCTGTGGTTATTCGGTAGATGTCTTGGCGGGCTATTTCTGTGGTCTTTGAGATAGTTTTTATTGTCGCTTTACCCAAATCCGACAATGCAAGGTATACTCGTGCCTGCAGCTCGGTAAGGCCCAGACAGGTTAATGTTTCGATGTCTTCGTTTTGAAACATCACGCACATCTTGAACTAAATTATGTCATTGTTATATTTAAGTGTCAGAAGCCAGCCTTCTTGCCAACGAATAAAAGAGTTCTCTCAAAAGTAGCTCTCACGGAAAGTGAGAGAATAGAAATGTTTGAAACATCTAGAGTTAATACTGAAAAAATACTCGGCAACAAAAAAGCACTTTACGCAACTGCTCTAATCGCGATGCTGGCTTTGTCTGCTACAATCCTTGTCTTTCCTGCAAATGCACACACACCTGCGTGGAACATACCCACCTACATTTACCTTACTGCTCAACCTAACCCTGTCGGAGTAAACCAACAAGCTTTCCTTGTCTGGACCATCGATATACCCCCACCAACAGCAGGTGGAGCAGGCGGTGACCGATGGCAAGGTTACACAATAAAAGTAACCAGACCCGACGGAACAATAGAAAACCTTGGACCATACACTTCTGACCCAACCGGTGGACAATACGCACTCTATACCCCCACACAGACAGGCACATACAGATTTGATTTGCACTTCCCAGGACAAACCCTGAGCTTGAACAATCCTGACACTGGTGTTCCCGGCACAAGCAGTCCCTATGTCGGCGACTACTTTATGCCTAGCGACGCATCTTGTACTCTTACAGTGCAACCAGCACCAATAGAAAAAATCCCCGCTTCTCCATTGCCAACAGAATACTGGACAAGACCAATCTTCCAGGAAAACTCAGCTTGGGCAAGCATAGCCTCAAACTGGCTAGGCCTTTTCCAGACACGCCGTGTTCAAGATGACGGATTAGCTCCAAACAGCGCACACATACTTTGGACAAAACCAATTGAGTTCGGCGGCATCGTAGGCGGCTCAAACGGAGGAGCTAATGAAGCAGGCTACTACACAGGAATGTCATACGAGGTCAGGTTTACCAACGCGCTAATCTTGCAGGGCAGACTCTACTTCAGCATGCCAATAGGCAATAACGCAGCCGGTGGACCATACACTTGCATAGACATGTCAACAGGCGAAATTATCTGGCAAAGACCTGACATAGCGCCAACTTTTGCTCAAATCTATGACTATGAATCGCCAAACCAACACGGAGCAATTCCAAGCGGTGTTCTTTATCAAGCATCTGGCAGCACATGGATGGCTTATGATCCTTTCACTGGAGCAAATTTGTATAACTTGACTGGTGTTCCCGGAGGCACGCAAGCGGTCGATACTGACGGCTCAATCGTAAAGTATCAACTTAGTTACAATTCAACCTCTAAAACAGGAACGATATCAAAGTGGACTACAGCTGCACTTACGAGTTCACCACTAGTGTTAACACCTGGAAACACAACAAACGCTTGGCAATACCGACCAATAGGAAAAAACGCTGACATGAGCAACAACTATGAATACCGAAACCTCCCGATAGGTGACTTGTCTGGATCAACTAGTCCTGCTATAGTCGGTGTACTTCCTGGAGACATAATCCTTGGCAGAAGCAGCAGCGTTGCAATCACCTCAGTCTGGACAGGAACTGAAGACCCATGGACAATTTGGGCAATCAGCGACAAGGCAAGCAACCGCGGAACAATACTTTGGAAACAAAGCTACCCAGCGCCAGCAGGCAACATGTCACAAATGTTCAGCTACCAGCCAATAGACGCAGTTAACCGCGTATTCACTATGTCGTACTTTGAAACTGGACAACGCTTAGGCTACAGTCTTGACACTGGACAACTACTTTGGGGACCAGTAGGCACACCATACTCAGTCGATCACGCTTTCCAATACTTTAGCAGCAGAGCAGGACAAGTCGCTTACGGCGAACTTATCGTAGGTGGATATGGCGGAGAAGTGTTTGCTTACAACATGAAAAACGGAACCAAAATGTGGAACTTCAACGACACAAGCCACGGCGTAGAATCCAACTGGGGAATGATACCCACATTTGTATCAATGATGGCTGACGGCAAAGTCTTCGCAGTCGGTGGAGAGCACTCACCAAACGTTCCACTCTACAAGAACGAAAAACTATACGCAATTGACGCATACACCGGAGCAGAAGTCTGGAACCTGACCGCAATGTCAGCAACTGGCTTAGGTGAAGGAGCAGCTAACATCTACGTCGCCGACGGCAAACTAGTTTTCTACAACCTGTATGACAGCCAAATCTACTGCATCGGCAAGGGCCCAAGCGCCACAACAGTTTCAGCACCACAAACCGCAATAACCAAAGGCTCAAGCGTAATGATAACTGGAACAGTCACCGACCAATCACCCGGCGCTAAAGGAAAAGCAGCAGTTTCTGACGAATACATGACGCCATGGATGGAATACCTCTACGAGCAGCAACAATTTCCAGCTGACGCAAAAGGCGTAACCGTAAAACTAACCGCAATAGACCCTAACGGCAACTATCAAGACATCGGCGAAGCCACCACAGACCTGATGGGCAACTTTGGCATCTCCTGGGTTCCACCAGTTGAAGGCTCATACCAGATCAAGGCAACTTTCGCAGGCTCAGAATCATACTGGCAATCATACAACACAGCATACATAGTCGTAGACCTCGCACCAGCAGCTGAACCTACCGCTACTCCAGTACCAACCATAGCACCTACTGTTGAGCCTACAGCAACTCCAACAGCATCGCCTTCAGTTGCTCCACCACCAGAAGCAGCGCCAAGCACTGACATCTACATCATCGCCGCAGCAGCCGCAGTCATCATAGTCATAGCCGCAGTCGCAGCAGTAGTTCTCAGGAAACGCAAGTAAAACAACTATTTTCCTTTCTTTCTTTTTTTGTGAAAGAGCGCATCGGCAAAAACAGGGGCTGAGTGGGCTTTGGCGGTTCAAACTAAACGTGGTAGCAGCAAGGGTTTTCATCTCTCTCCGAAAATCTTTCTGCCCGCCAGAGCCCCAGCAAACCTTCTTTCGGTGAATTGGTTGTCTACTTGTAGGTGAGGGGGTATTAGTAAAAAAACAGCAACAGAGTTTGGCGGTTGGTTGTTTTGTATCTACATTTTGTATAACAAATTGCATAAACGCTACCCCTACGGGTACTTTGCGCATAGATATAAAACAAGAAACACAGCTTCCATGCTTCCCTTAAGAAAAAAGGAAAATCGCGCCTACAGCAACGTATCTGCTTGTCACAACCAGCACAACCAGAAGGCAACC
>CALMWK010000115.1 GCA_937873375.1 Candidatus Bathyarchaeota archaeon
CATTTTCATTGCGGCTTTCCACAAAGCAGCGCCTGAGGCACGGGATAATTTGGTGGATGCTTTGCGGATTTTGTGGACTGGGCGGTTGGCGGCGTTTGTGAAAGAAACGTTGAGTATTAGCTCTGCGGAAACGGAAGAGCGAATTAGTGAGCAAGCCAGAGTCTTTGGAAAGTTGAAGCCTTACTTGGTAGATATTTTCTGAGAGTAAACAGGGTTGTTGTTTGCTGTTGAAGCTTTTGTGCTCGGCAAAGACTATAGCCCCCGTATTTATAGATTGAAATGTGGCTTGAACTTTAGTGTAGAAATGGGGTTTGCAAGCACAAAGGCGCTTGCTGAACCTTTTTGTGGCTGCGTTCTATTTGACTATCAGAACTGAGCGGTGTGAGTCCATGCTTACGTCTGCGCTTACGCTGCCCAGCAAAAATCTTTTCACGCTACTAAGACCCCTGCTGCCTAAAACAATCAAGTCATAATTCTCTTCTTTTGCTAAATCGAGGATGGTTTTTGCGGGGTCGCCAATTTCGAGGCGTTTGTCGTAGGGGATGTTTTTGATTTTGGCTGCTGCGTCGTTTAGGATGTTAGTGCTTAATTCCTCTATCACCTTGGGCTCCATTTCAAACAGTTTTGCTTCTTCGACATGCAGCAAAGTTATTTTCCCTTTGAAGTGATGTGCCAGTTCAATGGCGTGGTCGAGTGCTCTGCTTGCCTGCTCTGAGCCGTCTATGGCGACGAGGAGTTTTTTTATTTTGGTTTTTCTCTTGGCTATAAGCACCGAGCATTGGGTGTAGAGGGCAATTTTTTCGGCTATACTTCCCAAAGAGTACTGTTTAACTGGCGTATCTGCACGGTTTCCGATAACCACAAGGTCGTATTTTTCGTCTTTAACCATCTGGAGTATTTTGTCGGCTGGGTCTTCATGTGTCAGGAGCTCGGTTTTGATGACTATGCTTTCTTCTTTGAAAATTTCTTTGGCGGTTCGGATGATTTTTTCGCCAGCTTTCATGTATGACTCTTCGAGTTTTTGCAGAACCAGCGGTGGCAATTGGTAGTTGGCTTTCAGTTCGGGGTGCATAAAATCGTGTGAGACTATATGGACGACGTTTACTTCGGATTTGAAGCTTTTTGCGATGGAGGCTGCCAGTTGTTCTGCTCTTAGACAGGAATGTGACCCGTCTACGGGGACGAGGATTTTTTGAAAGACTGGTTTCATTGTCAATAACCTCATACATGTATTGTTTTAGGTGTTATTTCAAGTTGACTAACACGTCATGGACCGAAATCTTTTAACTAACTGTGTTTAATCCTAAACTGGTGTTGCCATGTTCGCAAAAACTTTGTCCTCCCGCAGCATCGGCATATTGGCACTTGGCACCACGATGTTGTCTGTTTTTCTTCTAATTTTTCCCTACTACTATTCACCGCAATCCTACATTCCCAAAAACAACCCCGCATTAGGGTATTACATACCGAACACTTTGGAGGCATGGCTTGTTCTTGCAGCGGCTTTGATTCTGCTCATGTTTAGTATGTTTCTAATTGTTATCTATGCAAAAAAGAGGGCGGCGGAAGGAAAATGGGTGAACAAACCCTTCCCCGGTCTGCACCAAAAAATCAATTGAAAATTCCTGCATACACCGATTTTCTCAGCTAAGGCAAAAGCTTGCCCGCATCAGTCAAAGTATCTTAGAAAAAGAAAACAGCTATTCTTCCAAGTTTTGCAAGTCTGCAACGACTTTGGCGAGGCGCTCCACTAGGGCGCGGTCAAACTTTTGGTCTTCCTCTATGTTTGCAGGCGATCTGTATCTTCCCATACCCATTCATTAGGGTGCTTTTGTTATAACCGTTCTTGTGGCTTTTACTTCGAACTTCGAAGTAGCAGAAAGTTTCACCCAAGCAATTTGACAAGTTGCTGTAGTTTTTGGGTTGGTTTGCGAAGCAGAATTGGGGTGTTTGACTATTTTTTCATGGATGCTGTCGTTTTTCGACTGGAAGTCCATTGAACGCAGTTGGCTCCGAAGGGTGGAGGGTTATGTGGTGCGGTCGACGGGATTCGAACCCGTGATCGCAAGCTTGGAAGGCTTGTGTCCTAACCAGGCTAGACGACGGCCGCTCATGTGCTATCTCCATGAATGGGGGGAGCGTAATTTAAGTTTATCTGGGTCAACTGACTTTTGAACACTTGTTCGGCAACTTTTTTCGCATTGGATTTCTGAGGCGTCAGTTTGGAATATCAGGTTCCATCCAAAGAGTATTGTATTTGCCTGTTTTTAGGTAAATCTCAAATAATCATTTCAACAAACTACTGACTAATGTCTAATCTAGAAGAAACAAATAACGCTAAACAAACAGGGTTAACCCCAATCATTTTGTTCTTCTTACTCACATTTGCCATATCTTGGGGTTGGTCCTTCTTAATTTACTTCCTCCCCGATGTATACTACGCACAAAGCTACGGTAGCGTCATTGGAATTTTAGCAACATTGTTTGTTGGGATTCAAGCTTTTGGACCAACCATAGCTGCAATAATAACAACTATTTATTTTGAAGGAAAAAACGGTCTAAAACAATATGCAAAGAGTCTGACAAAATTTAGAGTCAAATACTACTGGTATTTACTGGTTTTCTTTCTCCCAATTTTCGCATATTCCTCGCCAATAATTGTCAACATAGCAATCGGCAACCCTTCAAACAACGACTACTTCAACACAAACCTGTGGGGCATCACATTTGCCACAATTACTTCTAACCTCTTTTTTGCAGCTTTAGCTGAAGAACCCGGATGGAGAGGTTTTGCCCTTCCAAAAATGAATCGGCACTTTAGACCTATAATTTCAGGAATTGCTATAGGCGTCATCTGGGCTTTTTGGCATTTATTACATTACGTTTTGGGTGGACGCGACTGGAGCAGTTTTCCCCAGTTTATATTCACTGTGACTGTTATCTCCTGCATCTACACTTGGATTTACCTGAAGACCAAAAGCATTCCCCTGATGGTAATCTTCCACGTGATGCATAACCTTACCAACACCGTTTTCATAAACTACCATAACCCCCTCTGGGGAGGTCTCACGTACTTTGCCATATTAGTCGTTATACTTTTATTTGACTCGAAAAATTTGCTGAAGAAACCTTAGATGCGAAAATCTTAAAACCAAACTGAAACGAAATAGACTGTAGTGTGATGCCCTTGGAGCTTTGGGTCTTAGGTGCAACAATAGCAGTGATTGGGGTTTTGGTTAGTGTTTGTGGAGCTGGAGCTAGTGAGTGGGATTTTGCTTTCAAGATAGTGGGCGTTGCCATTGTAGGCGTTGGCTCTTGGGTTTGCATAACTAAATTCAGGCAATGGGTATCCTCCATCTAAAAGTGTAAAAGGTAAAACCACAACACCAATCAGAATGCAGGTTGAGTGGTAGCCTTCGCTGAAAAGTTTAATGTATATCAAGTGGAAAACGACAGGTACTTGTAAGCAACTGGAGAATAATTAACAAAGCTTAGTAAACGCTAAGGGAGATAAAAAAATTAAGATCCGCGAAAGTGGCATGCCGAAAGAAAAAGAGTGGACCGATTTTTTTGATCCAACCCAGATACTTCATTTGTTAGGTCTAAATTCCAGCGTAGTTGATGCCGCAGATTTTGGTTGTGGTTATGGAACATTTACGATGCCTGCTGCAAAAATCATCAGGGGAAAAATTTACGCCTTCGACATCGAACCTGCGTTAATTAAGGAAATAGAGCAGAAAACAAAAGAGCTTAACCTAAACAATGTGGAAGCGATTCTTCGTGATTTCGTGGCTGAAGGTTCAGGGCTAAAAGACCTGAGCGTTGACCATGTTATGCTGTTTAACATCCTCCATGCTGAAAAGCCAGAAAACTTGCTTAAAGAAGCCTACAGAATTCTAAGAGTCGGCGGTAGGCTTGGAATTATCCATTGGAATTATGATGCAACAACGCCTAGGGGTCCACCAATGGCTATTAGACCTAAACCTGAGCAATGCAGGAAATGGGCTGAGTCGGTTGACTTCAGTTTCGAAAAGCAACTCGATCTAAAACCCTACCACTATGCCCTTGTAATGAGAAAGTAAAATGTAACTTTGGCTCTATGTTTTCTCTTCCAACGGGTTTAAGCAGAGGTAGCAGCTTTTTGACAATTTATACTCATGAAATACAGGACACAAAGCGCAATTACAACCTAATGCACGTACCTGCTCAATCGGCTTCGAAGTTATGCCTCTAGCGCAGTAAAGTCCATTTTCAGGGTTAGTCGGGCATTCGGTACATAGGCATTTTTTCATGTTCTCTTCAGAATCAGCAACTTTCCCATACTGCTTTTTGTGCTTAAAGAACATGCCATTAATGAAAGCAAATCCTGATTTAACTTTTTGGCAAATCGCCATCATCCGTGAAATATTTGTGACGTGAGTAGGGAAGAGTATATCTTGCCCGCGAACCTACACATAGAAGCACCCTAACAAAGACGAAATCGCAGGCTGAGAAAATGTCCCAAAAAAAGGAAACCCGCAGCAAAGTGCCAAGCAACCGCATCAAAATCCTAGTAAAAGAAGCAAAACAGATGGTCAATGGACCATACTACTGTCCCGATTGCCGCAAAGAGCTTCTCCAGATTCTGGCAGACGTAAAAAAGAAGGAAGTGTACGCGGTATGCAAATGCGGCTTAGAGGAAAAATTGACGTATGCACCAGTTTTTCAACCTATAGACTACTACAACAAATTCAGGGACATACGCAAAAGGAAAATGATGCTACGATAAACGAAGCCTGCTCAAACAGTTGCGCAATCCATAATTTTCGGTTTAACAATCACCTAATAAGCAAGTCTGTGCAAGGCACTAAAGAGAACTGAACACTATGAGCCAAGACAAATTAGACTTCACCCGACCTTTCCTCATACTGGGCAACCTATCCCTCGTCCTCTGGACCCTCCTCGCAACAGTCGCAGTCTGGTTCTACAACCAAACCTTCAGCTACCTCTTCCTGATTTTCGCCGCAGCCTCCATATTCCTCATACTGCGCAGGTTCGGATGCAACAGCTGCGCGTACTGCAAATCCTGCACCATGGGCTTTGGAAGACTCGCAGGCGCCTTCTTCGGAACAGGACAAACCAAAACCCTCAGCGTAGGCAGCCGCATGGGCATAATTGGCTTCATCTACTTCTTCATGGCTCCGTTGCCAGCAGCCTTACTCTCCGTTTCCATAGCTCAAGAGTTTACGTTTCTCAAAGTCGCAGTTTTAGCTTGCCTTTTGGCGATTACCGCTTATAGCTTATTCACTTGGCGCAAAACCAAAAAATAGTTTAACTGTTATTTCTCTGCGCCAGTGTTTCCAAAATTTTTCCTGCAAAATCGCCTAACCCACGCTTAACAATAAACAAAATGACCACTTCCAGCACAAGCGTGCCCGCCAAGAAAACCGCCAAAACACGCGCCAAATCACTCAACAACAAAGCACCCTGAACATTCACATAACCGCCCCCTTCAACAAGCCAACTCCAACTGCTCAGGTTCTGGGTCGCTGCGAAAGAACCCAAATCCATCGACATCCACGCACACAAAACCGCCAAAACTACCGCGAAGACGCAACCCGCCACAGTCAACTTAACGTAATCCGAAGACAAGGCTGAAACGCTGGTTATCTCTGTTCCCGACCCGCTTGAAGAAAGGCGAAAGCGGATTGTTTTTTTGGCGGTTTTCGGCGAAATTCCCCACAGAGAACCCTGCTTAACAGTTACGCTCCTAGGCGGGTCTTCAAAAATTATCTTGCAGTCCTTTTGGGTAAGCAACGTCTTCAGTTGTGTGTAGGCATCACGGATTTCTGCGTCCACAACAACTGTCGCCGCCAAACACCCACCTCAACAATAAAGGAAGGTTAGAAGACGTACGGCAGTTCTGTACTTTTGGCTTTAATTTCCTTCAGCGACTCGTACTGCGCTTCCATCATAATCTTCAACGCGTCAATGTGCTTTCGTATGTCCTCAATTTCATTAGCTTTATCGAGAACGCCTGGCTTCGCCAACTGCTCATCAATCTTGTCCACTGAAACTTCCAGAACCTTAACTTTGAACGCGAAAATCTGCAGCATATACAGCACACTAAGCTGCGATGACAACCTGTCAAGGCGGTCGTATGCCAGCATTCTGCGCATGTAAGCTTTAAGCTTCTGCTCCTCCGTGACATCTTTCGCTTGAAGCAGTTGCCCATACTCCGCTGTTTGCTTTGAAGCGGTCTCTTTGCTGTCTTCAAAGACTTTCTGAGTTCGCTTAGTAGTTTTCTCCAGCAGTTCTAAGACTTCATCCAAACCTTAAATCCCTCTGATGACTTCTTACATTCGAACAAGCCATATTTCACGTTTTCCATTAACCAACCCAAAACCGCAACAAACCACGGCTATTGTGGTTTCTTGTCAGACCCAAAAAGCTTCTTCTCATGCTGAGACCTAGGCTTAAACCCTCTACCCTGACGGTAACCCGCATTGCGTTGCCGCTCCAGATTCAAAATTCGAGCATAAAGCTTCGAAACCTTCGTCTTAGACGGTGCCTTACGTTTTAACGGGCGCACAGGCACAGGCGTAAACGGCTTACTAATCTCCGTGCTGGCTTTTAGTCCGCGGCGTCCACGCCCGCGCGGTTTCATGTACCCATCTCGCACTTTCTTGAAGTAGACCCAGCCTTCTTTCAGGTTGACTTCCTGAACTTCCCAACCAGCATCCAACCATCCTTTAGCGTGAGTACTCGACTTTGAATTGCTCCACCAATCCGTGTTACGGTAAGCTTCCATGGGCAGGTTGGTGCCGATTAGTCCGTCTATTCTCGCAAAAGTCAATTTGACCATGCTGGTGAATGCAGCGCGAAACTTCAAGTGCTTTGAGAGTCCCTCGTATTTTGAGGTAACTCGCGGAGAAACTACACGACGCGCGCAATTCAAGCATAACATAGCTGTGGGGTCGCCAGTGGCAACATCAGGCACCATACAGTCCCAGCAGTACAAACGCTTGCACCTTGCACACTTCCTCAACCGACTCGTTGAAAGAACTCTTTTGCAGATGCCGCATTCGTCTTTGAAGGCAACCACACCCTAAAGCGCAGAAGCGCCGCTACTCTACAATTGAATCACAGAAAATATTAACTTATACCCCTAATTTCAAGCAATTGCGCCTTCAAATTTGCCATGGCGTTTCAGTTTTATTCAAGTACAAATTCGTCTTTATCCTCATACGGGGTTTCTTTTCCGCCCAACCGTGAAACAACAAAACCCACAACAACACCCGCCGTCACAGCAAAAACCACAGTCAAACCGATGCCTGCCAGCTGCCACAACGGAAACGCCACCAACGCCATAGCCACTAAACCGCCAAACAAACCTGGCATACCGTGAAGGTTATGAACCCCACAAGTATCAACGCCACCGGTTAGCTTCTGTAGTCTAGGCTGAATGAATGTGTAACCGACAACACTAATTGCACCCGCAACCACCCCAATCAGCATACTCCATCCAGGGGTAACATTTGCAACTGTAGCGCCTATAGCTACACCTCCTGCAAGTGACGCGTTGGCAATGTCCGCAATCTCCATTTTGCCCCGAATAAGAACCGAAAACACATAAGTTGCAAGAGTTGCACCGCACAACGCCAAAACCGTGTTAATTGCAACCAGCGGAACTTGTTCAACAGGTACCAATGCAGAACAGAAAGACGGCCAGAAAACCCACAGCGCCGCGCTGCCCAGCATTGCAAACTGGTTGCTTCTCTTGGAAGTTTCCACTTTTATTTCGCGTTCCCTCTTGGTGGTTAACATTATTATTAATCCAAGTGCAAAATAGGCTCCAAAAGCATGAATCGATATCGAACCCGCCGTGTCCAAGAAGGCGCCTGCTGGGATAACTGCGCCACTGAGTAAAAGCCACTCGTTTAGGGCATACAGAGGCGTGAACAACAACCCGATGAGCAGGTACTGCGAAGTGTTTACCCTGCCCAGTGGACCTCCGATTGCGATGAGTAGGCTGGCGGCGGCGAATTCTGCAAACAAAAGCATGGAAATATTAGTTATTGTCAGGTCTGCAACTGGACCCCACAAGTATGGACGTACCAGCATGTACAGCGGTAAGGATAGCGCCACCAAAAGGTAAGTCGCCGTTATCGATGTGTAACCATACTTTCTAACAAACACCATCAAAAAGCCGAATCCAATCAGAAGCATCACAAGCACGTCAATGGATTTCTCGTACATGAACCCGTTTTCAGCAGCAGTCATTGCTCCCTCATGTCCGTAGCTGTTTAGCTGGGGCACCAGTGCGATTCCGATGAAAATTAAAATTACCAGGAAAACGGCAGCCCCTGTCTTCAGTCTTCTTTGATTTTCCACCCTGACCCCTCTTAACAAACGTTCAATAAACCACAAAGATTAGAGCAAATTCTATATAAACATATAATCATCCATGTTGTACACTGAACATTGTATCCATTTTTTTAAAAACTGTAACTGCCTCTGGGTCAAGCCCACTGAATCCATTTTATTATTCCAAAACAAAACTGGGGCTGAAGGGCTTTCAGAGACCCTCAGAGAACGAGAAGAAGCGGTTACTGGTTTCTTTGTTTTCCTACTCTTCGGAAGAGCAGATTTGCAACCAACGCAACTATCAAGTCGGCTATTATCCATTCAAGGGAAGAAATAATTCCTAAGAATGCAAGGACAGTGAACAGCATCAAGAGCACGATGGCTATTGTACCGACTATGTTTTTGGTTTTGCGCACCGCATCATATCCACTTTTTGCTCCCATCAAGTCACCTTTTGCGGGAACCTTAACCTTTGACAACTGCAAGTGGCACTAAACGCGCGACCTTCGTGGCAATCCCAACCTTGTCACTCACGTCAGCCACAACATCCACGTTCTTGTACGCTGGATCAGCTTCCTCAGCCAAAATCATACTGCTTGCCGCCCGAACCACAATGCCCCGCTTCTCCAAACCCGCTTTGATGTCGCCACCCCAGTACTTGCGCTTCGCCGCCGACCTGCTCATCATGCGTCCTGCGCCGTGTGCTGTCGAACCAAATGACAAATCCATAGCTTTCTCGGTGCCGACCAGAACCCACGAACTTGTGCCCATGCTGCCTGGAATAAGCACAGGTTGCCCCTTTGAACGGTAATCTTGCGGAACCTCCACGTGTCCTGGTGGAAATGCGCGTGTGGCGCCTTTGCGGTGAACCCAGACCTTCTTTTTGCCCCCCTCAACGTTGTGCGTTTCGACTTTTGCAATGTTGTGAGCCACATCGTAAACGAGTTTTAGTCCGAATTTTTCTGGGTCTTGGTTGTAAACTTGCTGAAAACTCTGCCGAACCCAATGCGTAATCGCCTGCCTGTTGCAGAACGCGTAGTTTACTGCGCAAGCCATCGCTTGGTAATAGTCCCGTGCTTCGCTGCTGCCTCCAGGTGCGCATGCCAGTTCTCTGTCCGGCAAAGAAATTTTGTACTTCTGCACCGCGTGCTCCATTACGCGTAGGTAGTCACTGCAAACTTGGTGACCGTAACCTCTTGAGCCGCAGTGAATCATGACCATAACTTGCCCTTCTGCCTCGATGCCGAAAGTCTTCGCGGTTTCAGGGTTTAAAATTTTGTCCACCTTCTGAATCTCCAAAAAGTGGTTGCCTGAACCTAAAGTGCCCAGCTGCGTTACGCCTCTGTTCTTGGCGGTTGGAGAAACCTTGTCTGGGTTAGCGTTCTTCATGCATCCCTGCTCTTCACAGTGTTCTGCGTCTTGTGCCCAGCCCATGCCTTTTTCAATGAGCCAGTTGACGCCTTCAACAACAACCCTATCCTGGTCACTCTTGGAAATTGTGAAGTCTTTTCTGCGGCTTCCCAGTCCCGATGGTACATTGGTGAAGATTGACTCTGCTAACTGAGCAAGTTTTGGTCTTACGTCTTTTTCTGTGAGGTTTGTGGTTAAGAGGCGTACTCCGCAGTTTATGTCGTAGCCTACGCCGCCTGGGCTGATAACGCCTGCATCGTAGTCGGTTGCGGCTACGCCGCCTATGGGAAAACCGTAACCTTCATGGCCATCCGGCAAAGTGATGGCGTTCTTGTAAATGCCTGGCAAATGGGCAACGTTGGCGCATTGCTCCATGGTTCGGTCTGTTTTCATTTTTTCTATGAGGGCTTCGTTGGCGAAAATTAAGCCTGGAACCTGCATTCCTGGTCTGAAGCGTGGAATACGCCATGAGTAATCGTCTATTTTCTCCAGAGGAACCCTTAATGTTGGAGCGCGACCTGCGTCTTCACCCATAAATTAACACCTACAGAGAAAGGGAGAGTTGAATATAAAACAGTTTTGAAACAAATTCCCCTTAGTACAGGGTCAAATTTTTGGTTTTCTGGCGAAGTCTACGAAACCTTGCACGCTGTTCTCAATCAAAGTTTTCCGGTGAACAGGATTTTCTTTAAGCGCAGAAGCAATTTCGCGGACTCTTTTATCTCCACTAAGTATGGCTTCCCTTATCGTCTCTGTGCTTTCGCCCTTCTTTACGCCTTCTTCAGCTATTTTCAGCCAGAGTTTAATCTGCACCGCATAATCCCGCAACCGCCTAACAGCGTCTGAGGCGCTCCCAAAATGAGAGTAACACAAAATTTTAGGGTCAAGACTGATGAGTTTATTTAGCGAAATCAACGCGATGTCAGGTCGAAATGGAGGCGGCGTAGTGGGGAAAACGGTGTTGTACTCGCTGAGGTATGCGCCCGCGGCATCACCTGAAAAAACGGCTTCATTCAGGTACTCGTAGTAACTCAGGTTGTGAGCGGCATGTCCTGGAGCTTCCACCGTCTTCAGTTTCACGCCGTTGCCTGCATCAAAAGTCATGCCTTCATGCGCAATAATTAGTTTATCTTCTGGCACTGGTTCAGGTTCGCCGAACATCTCCGCAACATTTCCCAGAACTTCTTTGGTTGCAGCCCAGAGCTTCGCGGGGTCTTTTAGGTGGGGTGCGCCTTTGGGGTGAACGATGACTTTGGCGTTTGGCAAACTTTTCAGCAGGGTACCTGTGCCGCCGCAGTGGTCAACGTGTACATGGGTTAAGGCAATATAGACTACGTCTTCTGGGTTGACGTTTAGTTCTTTGAGTCCTGAAAGTAGGTTGGAGATAGATGAGGTTGGTCCAGTTTCAACTATGATGGTCCTGTTTCCCTTCAGGACGTAGCTTGCGATGAGGTTTTTGAAGCCGCCAGCTTCTAAGTCTACTATGAACAGGTTTTTCCCGATTTCTTTGGTGTGCATTTTTCGCAACATCCCTCTGAGGGTAAATGTAGAAGTCTATGGAGGGGGCATAAACGTTTCTTTTCTATAACTCTTGATTATTGGCGCGTAACCTTTAACTGTTAGGTTTTTTCATTTTGTAATGATTTACTGTCTACGCGAGAGGCTGGACTTGGTGAATGCAATAATCTTCGGTGCCCCAGGTTCTGGAAAAGGCACTTACAGTGCGTTGCTTAAAGCTAAACTTGGCGTTGACGTAATCGCGATGGGCGATATTTTCAGGGAATTAATGAAGGAAGATACACCTTTTGGCAGGAACATTAAGAGTTATGTGAAAGCAGGGTTGCTTGTTCCTGATGAAATAACCTTAGACATTTTGAAGAAGCACATATCCCAAGTGCCGAAAGGTCACGGATTTATTTTGGATGGGTATCCGCGTAATCTTGCGCAAGCTCAAACACTGGAGAGCATCGCCAAAATTGACGTCTTATTGCAGTTGGTTGTTCCAGACTGGATAATCATCGAGCGATTATCTGGGCGACGAATCTGTAAAAACTGTGGAGCCGTTTACAACTTGCAATTTTTAAAACCCAAAGTGGAGGGGGTTTGTGACAAGTGCGGTGGTTCGCTTTATCAGCGGCAAGATGACAACCCTGAGATTATACAAATGAGGCTTGAACTTTACGATAATGAAACAAGCCCACTTATACGGTACTATACAGGAAGAAAGGTGCCTGCTATCGTGCATAAAAGTGACTCGCTTCAGATTCCGCCTGAAACCGTAGTCGACCTTTTTGTGACTGATCTCAAGAAGCTTAATCTGATTTAGATGTCGAGGATAAACATCAACGTAGCCTTGTCCGCTTCCCTAATTATCTCCATCTGGTGATAAGTAGCTGCTTTAACACCTACTTTCTGCGGGTGTTTTCCAGGATTAAATTTTTCTCCCCACACAGTAGCTTTGAGTTTGAACCCCTCTTTTGTCTCCTTAAAACTGTGAACCTCAAACTTGGAGAAAAGCATGCCCTCTACCTCGAACTTCACGAGAAGCGCTTCCAGCCAACTATAAAGCAACGCATACTCGTCTTCCGCTTCCACCTCCACCGCTTCCCTGTGCGCAGGGTTGACCTTTTGTGTGTCCGTCATGACTTCGAACATTGCACGTGCCGCGTTGCCTAAGGCTTCCTCCATGGTTGCGCCGTATGCCGCGATGTAGGCGTCTGCGGTGTGTTCTAGAAACTCGAATTTTCCAGCGAATTTGTTTGGTTTGTCCAAATCAAGACACCCTTTTTTGGATTTTAGAATTTGTTTTGGATATTCTGAACTGCCGCTGCCGCCAGCTTCGCCGAGTTTTCGGCGTCTTTTAGGTTGATTAAGCCGAATGGGCTGTGGATGTACCTTGTTGGAACAGATATCGTGCCGCTTGGAACACCCTGCCTCGTCAAAGATATGCGTGCAGCATCTGTTGTGCCCAGCAAGCCAGTTTCAAGTTGGTATTCAATTTTGTTTTCTGAGGCTGTGTCGATGAGCCACCGCAGAACTTTGGGGTGCGTAATTAACCCTGAATCCGTCACGGTTAAGGCTGGGCCTTTGCCCATTTTTACGCTGGTGTCAAATTCTCTTACGCCCGGCACATCACCTGCAACTGTTACGTCTAAGGCTAAGGCTACGTCAGGCTCGATGCCGAACGCTGCGGTTGCTGCGCCTCTCAAGCCAACTTCTTCTTGAACTGTGCCTACGGCGTACACGGTGCAGTCGGTTTTCTCCAACTGTTTGAGGGTTTCAATCATGAAGGCGCAGCCTGCACGGTTGTCAAAGGCTTTGCCCATGACTATGCCTTTGCCCAGTTTCGTGTACTTAGCATCAAAACCTATGGCATCTCCGACTTTGATGCCCATTTTCTTTGCGTCTTCGCGGTTCTCCGCGCCTACGTCAATGAACAAATCGTCGTAGGTGACGATTTTTTTGCGCTCATCCTCCTTCTGGATGTGCGGCGGCTTGGAACCTATGACACCGGGCAACGTTTCTTTGTCGGTGTAAACGTTAACTTTTTGGGCTAGCAGAATTCGGTCGTCTATCCCGCCCATCTTTGCGAATTTGAGAAAGCCCTCTTTGGTTATGATTTTCACCAGCAAACCAACTTCATCCATGTGTGCAGCAAGCATAACTTTTGGTCTGCCTTTTTTGCCTTTTTTTATGGCGATGACATTTTCCAGCTTGTCCACAACGACCTCGTCTGCGTGGGGTTTGAGAAGTTTAATCATGAGGTTTCGGACTTCGCCTTCTCTGCCTGCCACTCCACAGGCGTTTGAGAGCTTCTCTAAGTTATCAGCTAACGACATAACACCGTGCCTTCTTGAACGTTACAAGTACAATTACATCTCGGGCGGTCAATTATTAAACAATTGTGTTTGGTGGAAGTGGTAATTCTTAAATGCGTCAACCGCGTCAACAGCATATTCAAGGTTGGACTTTAAAATGGCACAACAACCAAGTTTCAAAACAGTTTTCGTTTTCCTAGACACCGACAAATACTGCAGCCCATTCGACATGCTCGTAGCAATAGACGCATTCCCAGACTCCATGATATTCAAGTACGAGAACGTTACAGGCGAGGACGCCGCAAAAATCGTTTTCGACGCGCTCTTCCCACGCGGACCCATGGGGGCACAACACACAAAAATCTTCATCAACGGCAGCAACTTCGACATGGTCAGCGAAGTCGTCGCGGCAACCCAGAAATGCATGGCATCTGCTCCATGGGGAAACAGCATCATAGTTGACCCCCGAGGCGCATACTCAACAGCCGCTGGCGCCGTCGCAAAAACACTAGGATTATCACTTGAGAAGGGCTTTGGCACGTTGGAAGGCAAAAACGTCACCGTGCTCGCTGGTACAGGACCAGTCGGGCAGACAGCCGCAAGAATCTACGCTTCAGAAAAAGCCAACGTAGTAATCACTTCACGCACCATGGCAAAAGGACAAGCTGTAGCGGACAAAATTAACAAAGAAGTCGGCGCAGAACGCGTCAAAGTAGTCGAAGTCACCAAACCCGAACAGACATCCGCAGCAGTCAAAGACGCAGAAATCATTTTGGCAGCAGGCGCAGGCGGAATCCAACTGCTAAGCGCAGCCGACCTGAAGAGTGCAGCGAAATGCAAGATTGTTGCAGACATCAACGCCATCAAACCCCTCGGCGTGGAAGGTTTAGGCTCAAATGACGACGGCGTAGCACTATCATCAGGTGCCTTCGGAATCGGCGCATTGGCAATTGGCAAACTGAAGATAAAAATTGAGACGGAAATGATTAAGCGCGCAACAGCGGCGCCGCAAGGGTTGTTTGACTACTCGATAGCCTACGAAATAGGCAAAGCAGCAATTCTCAAGAAACTCGCCAAAGCAAAAGCTTAAAACAAAAAGTTGGCTGCCAAAAAGGCAGTTCCATCCTTTCTTTTATTTTTTGTTTATTTGAAGAGTTTTCGGATTCTCTCGCTGGCTTCAATTATACGCTCTTTAGGCTGCGTGAACGTTATCCTTGCGTAACCTTCTCCGTGCTTCCCAAAGCCAACACCAGGAGTCACTGCAACACCAACGCTGAGCAGTTTCGCCGCAAACTCCATGCTGTCACCTTTGCAGTTCACCCAAACATAAAACGTCGCCTTAGGCTTTTCACAGGGGAAACCAACATCGCCCAAACATTCAACCAACGTGTCGCGGCGTTCCGATAGTATCTGGTTGTTTTTCTTGAGGAATTCTGGCGGCTCCGCGCTCTTGTAAGCTGCCAACGCTTTCACAGCAACCTTCTGCGTGTACACGGGTGGTCCTGAATCAACCTGCGATTTTATCTTGGTTAAGCCGCCCACAAGCTGCTTGTTGCCGACTGCGAAGGCGATGCGGTCGCCTGTAATGTTGAACGTCTTAGACAGCGAACTGAACTCTATAGCAACGTCCATGGCGCCGTCAACCTCCAAGATGCTGGGTGCCTTGTAGCCGTCGTAGCTGACTTCCGAATAAGCATTATCATAGCACAGGATGATGTTGTTGTCACGC
Organism: Candidatus Bathyarchaeota archaeon; assembly: GCA_937873375.1. Classification (GTDB taxonomy): domain Archaea; phylum Thermoproteota; class Bathyarchaeia; order Bathyarchaeales; family Bathycorpusculaceae; genus JADGNF01. The sequence continues at coordinate 15,304 of CALMWK010000115.1, forward strand.
GCAAACTCCACTGCCTCTTTGAGGAACTTTTTGTCCACGGTGGCGCTGGTTGGGTTATTTGGGTAGTTCAGAAACATCATCTTGGCTTTCTTGGCTTTTATCGCGTCGAAGTCTGGTTTGAAGCCGTTTTCTTCAAGCAGAGGCATCGGCACCGCTTCACCGTCGCAGAGTATGGTGCTGCCGTTGGCGTAAACGGGGTAAGCAGGGTCAGGAACCAAAACTCGGTCGCCTGGGTTCACAAACGCACGGGCAGCATTCGCAATGCCCTCCTTGGAACCTAGCAACGCGACAACTTGGTCTTGGGCTATGTCCACGTTGAATCTCTTCTTGTACCACTCAGCCACAGCTTGCCTAAAGTCAGGTTCACCTTGGCTAAAACTATAATTGTGATTCTTCACGTTCGCCACTTCTTCCTTGAGAGCCTCAACCACGAACGGTGGCGGCGGAAGGTCAGGGTCACCTATACTCAAGGAGATAAGGTCGACTCCCTGCGCTTTCTTCTCTTTAATCTGCTTCTCGATTTCAGCGAAAAGGTAAGGCGGTAATCTGTTAACTCGGTCAGCGAATTCAAACTTCATGTTTCTAGTCACGCTTAGTTCTAAAACAGTCTTCCTTCAAAAACCTTCTCTGCCGCGCCACTCATCAGCAAGTGTTCTGCGATGTCTACTTGCAAGTCGCCTCCTAGAAGATGCGCCGTGACTTTGCTGCCGACCTTGCCCAGCTTGTTTGCCGCAGCCGCCGCAGCGCAGGCACCTGTGCCGCAGGCTAAGGTTTCGCCGCAGCCTCGCTCCCAAACCCGTACTTTGAGCTCTTTTTTGTTGAGGATTTGAACGAAGCCGACGTTGGTGCGTTTGGGGAAAACCTCGTGGTTTTCAATAATGGGTCCTATGTACTCGACTGGAAACTCGTCCACGTTTTCTACGAATATGATGCAGTGAGGGTTGCCCATCGAAAGGCAGGTTATTTTGTAGTTTTCCTCGTCCAGTTCAAGGTCTTGGCTGACGCATGCGCCCTCGCCCTTCATGGGAAGCGCTTTTCTGTCCCAGTTTGGCGCGCCCATATCAACCTTAATTGATGTTACTTCGTTGTCCTTCAACGTTAACCAGACTTGTTTTATGCCAGCCAAGGTTTCAACGTTGAACTGGTCTTTTTTGACTATTTTGTTTTCGTAGCAGTATTTGGAGAAGCAGCGGATGCCGTTGCCGCACATTTCAGCTTCGCTTCCGTCAGCGTTGAAAATCCGCATCTTCACATCCGCCATCGCAGAGCCTGAAACAAGCAAAAGCCCGTCTGCGCCCACGGAGAATTTTCTTTCACACAGCTTCTTGGCTAGTTTGGCGGCTTCGGTTGTGCCTATTTTCTCGTCGCGGTTGTCAATGACCACGTAGTCGTTGCCTAAGCCATGCATCTTCCAAAACTTCATTGTTCCCACTCTGCTGACATCCGCTGACTGACCATTAAATCGTCAAGTTGCTCCCGCTCTCTAACAACCTTGTACTTGCCATCTTTCACGAGGACCTCGGCGGCTCGGGGGCGTGCGTTGTACTGTGAACTCATGGAGAACCCGTAGGCTCCCGCGTTCAAAACCGCCAACAAGTCGCCCTCCTCCATCTTAGGCAGTCGCCTGTCCTTAGCCAGCAAATCGCCTGATTCACAGATGGGTCCTGCAATGTCATATTTCCCTTCTTCAGAAGCAAACATCTTGTTCGCCACAAGGATATGGTGGTAGGAGCCGTACATGGCGGGGCGCACCAGTGTAGTGAAGCCTGCATCCACTCCTATGAACTTCCTAAACGGCGTAGCCTTCAAGGTGTTCACTGTGGTTAAGAGGACGCCGGCGTCGGCGACGAGGAATCTGCCAGGCTCCACACAGAAGACCGGCTCACCTAAACCATACTGCTGCGTCTTGTTCTTGAAAAGCGCAAGCACTTTCTCGGAGTAAACATTCAAGTCCAATTCTTTATCTTCTGGTTTGTAGGGGACACCTATGCCTCCGCCCACATCCACGGATTCAAAATCTATGCCGACTTGTTCATGGATTTTTCTGGCAATTCCAAGGAGCTTGTCAAGTGCCGCCAAGAAAGGCTTCACGTCGAGGACGCCTGAGCCAATATGCATGTGTATACCAAACTTCTCAACGCCTGCCGCCTTTGCTGTTGCGTACGCTTTGAGGGCGTTATTTTCCCATAAGCCAAACTTTGTTTGTTTGCCTGCGGTGATGACGTGGTTGTGGTGTCCTGCGCCAATTTCAGGGTTAACTCTGACCGACAGAACCTTGGGCACGGCAATTTTTAGCAGGCGGTCTAGTTGTGAGAGTGAATCTACGTTTACGGTTACGTTGGAGTCTGAGAGGAATTTGAGTTCGTCGTTTCGGACGCTGGTTCCCGTGAACAGGATGCGGTCAGGCGTGAAGCCGCTTGTTAGTGCCATGAACACCTCGCCTGGGCTAACTGCGTCTATGTTGGCGCCCTCATTTTCCATAGTCTTTAGCACAGCGAGGTTGGAGTTTGCTTTTGCAGCGTAAAAAATCTTGACTTTCTCGTAGTTCTGCTTTAGTGCGTTGTTGAGTCGTTGGTAGTTTTGCCTGATTCTTTTTTCGCTTATGACGTATAGGGGGGTGTCAAATTTTTCTGCAAGGGTTTTTGTGGAAACCCCGTCGATGAAAAGTTGGCCGTTCTTGTTTTCAAGGGGTTCTTTGAGGGTGTACACTTATTCTCACCAGTATCGTGTTTCGTTAGACAGTATATATGTGGGGGTTGGTTTTAAGCTAATCCCTTAGCAACCATCAACTCAGCACTCAGAATTCCTGCGCCTGACCCACCGCGGATGGTGTTATGCCCCAGACACATGTACTTCATGGTCATTATCGGGTCTTTTCTGATTCTGCCCACGACAACACTCATACCTTTGCCTTCATCCCTGTCAAACCGTGGTTGTGGTCTGTTTGCCTCTTTCCGCACAACAATTGGATTTTCAGGAGCTGAGGGTAGCTTGAGCTGTTGGGGTTCGCCGCGGAATTTCCTGAAAGCTTCCTCCACTTCCTCCACTGAGGGGCAGCTGTCAAGTTTCACAAATATGGATTCTAAGTGTCCGTCTTTGACATGGACTCGGTTGCAGCTTGAGCTGATGACGAAGTCAGCGTTTTGCACTTTGCAGCCGTCGAAGGCGCCCAATATCTTCTGGGATTCGCTCTCCATCTTGTCCTCTTCTTTGCCAATGTAGGGCACGATGTTGTCGATTATGTCCAGTGAGGGAACGCCGGGGTATCCTGCGCCGCTTAACGCCTGCATCGTTGTAACCATGACTTGGCTGAGTCCAAACTTCATGAGCGGCTTTAGCGTCATGGCCATCTGGATGGTGCTGCAGTTAGGGTCGGTTGTGATGAAGCCTTTCCAACCTCTCTGCTTCTTCTGAATTGGAATAAGTGCTGCGTGTTCAGGGTTAACTTCGGGAATAAGCAAGGGAACATCTTTTTCCATCCTGTGAGCGCTTGCTTTGCTGAACACGGGATACAAAGCCGCGAATTCAGACTCCACAGGTCCTGCTAAATCTCCGGGTAGCGCCGAGAAAACTAGGTCTACATTTCCTGCTTTCTCCACAGATTCCACAGTGGCATCTGCAACATTCATTTCGGCGAGTTCTTTGGGCAGGTTGCATTCCATCGTCCAGTTGCAGGCGTCTTTGTATTTTTTGCCTGCTGACCGCTCGGAGGCTGCGAGCACCTCGATTGTGAACCATGGGTGCCCCTGCAATAGTTGGATGAACCTTTGTCCGATGGCGCCTGTGGCGCCTAATATGGCTACTTTACGTTTCGAAGACATTACTTATCGCTTCCACTGCTCTTTTGAGTTGTTTTTCCTCGATAAAAACGTTAATGGTTGCCTTGCTGGTGGTGACCTCGATTATGTTGATGGCTTTGCGGCTCAGAGCGCTGGAAATTTTTGCCACTCCACCTGGCGAGTCGATGAACATTGGGTGATTGACTTGCAGCATGGCTACCTTTTCTCTGTGGCTGATGGCTTTGAAGCCCTCAACGTTGTGCAACTGATTTATGACTTGGTTGACGTTGCCGTCGGTGGTGAAGATTGTGATGCTTTTATTTCCTGAACTGACACCGTAAATGGGTTTTCCTTCCAACGCTGCGAATGCTTCCTTCAGGTTATCGGAGTCCACGTTACAGACAATGTTGATAGCTAACAGGTCTTTGAGGCTCTCAATCTCTGCTGAATTCAAGTTGAATGAGCCTGTGATTTCCGTGCCGCCAACCGCTATGTTTTCGGAGTCAAAGCTGACTACTCGAAGCTTCTGGTCGGGTAGCTTGTACTTTAGAGATTCTGGCTTGACGATTTTCGCGCCGCCCTGCACCAAGTCAAACGCTTCATGGATGTCTAGTTTGGCGATGAATTTGGCGTCTGGAACTATTTTTGGGTCGGCAGACATGATGCCGTCTGTTTCCTTGACAAGAATTATCTCATCTGCCTGCAGAATCTTGGCAAGAAGCAAGGCGGTGGTGTCGCTTCCGCCGCGTCCCAGCGTGGTGACGTTGTCTTCTTCGTCTTTGCCCAGAAAACCACAAACAACTGCTACAGCGTTTCCAAGCTGCGGCACCAAGTACTTTTGAACCATACTGCTGGTTTTTTCAATGTTGGGTTTGGCGTCGCGGAAGCACGAATCAGTGATTATGGGCCAGTTGTCTTGTGCGGGGTCAAACAGTTCCGCTTGGGCGCCTGCTGCTCTGAGGGCGCTGCAGAAAACTCTGGCGCTGGTGCGTTCCCCCATGGAAACGACATCTGCGTAGTCGGCGTCGCTCATGTTGCCTAACTGGCTTATCGCGACAACCAAGTTATCGGTCATTTTGCCCATAGCTGAAACCACCACTACTTTTTCTTTGTAGGGTGCTTGGGCAACCATTTTTGCGGCTTGTGCGACTTTTTCGCCTGTGGCGAGGTCTGCGCCGCCGAACTTTATGACTGCTCTACTGTTCACTTGTGTTTGTTCTCCATTGTCAAAGGTTGAGGACATCTTGCATGCTGAAGATTTTCGGCTGGTTCTGCCTGCTGAGCCAATCCGCCGCGTAAACGGCACCTTGTGCAAAAACGCTTCGGGAGAAGGCGGTGTGTTCTATGCGAAGCATTTCGTAGGGTCCTGCAATTATGAGGTCGTGGATGCCTGGGACTCCGCCTGCACGCATGGCTACGATTTCAAGTTCTTCGGGTTTTCTTGGGCTTATGCCTTCTCTTCCGTAGACTGTGGCTTTGTATCCGCGGGTGTTGGCGACGATTTCGCCGAGTTTCTTGGCGGTGCCACTGGGTGCATCTTTCTTGGCGGTGTGGTGGATTTCGCTTATGCTAAAGTTGTATTCTGCTGGAAAGGCTTTGAGGACTTCTGCGAGTTTAAAGAACATGTTAACGCCTACGCTGTAGTTGGGCGAGAAGACGGCTGGAACTTTTCCTTCTACGGCGCTTCGGATTTGGCGATTCTGTTCTTCTGTGAAGCCTGTTGTGCCTAGGATAATTCTTTTTCCCAAGTTGGCTACCGCAGGGAGATTGGCGACTTCTGCGGCGGGCGCGGTAAATGTGATGTAGACATCTGCGTTGGCTACGGCTTCGCTGAGCCTATCAGGTCCCATGATGAGGGTGTCGCTGTGGGTTATGCCTAGTTCTTTGAGGCTTTTGCCGATACAGGGGTTGCCTGCCGCTTCAATGGCGCCCACTATTTGGTGTCCTTTGCTGGTGGCGTCCGTTATGATGGCGTTGCCCATTTTGCCTGCGGCGCCTGCGACGCACAGCTTAAGCGTAGTAGAGTCCCTCCAGGTAGCGTTCGTTGTATAGTCTGTCTTTCAGGTTAACATCAAAGAAGACCTCAATTGGTGCGAGAATTTCAGGGTTATTCTCGTAAACTTTCTTTGCTGCGGCTATGACGACTTCTAAGCCGTTGCGGGTCATTTTGCCCAGCGGTTGCCTACAAGGTCCAGAAGGCATACCTAAAATATTCATTAGTGTCTTGGTTGCTAGGGGGTTGCGTGCTTTGCATGTTACGGGTCCATAGGCGGTTTGTTCTTGGGTCTTAACGGTGATTGCTGAGAACAGCGGTTGTAGTGCTTGGACGATTTTTTGTGCTTCGGCGTGGTTGCCCTCAAGACTAAAACGAATTATGTCGCTTAAGGCGTGGGGTGCAATGTTGGAGGTGACTGAAATGGCTCCGCTTGCCGCGATGTCTGGCGAGGTCAGCATGGTGAAGGTTTTGTCGTCGTCGCCTGAGAGAATGTCAAAGTCGTTTCCGCAGACCTTGCGCGTTAGCTTCATGTTTTCTAGGTCGCCTGTGGCTTCCTTCACGGTGCGCACATTTGGGTATTGCGAATGCAGAACTGCTATGTCTTGCGGTAAAAGTTGGCATCCTGTTCTGCCGGGGATAACGTAGGGGATAAGTTGCATGTCTGGGAACTGCCTTGCGATGGGTTCAACGTATTCTCTGCGAATTTCAAGGCTGCTGGGTCCATTATAGTAGGGGTCTACCAGCAAGACAGCTTGGACGCCGATGTGCTGGGCGTGCACGGTGCCTTCTATGGCTTCCTGCGTGCTGTTGCTTCCTGTACCAGCGATTGTTACGCCTTTGCCGCCTATGTATTCGTGAATATGTTCTGTGACTTTGTTATGTTCGTTCCAGTCTAAGGTGGGGCTTTCGCCAGTGGTGCCGCAGGCTAAGATGCCACTTGCGCCTTCTCTAATTTGGAATTCAACTAACCTTTGTAAACCCTCGTAGTCTACTTCACGGTTTCTGCGGAAGGGGGTTACGAGAGCAGTGTAACAACCTTTGAAATACGTCATTATGTTTTGCCTCTTGGTAAAGCTAGTATTCGCAGAGGTTTTATTTAAGCCTTTTTCGATTTAATTAATATTTTTACGCATTACGCAAATAATTCACTCTTAAAATTATGTTTACCTAGTCTCGACAACGTTTTCCGCAAAAGCCGCCATATTTGGAAAAGAATGCCCTTATTAACATGAACACCACTTTTAGCTGAATGGCTGACCAAATGACCCGCAACCACGATAACCCCAATAACGGAACATTCAAAGCAGGCGCCTTTTTGTGTCCAGTCTGCTGCGTAGAGTACCTAGAAATCGAAGTTGACTTCGAATACGAAGGCACCATTTTACATGACGTAAAAATGCTCCGCTGCCCAGTTTGCCACGAAGAACTCTTCACTCCTGAGCAGCATGACACCATAAAAGCGCGACTCCATCGCACTCAAAAATAAAAACAGCTTCCAAAAAAAGCTGCTACGCCGCGGGGAACCTTCAAAGAACAGGCAAAACCAGAATTTACATCTGTACTGCTTTTTCGCCATCATATTTGATGCCTATTAGCCAATCTATGCAGAAACTATAGAGGTGGGTAGTTAGGCAGCAGAAAAACGTAGGGGGAGGGGTAGAGAAAACGTAGGGTCCCTACTTAGGGTCAAATTCTTTTCTTTATGTAAGGGAGGGGGGTACCTGCAGAGCAAGAGGAGCTAAAGCTCGCAGTAAAGGCTCAGTCAAGGGGCAGTCTACTTGGTGGTTGACTCTATTTATAGAGGGGGGTAGGTCTCTGCAGAGAGGGGGGTTAGACGTCAGCAGAAAAACCGAGGGGAAATGGGAGGTCAAAACCATAGAGACCTATCATAGGGCAACTTTTCCTTTCTGCAGGCATGACACGCGCCCAAAACTAAACAACTCCCTCCAGCTGCAACGCTGAATATGACGCGTGCAATCTAAAATCGGCATCCCAACTCACGAAAACTCTTAAATCATACCAGACACAACAGAATCAAAGGTTTCACTCATGTCAAACGACAATACTAAACTGGAAATCCTCGGCTACGACGACAAAGAAAAAGTTTTCACCGTGAAATCCCAAGCGGGAAACACGCTTAAAATCGTGGACACCTTCGCTGAAATGTTCCCCCTCTGGGCTGGAAGAGTCCTCATAACCGCCCAAAACGAAAAATGGGCACAAATCGCAGCAAGCCTAACCACAGGTTTCGCCACCAGCGTCATCGAAGCCACCGCAGAAGCAGCCATCGAACGCACAGTCCCAGCGGACCAAACACCCGACAAACGCCCGGGCATTCTCATCCAAATCTACAACCGCGACCGCTTTGAACTCAAACGCCAACTCATGGAACGTATTGGACAATGTACCCTCACATGCCCAACCACAGCAGCATTTAACGGACTAGTCGGCAAACGTACCCTCAACGTCGGCAGCAGCCTCCGATACTTCGGTGATGGCTTCCAAAAGAAAACCATGGTCGGCGGCAGAAAATGCTGGAAAATCCCAGTTATGGAAGGCAACTTCATCGTGGAAGATGGCTTCGGAGCCATGGAAGCAGTTGCAGGCGGCAACTTTATGATCTTCGCAAAAACACAAGAAGCTGGTCTTAAAGCTGCAGAAGCAGCCGCAGACGCCATACGTGCCAACGCACCCGACGTAATTATGCAATTCCCCGGAGGAGTATGCCGCGCAGGCAGCAAAGCAGGCTCGCTTAAGTATAAACTGAAAGCTTCAACTAATCATCCGTACTGTCCAACGCTAAAAACTTTGGTTCCTGATAGTGTTGTTCCTGAAGGCGTAAACTGTGTCTACGAAATCGTCATGAACGGCTTAACGTTGGATGCAGTCAAAAATGGCATGAAGCAAGGCGTAGCTGCAGCTGCAAACGTGCCTGGTGTTGTGAAGATTTCGTCAGGTAACTATGGTGGAAAGCTTGGTCCGTTTAAGGCTTTCTTGAAAGACGCCATAGGCGCAACATAACCTTCCCTTTTCCCTTTACGTAACTTTTATCTTATCAAACGTAGCGTAGTTTATAGCTAAACGGTTATACGTGAGAACAGTTGAGCACCGCAAAAAAAACCTCCCTCGAACTCTTCAGGTTACGGAAAACTCTAACAGCGTTAGCTAACAAAGCCGGTAGTCACACTGAGCTCATTACGATTTATGTTCCGCCAGACAAACAAATCAGCGACGCCGTAAACCTGTTGCGCAACGAATACGGGACCGCCAGCAACATCAAATCTAACGTTACCCGAAAAAACGTACTAGACGCTATCACCAAAGTTCAGCAAAAGCTCAAGCTTTTCAAGGACCCTGGAGAAAAAGGCCTAGTAATTTTTGCTGGTGCTCTCCCGCAGGAAGGTGGCGGACCAGGCACCGAAAAAATGGAAACCTACGTTATTGTGCCGCCTGAGCCCATCAAGATTTTTCTTTACCGTTGTGACTCGCGTTTTCACACTGAACACCTGCAGGAGATGTTGCGTGAAAAGGAAACCTACGGCATCATCCTAGTTGATGCTTCAGATGCTACGATAGCTACTTTGCAGGGGAAAAGGCTGAACATTGTTCGGCAAACGTACTCTGGTGTTGCGGGAAAAACCCGTGCAGGCGGGCAATCAGCTCGACGATATGAACGTTTAAGGGACATGCAGCTTAACGAGTACTTTACTCGTGTGGGCGGGTACGTTAACGAGATTTTCTTGCCCATAGACACACTCAAAGGCATTATTCTTGCAGGTCCAGGACCCACCAAATACGACTTCCAAAAAGGCGATTATCTTCATTACCAGCTTAAAAACAAGATTTTGGACGTAGTCGATACCGCATACGTTGAAGAGCAGGGTGTCAAAGAAGTTGTGGAGAAAGCGCCTGAAATAATGAAGAAAGTTCGCTACATCGAAGAGAAGCAGATCATGCAAAAGTTCCTCTACGAAGTCGGACACGACACAGGTTTGATAACTTACGGTGAAGCTGAGGTTCGGCATGCGTTGCAGGCGAGTTCAGTTCGCATGTTGCTGTTGTCTGAGAGTTTGGACATACAGCGAGTCTCGGTTAAATGTAGTGCTTGCGGCTATCAGGAACAAGAAACTGTGAAAGGCCCAAACATAGCTGCGTTTGAACAGGGTTTAGCGGGGAAACCTTGCCCCAAATGCCAAGCGCCCTCGCTGACGGTAGATGAAAAAGTCGACATCGTGGATGACTTGGCGCAGCTTGCCGAGTACTCAAACACTGAGGTTGAGATGATTTCCACCGAGACCGAAGAAGGGCAGATGCTCAAGAACGCGTTCGGCGGAATAGCCGCCATGTTGCGGTTCAAAACACAAGGCTAAATCTCTTGCAATAATTTTTCAATTTCGCTTTTCTTTCTTCCTCTCAGGAGCAAGGCTTTCTGTTTGGAAGTGGCGCCTGAAACAATTTCAACTTTGCCGTGCAAAAGCTTGGAGAGTTCTTTTATGATTTCTTTGTTCACTTTGCCCTTAACTGGCTCTTCCGTGCATCGAACAACCACTTCGTCGCCTTCGATTTGTACTTCGAATTTTTGGCTGTTCGGCTTCACAAAAACTTCCAAGACCACGCCGTCTTTGGTTTCGCTCAGCTTCATACTGTTACGCACTCAGCTTCAGACTTGCTTTTGCCTTCCAGCGCCCAGCTGAATTTCTTGCGCAGCGTCGCAGGATAAAACTTTTCCAAGTTAAACTTGACTTTCTTTGCCCACTTCACATACGCCGTGGGGTCAATATACGACTTCAACGACGTGCCCAAGTTGTACTCTCGGGTCATCTTGGTCAGTTCTATGTCAAGTTTCGCTTTCTCAATTCGGGTTGTGAGCGCCTCGGTTTTTTTGCCTTCCGCCTTCTTCTGCACCAGCTGCGCTTCCATCTCTTTGAGGTGAGCTTTTTTCTTGGCTAATCGGTCATCGAAGGTGGGTGGAATCTTGCGTTTGTGGTTTGCAACTTCCGCCACTTTCAAATTCGCTTTCTTCGCTGCATACGTCTTTAGGTATTCTGGGTCGTCTTTTTTGACGCCGCTTCTCTCCAGTTCTTCCTTTACGGTTGTGGTGCATCGCCAAGTGCGGAACACTTTGGCGGTTAGTTTGGGCATTTTTTCGCTGAGGAACCGTGAAACTTTCTTGGAGTCTATGCCTTCAAAGAGGTATTCTTTGCTGTTTTTCGCAAAATACTCAATGTTCCTGATAACCGCGGGTGGAGCAGGCACCTGTTTTATCCAGCGGACAGAGTCTTTGCCTAAAAAGTCAAAGTGCACGATGTCGCCTTCGATTTTGATGTGCTCAGACCTGAGTGTGATGGCGCCTACGGTGTCGGCTTCGTCTGGGTCTTTTTCGTCGCCCACCCTCATGTTAGGTTTGAGAATTAGCCAGCAGACAGTGGCGACTTTTCTGCGGTTTTCGTCTTTCGCGTCAAGGTTTTTCATTATGTGGTCTTCAATTTTCCCAATCTGCTTGCCCAAGTTCTCGGCTTTTTGGAACTTCTCTTTCTCACGGTTCTGCTTCAGAAACGCAGAGTCCGAAAACCAGACGTACTTGACTTTCCCCGTGAGCTTATCTATCCACTTCGCCACGTACATCTTGTTAGGTTCCCAAATGACCTTCCAGCCCTCAGGCTTTGGAGCGTCTGGTGACAAGTTGAGAGTTATATCTTCCATGCTGGGTCCTTCCTTCCATTTGCCACGCTGCGGATGGTCGCCCCGTCCAGCGAAAAGGCATGAGGGTTCGGCGGTCCAGTTGGCTACTTCAAGCTTTTGCCCATCAACCTCAGCAAAACCATAATTTTCCTTTAGTTTTTCTCTTTGAACTTTCCGCTCGGCGGCAAGCTGCTTCTTCACTTCGGCAGGCATGTCCAGCTTCTTCTGCTTTTCCCGCTCAACATAGTTTGAAATTTCCGAGAAATCAATGTCCTTATGAATCGCCGCGTCAGGATTGCCCACGTCATCTGCCGCGTAATTCTCAATTTTTTTGAGATATTCTTCCGCGAAAGCCCCTAAGAAGCCCAAAGACGGATTCTCAAGTTTTAGCTGTTCAAGAAACTCGTGCATGAAGTTCTTCATGAAAACGTTATCTGGCGGGGAAGCAATGGATTGTCTTTTTCTGATCCAAGCAACCGCCATCTGCTCACTTTTAGCAGTTAATGGTACACTTTGACCGTGGATTTTAACGGTGAATCTTTTATGTTCGTATTGTGGAACGTATATCCCGTTATGTTTGAGACTTTGTAAAACGTGTTTCATGCGTTTGGCATCTCATGTAATTTTGGTGCGTCGTGGAAACTTTGCCGCTTTTCCATGCTTTTCTATGTTTGGATGGTTTCTAGCTTAAAAACTTTCACTAAGGCTTTGCTGTGATTGGCTCAAAAAAGCAACTTGGAATTCTTCGCCGCCCTCGACTTCTTCAGTTTCGCGTAGACTTCATCCACCATCTTCCGCTCCACATACCCTTTGTGTGGGCGAAAACCGCCTCCGAACGCTCCAGGTATGTGCATAAGTTCGTGAACAAGGGTTCTTTCTCTGTCTTCGGGGGACATTTTGTCGTAAATCTCTGAGATAACTTCTATGGTGTATGCTGGCGGCATGTTAAGCACGCCCTGCCACAGTTTGCCCAAGCCGTGAATCCGCGCGATGGTGCGTTTGGCTTTGCTGCCTCTGCTGCGTACGCAGTAAACGAATTGGGGAACTACATGGAAGAACTCGCATTCTTCGGCTAGCTGGTCTACTTGCTTTTTGATTTCGGGGGCATCATAATATTTTATGGGCATGTTTTGTCCTCAGGCTTGCTTACGCTTGGCGCTTTGAAGTTACCTTCCTGTCCTCTTCATTTAACGTTTACTGAAAACTTCTCTGGGCGCCGTGGGTTTTCGTGTCTCGCAGTTTTTTGAACTCCATCCAGAACGTCGCCACAAACGACACGCCAATCGCCAGTGCCCAATCTGAAAGGCTCAGGCTAGTAATCTTGAGCAAATCATGTACACCCGTTAGATTCGTGCCAACCACCAGTGTCGCTGCGACTACCAGTGCCCACAGCAGCATCACTTTGTTTGACAGCAAACCCTGCTTTAACAGCGGCTGCTTCTCAGACCTGAAATTGAACGCGAGGAAGATGTGTCCAATCATCCATGTTACGAACGCCATGGTTTGCGCCTGCACCAAGTTCTGCGTTGAATAGTACGTGAATAGGTAGCTTACGGAAACTGCTGCGAAGAGGCTCAGTGCACCCGTCAGGATGCTGAGTTGTATGCTGCGGTTCAGGAACTTCTCTTTAGGCTTCATGGGTGGCTTCTTCATGGTGCCTGCTTCTTGTGGTTCCGCCACAAAAGTTGCTGACGCCGCCAAGTCCATGAATAGCTCCAACACAATTATTTGAATTGGCGCGAACGGCAACGGGACACCCAACGCGATGGGCAACAGGAAGCTGGCAACCAATGCCATCTTACACGCGAGATAATACCGCACGCCTTTTCTGAGATTGGCGAAGATTTTTCGTCCTTCCTTAACCGCAGTTTCGATGGTTGCGAAATTGTCGTCTGACAAAATCATGTCCGCAGTTTCCTTCGCCACATCAGTCCCACGTATGCCCATGGCGATTCCGATGTGCGCTTCCTTCAGGGCTGGAGCATCATTCACTCCGTCACCCGTGACCGCGACGATTTCGCCGTTCTCCCTCAGAAGCCTCACGAGGCGCAGTTTGTCTTCAGGTGTGGTTCGGGCAAAAACAAACGTATCCCGCAACGCTTCTTTGAGTTCTTCGTTGCTCATTTGGGCGATTTCGCTACCAGTCAGCACCTTGGCGTGGTTGATGCCGACTTGGGATGCTATGGCTCTGGCGGTTTCAGGGTGGTCACCCGTAACCATAATGACTTTGATTCCTGCTTCTTGGCACAGTCTAATGGCGTTTTTGACTTCTTTTCTGGGGGGGTCAATAAATCCTATGACGCCTACGAAGACCAAGTTCTGCTCCAGACGATATTTCGTTTGCATCTGGATTGGAAGTATTTTGCGGTAACTGAAAGCCAGCAACCTTTGACCTGCCTGTGCCATAACTGAAACCGCAGTTACCATTTGGCTCCTCAAATCTTCAGTTAATGGTTTTTCTTGCCCTTCAAGAAGTACCCCTACAGAATTGGCAAGGACATTTTCTGGGGCACCGCTGGACAAAACAACAATCGAGTTGCCAAGTTGATACACGTATGAGGCGAGTTTGCGTTTGCTGTCAAAACTTAACTCGTCTTTGAGCACCCACATCTCCTGTAGTTTCCCCATGTCTGCACCGTTTTCTTTGACCGCTTCCAAAATTGCCTTTGCCATCGGGTTACTGAGCGCGTCCTCAGAAGTTACGCCTTTAATCGCGTCACTTGCAAGCAGCGCGGTTTTTAGGGATTCTTTTTCGTTTTGCCCAAAATCCTGCTTCTTAACGATTCTGCCATCGAAATAGAGGCTTTCAATTCGCATTTTGTTCTCAGTTATGGTTCCTGTTTTGTCAGTGGCAATTATGGTGGTGCTTCCCAAAGTTTCGGCTGCTCGCAGACGCTTAACCACAGCGTTTTTGCGAGAAAGTGAGTAAGCTCCAACGCCCAGAACCATTGTGATTATGATGGGTAACTCTTCAGGTATAGTGGCGAAAGACAAGGATAACCCGTACAGAATTGCCTGCTCTACCGATAAACCTCTGAGGAAGCCGAGAACTGGCACCAGTATGCTAAAGAACAGGGCTATCCACACAAGGGTTTTCGCCAGCTGTTTCATGCCCAACTGCAACGGAGTTTTGGGCTCTTTTGCAGCCTTGGTTATGCCTGCTACTCTGCCCAGTTCCGTGTTCACCCCAGTGGCTGTAACTAGTGCTTTGGCGCGTCCTTTGGCGATGACGGTTCCCGCGTAAACTAGGTTTTTGCGTTCGGTGAATCGGGGCGCATCCAGCAAAATTGTGATGGCCTCTTTTGGCACTGGAAACGATTCACCTGTCAACGATGACTCGTTAACTTCCAACCCGACCGCATCCAGAAGTCCCGCATCCGCAGGCACTCTCTCGCCTGGTTTAAGCAGCACAATGTCTCCTGGAACAATCTGCTCCGTCAAAACTTCCACAGGTTGCCCGTTTCGAAGCACCGTGGCGGTTGGTGAAGTAAGTTTTTTCAGCGAGGCTATGGAGCGTTTAGCTCGGTATTCATTCCAAACTTCCACCAAAACAAGTATGCTGATTATGGTGATTATGGCTAAGGAGTCAGTTAGGGTGCCCCAGATGCTGTAGAGCACGCCCACGGCGATGAGGAGCAGAATCATGGGTTCAGTGACTTCTTCACGCAGAATTCCAAGGAAGCGAATTTCGTGCTCTTCCACCAACTTGTTAGGTCCATGCGTGGCTAGGCGGTCTGCAGCTTGCTGGGCTGTAAGTCCCTTTTCTGGGGCTGTGCCTTGCTGCTGAAGAGAATTTTTTGTTTCCTCGGCGCGCCCCTGACTCATTTCATGCACCTAACATTTCTGTTTATGATGCTGTGAGGTTTTAGGGTTTTGCTATATGTTTGCTGTTTCAGCAAGACCTTTTGAGTGGAAAACTTTAGTCCATTGCCGAAAAAACCCGAAGTTCAACTGTGGCGCAGAAATGTTGCAATCTCCAAAGTTCTAAAAGACCTCTAAACAGGACAATTTGTTCTCCTATGAGAACAAAAGCATTTTACACAAAACTTTATAACATCGCCTAACGTTCTGCATGGTAAAAGGTGCAAAAAGATGAAATTCGGCACATACGTATTCCTACCCGAGAAAACTGAAGGCTTTGATTTTCACCTGTTCCGTGTCAAACCAGAAGTCGGCAGAAGAATGCCACCGATGCCTGACATGTACAGCAACATCGCCATATTCGGCGACAACGTCACCGCACGCAACCACCCTGACTGGATCAGCCAATCACCCCTCGGCCCAGCATGGAGAACCAACAACAACTTTAACGTCCGCTGGGATATCCTTTGCCACACGCAGCCTGACCACAGAGAAGAACAACTAGACTACATCGAAGAAGTCGCAAGAAACAGTCCAGGAGTTTGGCTAAACAGCATACACTTCGCAGAGCACGGACACTGCACATGCCCGCGATGCAACGAGAAATGGAAGAAAAGTGGCTTAAGCTGGCTCGAATGGCGCAGAAAAGAAGTCACCGATTACATGGCACAAGTCAGCGAACGAGTACGCGACCGCGCAAAGAAGAAATTCGTCATAGGCGTTCTGCCAGACCCAGTTACATCATATGAGCGCTTCGGCATAAACTTTGACGACTTAGCCCCCCTGACCGACGAATTCCTAGTGGTTATGTTCAGCAAGAACTATGCTACACCATGGTACTGGGAAATGCTCACCCGCGCATTCAAGAAGACCTTCAAAGAAGTGCCACTCAACATATCGCTTTACGTGTTCGGTCCAGGCGACGACGCAAGAGAAGTTGCTACACCAAGCGAATTGCTCACAGTATCTTCCCGTATGGCACGCGCTGGCGTAGACAACCTTCTATACTTGACCGAGGGCGCTTCTCAAATGAAAGCTTTCCAGAAGGCAGCAGTCGAAAAAGTTGAGCTCAGAGAACGACTCAGAACCTACGGCGGTCAACCAGTTCAAGAATTCCTTGACTTGGTTAAGAGCTGGGAACAAATCGTTCAGTAAACCTTCAGGCACGAACATAAGAAACCCTAAAGCAGGCAGTACGTTTTCACGCTGCCTTTTTATTTTATCTCACTCAACCTGAGCCTACTTGTCATCATGCCTTTTTTTCTTAATTTGCCCTGCACCTTCAAAAATAATAACTTTCTGTAAAACTTTTCTTAAAACTTTCAATAAAACCACTGTTAAAACCACTGTTAAAACTACCTTGAATTACCCCTGAAATTACCCAAATTTTATATACTGTGCTTACCTAAAGCGTGGGTATGGAGAGAAATGAATGAAAAACCCAAATAAACTAGCTTTAGCTACACTTTCCCTAATTCTGTTATTGACAATCTCTGCATTCGTCGCTATCATACCCTCAGCCACTGCCCAACTCGTCGACCGCGGAAAATTCACCACCTTCGCATACATCAGTGCAATGCCAGACCCTGTGGGTGTTGGTCAGACGGTTCTTGTTACTTACCGTGTTGACCAGCCAGCCGCAGGTGCACTCGTTCGTTCTGGGCACTTCAACGGCACTTCTGTTACTATCACGAAGCCTGATGGTACTACTGAGACTAGGCAGAACTTGGAAATGGACTCTACCAGTTCAGGTTGGTTCACATATGTTCCAACTCAGACTGGAACATACTACTTCCAAATGCACTTCCCACAACAAGGACCCTATGTGAACGAACGTGACGGTGGATTCTTTGGCGCTCCCGCAGGCATCTACACATACCTAGCTGATGACAGTGAAAGAGTTCCTCTTACAGTGCAAGCTGACCCGATACAACCTTATGGCAAGTCCCCACCGTTGCCAACTGGCTACTGGACTCGCCCAATTAATGCCGAGAACAAAAACTGGTGGCAAATAACTGACAACTGGCTTATGATTGGCTACGACCAGACCAGCCGAAGCTTTGCAGGCAACCCAACATTTGCTCCCTACACTTCAGGTCCACAAAGTGCACACGTCCTCTACACGAAGCCTATTATTGCAGGCGGTATCGTTGGAGGCATGTACGGTGACACAACCTACTACACTGGCATTTCGTATGAGCAGTTCTTTAACCCGATGATTATGCAAGGAACTGTAATGTACACTGAACACGGACACACTGGCTCTACTGCATGGGGTACCCGTTTCTTTGATCTCTACACAGGCGAAGACTACCCGGCTATGTACATGGACGGTCAAAGCGTGTCTTTCTGTCAATTGCTAAACTATGATTCACCCAACGAGCACGGTGTGTTACCTTACCTCTGGATTACCGGTAGATCTAGTTGGGAAATGTACGACTTCGAACCTAACATGCAAACACCCCCACGACTCAGACTCACCCTCGAAGGCATGAGTGGTTTAACTAGCTACACATGCTATGGTCCTAAAGGTGAAATACTGAGCTACGTCATGGGTGGCTCGCCAACTAATCGCTGGCTGGCAATGTTCAACTCCACAAGAGCTGTTCTAGGCCTTTCATATGCAGGCATTGATGTTTGGAGTCCAAGCGGAACCATAGATGCTTCACGTGCACTTGACCAAAACCCTGGTGGTGCACCTGACAGTATAGCAGATGCTCAGGCAAGGAGTCACTCACCCTTCATGGGCATCGAGTGGAACGTGACACTAGGAAACATCGGCGTTATGGCAACCCCACGGTTAGTTAGCGTCGAAGAAGGTTTACTAGTTGCAACAGCTTCAGACAAGAGCGGTTTCCCATACGTCTACACTGATATAGGCATAGACATAGGCGCTATCAAGCAGAATGCTGTTGGAGCTTACCCAAGCGCAGTCACTCCTCTGTATAACATAGACCGAACCATGATACACGACATCCACGACAGAGTCAGCGAAAACCTACGCGACGGAGTCTACGTAAGATATGATGAGGGCGAAGAAGTCTGGTATGGCTTTGACGCACGCACAGGACGACAACTATGGGCAACAGCGCCAGTAGACAACGCATGGGCATTGTTCACCAGAATCTACGAATTAGCCTATGGCAAACTTGTAACTTCTGGCTTTGACGGCATTGTACGCTGCTGGGACGCTGAAACAGGCGCATTACTCTGGGCATTCAACAAGGGCAGTGCTGGCTTTGAGAATGCTTACGGAACGTACCCTGAATACGCTGGCTTGACAATTGCTGATCGTACGGTTTATTGTACTGCTGATGAGCACTCTTCTGACGGTGTTTTGTGGAGAGGCGCAAACCTATGGGCTATCAACATAGACACAGGCGAACTAAAGTTCAGCATCAACGGCATGTATCGCCAACCAGCAGTTGTCGACGGCATACTCGTCGCGTTGAACTCTTATGATGGTCAAGTGTATGCTTTCGGTAAAGGTCCAAGCGC
>CALMWK010000116.1 GCA_937873375.1 Candidatus Bathyarchaeota archaeon
AGCCTCATCGTAAAAGCAGGCGAAAAATCGATGTACTGCGAAGACAACCTATGCCGAAGCGGCAGAGGCGCAGTTTCAGACGTCGAAATCCGCAACGTCGGCAGCCCAATCGTACTCGGTGAAATCCCCGGTATCGTTGCAATCGTCGGTTGCAGCAACTATCCAAAAGGCGGCAAAGACGTCTACGACATAGCCCGAGAATTCGCAAGCAGACGATACATAGTCGTCCTCTCCGGATGCTCAGCCATGTCCGCAGGCAGCTACCGCAACAGCGAAGGCAAAACCCTCTACGAAGAATTCCCAGGCGGATTCGAAGCCGGAGGAGTCCTCAACGTCGGTTCATGCGTCGCTAACAGCCACATCGCAGGTGCAGCTATCAAAGTAGCAAACATTTTCGCAAAACGCCCACTCAGAGGCAACTACGAAGAAATCGCAGACTACATACACAACCGCTTAGGCGCAGTCGGTTTAGCTTGGGGCGCATACTCACAGAAAGCAGCATCAATTGCTTCTGGTTTCTGGCGATTAGGCGTTCCAGTGCTTGTTGGCCCACACGGTGCCAAATACCGCCGTATGCTCCTAGGTCGCGAAGACAAACCTGAAGGCTGGGAAGTCTATGACGCCCGCACGGGTAATACAGTCAACGTTGGTCCCGCACCTGAACACCTGTTCCAAACAGTTGAAACACCCCAAGAAGCAATGGTCTCCATCGCAAAGCTATGCATCAGACCTAACGACACATGGAAAGGTCGCAGCATAAAACTAAGCCACTACGTTGACCTACACAAACGCCACTATGGATGCATGCCACCAGACCTAGACCTATTCGTGCGAACAATGGCTGACGTACCCATGACCATGAAAGACGAATTCACAAAGATTCTGGAAGCGAAAAACTGGAAAGAAACCGTAATTCCAGACCCGACCATGCTTCCGAGAATGGTCCGTAAAATGAAGGAGTGAGATGAAAATGTCCTGTGAACCATGGCAATGTGCAGAAGTATCTGCCACAAAGAAAGCAAACCCCATACAAAAACCCGAGATAGCAGTAGCAATGATAAAGAAAGCCGCCCGTCCCATCCTTATCGTGGGCAGCAACGCCGTTGACCGTCCGATGGAAGGCAAACAGCTAATCGACTTCCTCATAGACTTCGCTAACGCCTCAAAAGTTCCAGTAGTCGCTACAGCTCACATGGTCAGCGAATTCCTCAAACGCGGTTACACACCAGCAGGCTTCATGTCCGCAATGGACATAGGCAACAGACTGGTTGACCCTGAATGGCAAGGTCTAGATGGCAAAGGCCACCCAGACTTAGTCTTAATGGTTGGTCTACCATACTACATGGAGGGGCTAATTCTGTCAGGACTTATGCACTTCGCACCAGAACTGAAAACCATGACCATCGACAACCTCTATCACCCACACGCAAGCTGGTCCTTCCCAAACGCCTCACTGGAAACGTGGGCAGAAAATCTCAAAGTCATGACTCAAAAATTTAAAGATGGAGGAAACTAAGAAAATGTCAATGTTTAAAGATATACCTGTAGAAGTTGGAGTAATCTACGAAGGCGAACGTATCCGAAGAAACGACATGCAAGTTGAACTTGGCGGTCCAACAGTCAAAGAGAAATTTGAACTAGCCAAAGTCAAACCCATGAGCGAAATCGAAGACGGCAAAGTCACCATAATCGGCCCGGACCTAAAAGACCTCAAAGAAGGCGGCGCATATCCGCTAGGCATTCTTGTTGAAGCGGCAGGCGCAACCCTCGATGCAGGCCTTGAAGGCGTAATCGAAAGACGCATACACGGCTACATGAACTTCATCGAAGGCTTCATGCACCTTAACCAGCGCTACGACGTCTGGATGCGCCTCGGCAAGAAATCCTTCCAGAAAGGCCTAAACAGCTTCGAGCAAATCGGAAAAGTTCTCTACCGCCTATTCAAGAGCGAACTCCCAATCATCGAGAAAGTCCAAATAACCTTCATAACTGACCCCGCCAAAATCCAAACAATGTATCCCGCTGCAATATCAGACTATGAAGCCCGAGACGCAAAAGCACGAGGTCTCAAAGATGACGAAGTTGACAAATTCTATGGCTGTGCCCTGTGCCAGTCATTCGCGCCAAGCCACGTTTGCGTCATCACTCCGCAGCGATACAGCAACTGTGGTGCCATCAGCTGGTTCGACGGTAAAGCCTCCGCAAACATCGACCCCAAAGGTCCAGTCTTTGCAATAGAGAGAGGCGAAGTCATCAACGCAGAGAAAGGCGAATTTTCAGGCGTCAACGAGATGGCCAAAAAACGCACCATGGGCGAAGTCACAAAAGTCTGGCTATACACAGCGTTCGACCACCCACACACATCATGCGGATGCTTCGAAGCAGTTGCCTTCTACATCCCCGAAGTCGACGGCTTAGCAGTTGTCCACAGAAGCTTCAAAGG
>CALMWK010000117.1 GCA_937873375.1 Candidatus Bathyarchaeota archaeon
GTTTTGCTGCGGGGGTGTTTTCGCGGGTGAAGTATTTGCTTATGATGTTTATGTAGGATTCGTCGCCTGTGGTGTCCATCCATCTTAAGAGGAATTCGCTCATGCCGTGGATGTAGCTGCGTGGGTGTTTACCTTCGGCGAGTAAGGTTTTCTTTATGGCGAGTCCTGCTTCGTTGAGGCTCTGGAAAAAGCTTCTCGGAGCGAGAATGCCTGCTTTGTCCCGTACAATTTCGGTTAGGAATTCGGGTGGAATCGGTTCTTCGCGGCGAACGTTCTGGGCGCGTTTTTCGGTTTCCGCATAGAGCAGCTTTGCGAAGGCTTCAGCTTCTTCGTAGCCGAACTTTTTGGCTTCCAGCTCCGCCTGCCGCATAACAAAGAGGCTCAGGCTGCTGCTGGAGATGTCGATGGCGGTTTCAGGCAGGTTATGGGCTTCGTCCACGATGAGGATGATTTTTTGCAGTTGTGTATCCAAGTTTTTGAGGAAAGCGTTGCGGATGTCTGGGTCAAACACGTAAAGATAGCTCAGGGCGATTACGTTGACTTCGGAGACTGCGGATTTTACGAGTTCGTAGGGGCAGATGCCTTTTTTCTTGCATATTCGCATGATTTCTGAGGACTTGTAGGGGCGGGTGGAGATTTGCTGTTGGAGCTTCATGTACTCATAGGTGCGCTCGTCGGAGTTCTTGTAGTAGGGGCATTCGCCTTTGGATTTGAGGAGCTCGCAGACTTCCATGAGGGATTTGGCGTCGTAGGCTTTGCGTGACTCGAACTGGTTGAGACACATTTCGTTGCGTCCGCGAAGAGAAACCCCAGTCACGGGATGCATCTTGCTTATCGATTTAAGTTCCTCTATGACGCGTTCGTGCTGTCGATGCGTCCGCGCCACATAGAGAATTTTTAGTTTTTTGTTAATTGCAGTTGGGAGAACAGCTGATAATGAGGAGATTGTTTTGCCCAACCCGTTACTGCCTTCTATGAGGACGGAGCGGCGTTCTTTGACGCCGTTGAAAACGGTGTTTATGAATTGGGCTTGGTGCGGGCGCACGCTTGAGTAGGGGAAGTACTCTGCGGCTTCTTTGGGCAGTGTAGGTGTGGTCATGGTTTATCCCCATTGCCCTTTTGTTGGACAGTACACGCTCACTTGGCAGGTGTTGCAGAGTGGGTGGCGGGCTTTGCAGGTTTTTCTGCCGTGCTCAATCAGCAGCACATGTACCGCCAAATAGTCGCTTGGCGCGAAAAGTAATTGCAGGTTCTTGCGGACATCTTCATAAGCGCCTTTTGCGGGTGCGAAGCCTAGGCGTTTTGACACACGGTTCACGTGAGTATCCACTGGCACGGTGGCTTGTTTTGCCGAGAAAAGCAGCACCACATCAGCTGTTTTGGGTCCTACGCCTTGGAACTGCATGAGGGCTTTTCGTGCATCTTCCAGCGGCAAAGTCAAGATGGGTTGGAGTGTTCCGTGGTATTTTTCGAGGATTGTTGTTGCGGCTTGTTTTATGGTTTGAGTTTTACTCTTGTACAGCCCAGCAGGTCGGATGGCACTTTCAATTTGGCTGATTGGAGCTTTCTCGAGGGCTTCGGGCGTTATTTCGATTTTGTTCGAGAGGTTTTCGAAGGCTTTGACTGTGTTGCGGTCGGCTGTGTTCTGCGAAATAATCGTGACTATAAGCGTTTCGAACGGGTCGTTTTTGCCTTTGACCCATTTTGGCAGAGCTAAAGTTTGCTTCAGAATCTGCAGGACTGTTGCTGCTCGGTTGTCTGTCATGTGCCACTCTGCCTCTTGAAAATAGAAGTAGATAGTGAACCCGTCAGGCTATAAATAGCATCTGGGCAAAACTAAAAAATGCTGCCTTGCGATTTTGAAGAGAAGATAAAGGGAAAACTGTTAGCCTTAAGGCATTTAAGCACTTGCTACACAATGTATGCAGTAAAGCTGAGTGGGGAATAGGGAAAAATGGAGCGCGCTAACGTAATAAAAGAGGAACTAACCGAGAAGGACTATAGGTTTTTAGCCGTGTATGTGGAGGCACAAAACAGCTGCCTAGTTCTGCTTAGCGAAAAAGAAGACAAACTTGGAACCATGGCAATCGCTGTTCCCCGACCTAAAGACTTGCTTGGTCCAGTTTCGTCGTCCATTTTGGTGGGCGACAAAAACGCGATTTCAGCACGCATGTTCGCCGAGTATGTTGCGGCTAAAAAGGGAAAAATTGCGGTTGTCTCCGTGTATTTAGATAAGTTGACTGAGGTGCAGGCGCAGGCGTATTTTATGCGGTTAATCGAGAAGGTACTTCGCACCGAAGAAACAAAAGAAGCCGAAAAAATCTGAAGGCAAAGCGAAAGCGCCGTGAGGATTTAAGAGTACCCTTTTGCATTATGCAGTAAGGCAACGTGCGATGAAGCAAACTAAACTGTTAAAGGTTAACCCGCAAGAACCCGAAATTGA
>CALMWK010000118.1 GCA_937873375.1 Candidatus Bathyarchaeota archaeon
GAGTTTTTCGGTTTTTAGTATGCGGGTGATTTCGCCAGCGTTAAAGCTTGAATCCACCACGGCTGCGTCTTTTGTGGTTTCGTCTGCTATGATATATGAGAAGTTGTCGCTGTGCTGCTGAATCTGCCTGAAAAACATTGTGCCATAACCAAATTCACTTTAAGTTCAAAGCTTAAAAACTTAGGGGTAAAAGGTTTTTGACGCGTTGCATAATCAGTTTTAGGGGCTGTTGTTTAGGTATTCTGTTGCGGGCGTCACTGATTTGACGAGAACTATTGAATTCTGTTTGAGGACAAACTCGCTTAAGCCTATGTGCGCGTTGCTGTTGCCCCAGTCGTAGGTGTAACCTAGCCTTGTCCACGGGTACTTTTCAGGGAAGTACGAGTATATGATGTTGCTGTTGAACCATATTTTGTATTCTGAAGTTGCGGAGGCTGGAAACGTTAGCTGCGCGGTGGTGTCGGTGATTTCGTTGTCAGGTGTTGGCCGGAAGAGCATTTGCGGATTCACCCACATCTCCACAAAGTATTCACCAGTGTTATTCGCTGGCAACCCTAACAATTGCTTTACCCTAAGCGACAAGTTTGAATTTTGGTCCACATGCTCTTGGAAGAAGGTTTGGATTTCGGGAACCACGGTGACCCAAGTTTCGCCCCAAGTGGTGTTCACGGTTTCGCCCACAGGATAGCTTGAAGCGTACTTTGTGAATGTCACTACTAGCACGCTTTTGTTGCCTGAGGCGCCTTGCCAAGTCAGGTTGGTGTTGGTTTCCACAATTGGCGTCAGACCCGAGTAGACTTCGCTTGGTTTCGCAACGACGGCGTCTTCTATGGCGTTTTGGTACATCTGGTCTAGGCTCAAGGGTGGAGCTAAACTTGGCTGGATAGCGTTTATGTAAATGAGTGATAAACTGGCGCCGATGAGTATTCCTAAGGCGAAGAAAGCGATTATTTTTATTCGGTTGCTTTCAGTTTTCATGCCGAAGCCCCAAATCCTGATTTGGTTATTTTAAATGTTCTATTTAAGTTATGGAACATGAGTTTTGCCCTTAAATTTTGAGCACGTACGTACTAATCGCAAAGAGAATTTTAAGCGAGAGGGGGAACGGGGTTAGGTCCTGTTTCAGAAGAGTACTTTTTGGGGTTAATCAGTATTTTCCTGAGCAGCAAAACTGCGGCAAAGAGCACGCCGACAAATATCAACGCGCCCCGTGCGTATAAGCCGATTTCGGTTGTTGTGGCTACGCCAAGGAAGCCTGTGGCATCGTATAAGCCGTGAATCAGGGCGGGCACAAGCAGGTTTCCGCCTGACCAGTAGTACGTTATGGACATTGCTATGCTGAAGGTTATTATGGTTATGAAAGGCACAACGCTGGCGGCTTCGTAGGTTATGGCGTAGTATGCGTGTACAGCGGCGAACAGGAAGCTAGAGGCTACTGCCATGGGGAGCCAGTGTTTTCCTTTAGTTATGTTGAGGAGTCCGCCGTACATGAAGCCTCGGAAAATGTATTCTTCGGCTGGACCCACCACTAACAGGGATACGGCTATCATTATCCAAGCTACGTTGGGTGGCACATCGAGCACGGGGTTGGGTTTGCTTAGGAGGTCTAAGGTTTGCGGGTTAAACTGTAACAGTATCATCAATGCAATAATTGAAAGAAAAATGCTTAACGTTGTGAATGCTCCGAATAGTCCTAAGCCTAGTTGGGAGGCGGTTTTGACGTTTTTGGCTGCCCGCTGAAGCATTTCCTTGCCGAACATGAGGCTTACTACGAGTATGGGTATGCCGTAGACCACAAGGTATCCTGTTATTTGTCCAAGCTTGACGAAGTACTGCGCGTAGACGCAAACAAAGATGACTAAGATACCTATGATGTAGAGTTTCTTGGGTAAGGTTTTGCCTGTGGAAAACATTGCCTTGCACTCAGAAGGATAGTTTGGTTCATGCTTAAAAGCAATTAGCTGCCAAGATTCCGCCTTGTGGCATTTCAGAGTTAATTTTTTAAGTGCTAACTTGAGATAGGAGTAGAGAGTGACGGCAGTTTGATGATGTTGACACATGTTTTTGATGGTTATCTTGGTCCGATGGAGATTGAATAGTCGATGAATTTTATTTTGAGACGAAGAACAGTTTTGGCTGTTTTGGTTGTCTTGCTTGTTTTTGGGCTCCTTTTCGTGCACATCGCCACAAATCAACCATCAAAAGAGACTGCTGATTCCCCTGATGTGTTTGTGGGCGTGGATGTGGGTTACGGTGATGAAAACGACGTCTACAAAGTTGCTGATGTAGTTGCAGGGTACGCCAACTTGATTGTTTTAGGTGCGCTAAATGTTACTAAAGATACTGCCGCTTTGACGCGTGTTTGTGATTTCTTGTATCAGAAGGACTTTTATTTTATCATTTATGTCGGGTTCTCCAAAGTTGATTTTCTGCCGCCTCGGGGTCCAGATGCACAATTCTTCAATGAAACTCAAGGCAGGTGGGGAAACAAGTTTTTGGGGATTTACCTTTTTGACGAAATTGGAGGAAAACAGCTGGATTCAGGTGAGAAAGTAGTTATGCCTGGACAACTCAGTCAGCGCATCTTGGATGAACGAGATTACACTTATGTGGCAGAAGCATACGTTGCGGGTCTCATTGGTTACTCAGCCGTCAGCCTCCAATGGTACGCGCCGCCGTACCCTAATTATTCTACGTCTGACTACGCCCTTTACTGGTATGACTATTTGAGCGGTTATAATACGGTCTTCACGCAGTTTGTCGGGAACCAAAGCAGGCAGTTGTCAATTTCGCTCTGCAGAGGAGCAGCACACACACTAAGCACAGATGTCGGTCATACACAGGGCCAAGATTGGGGGGTAATCATAACGTGGAAGTATGACCAAGCGCCTTACTTGGAGGATGCGGGGCAGCTTTATGATGACATGATGTTAGCGTACCAAAATCAGGCAAAGTACATCATTGTTTTCAACTCTGCTGAAAACAACACCCAGCCCACCCCAGTTGGAACTTTAACCACTGAACATTTAGATGCTATGAAGCAATTCTGGGATTGCACAAAAAATAATCCGCGCAGTGAAGTTTACCCAGCGGACACAGCTTACGTGCTCCCCCGAGACTACGGTTTTGGATTCCGCAATCCAAACGACACGATATGGGGAATTTGGTCTGCGGATGCATTAGCTCCAAAAGTGTGGAATGACACGAACAGCCTTCTGGCAACGTATGGTTCAAAGTTGGACATCGTCTACGAAACAAAACTGGACGGAGAAAGCATAACCTTACCGTATAGCAAGTTAATTTTCTGGAACGGCACAATCACCGAACGGTAGGAATGATACTATGGAAGTTTTGTGGCAACTGCCTCGGCGAACAAACGCAAACTGCTGAGGTCAGGCAGGTCTCCGAAGAACAACATGAAATGCGTCACGCCTAAGTTAACATACGGCTGTAATTTCGCGATGCATTCTTCAGGTGTTGCAATTAAGCTGTATTTCTCGAAGTCTGCGTGGCTAACATTTTTTGGTTTGCAGCGTTGAATTTTCTCGTCGAGTTCTTTTTGGTTTTTGCCTATGATTATTTGTCCAGCTGGCCAGCATGAAGCCTCTATTTCGCTGAAGTCTCTGCCCAGTGCCTTACAATAGTTCTCTAAAACTTGCAGTTTATGCTTGTACAACTCAATAGATGGCAGGTAGCCGAAGTCAAATCTGTCAGCGTACTGCGCCGTCACTTTCAGGGTGTGTTTTTCTCCGCAACCGCCTACAGTGAGGGGTGGATGAGGCTTCTGTAGGGGTTTAGGCTCACAAACCGCCTCAGTTATGCTGAAGTGTTTTCCTTTGTAGCTTGCCTTTTCTTCAGTCCAAAGTTTCTTAATGATTTCTACAGTTTCTTTCAGCTTTTCTACACGCACACTTGGCTCTGGAAAAGGAAAGCCGCAGGCAAGATGTTCTTCTTTCTGAACGCCAGCACCAACCCCCAGCTCTAGCCTGCCGTTTGAGATAACATCCACGGTAGCCGCCATTTTCGCAAGCAACGCTGGATTCCTAAAAGCAGCCGAGGTGACCATGGTGCCCAGTCGTATACTCGTAGTAATGGATGCGAGCGCTGAAAGGGTGGTCCAGCACTCAAGTATCGGAGTTTTGCTGTACATTAGGTGGTCATCCAGCCACACGGAATGGTAACCTAAGCGTTCAGACTCTAGAACAATTTTTTTGAGGCGACTAAAAGAAGAAGTTGATGTCTCTGTTTGGAAAGAATAGAAGGGGAGAAACACCCCGAAACTGACCTCTGTCAACGCATGCGTCTCCAGTCTGTGTTAACACTGCAAAGGGCACAGCAATAAAAGATTTGCCAATAGTCCCACAGAGCAGTTAGAAATTAGCCATCAATATTTGGAGCCTATTAGCCAATCTATGCAGTAATGATAGAGGGGGATAGTAAAGCAGCAAAAAACGTAGGGGGAGGGGGTAGCTGAAACGTAGGTACCCTACGTAGGGTCAAGTTTTGTTAACATTGGGCTTCTAAAAAACGGGTAGGGGGAAGGGGCAGGTCAAAACTATAGGGTCCTATCAGAGGTCAAAAAAACATGCCAACCCCTGTTCCACGTCCAACATTTCAGCTTCCTTGAAAGGGATAGTGTTTTTTATAAGTGCGTGAACTGATTTGTTTAGGTTCACGATGAGCTTCGAAACAAAAGAAAAAGACATGCTGGGCAGAATCGGCAAACTCAAAACCAAAACCTGCACAGTAGAAACTCCCCTACTCTTCCCCGTCATAAACCCCAGCATCCAACCCGTATCTACCAAGCGGTTAAAGGAGCAGTTTGGCTTCGAAGCCGTCATAACCAACGCTTACATACTCTACAAACGCTACCAAAACCGCCCCATCGAACAAGGCGGACTACACAAGTTCTTAGAATTCGACGGCACCATTATGACCGACTCAGGAGCATACCAAATTCTTGTTTACGGCAACGTCGAAGTAAACCAAGCCCAAATCGTAGCCTATCAAGAGCAAATCGGCAGCGACATAGCAACCATACTTGACATCCCCACAGGCTGGCACGTCAAAAAAGAGCAAGCCAAGGAAACTGTGGCGGAAACCCTCAAACGCGCCAAGGCTTTCTTCAAACTAAAAACCCGCAACGATACCCTCTGGGTTGGTCCTGTTCAAGGCGGCAGACACCTTGACCTCGTCGCGAAATCAGCTGTAGCCATGGGCAAACTTCCCTTCCAAATCCACGCGTTGGGCAGCCCAACCGAAGTCATGGAAAGCTACCGCTACGACGTCCTCGTCGATATGATAATGACTGCTAAAATGAACTTGCCACCTGAGCGTCCTTTGCACTTGTTCGGTGCTGGGCATCCTCACATGATGGCTTTGGCGGTTGCTTTAGGCTGTGACTTGTTTGATTCAGCGGCATATGCGCTTTACGCCCGAGAAAACCGTTACATGACCGAAAACGGCACATGGCACCTTGACGAGCTTGATTACTTCCCCTGTCAATGCCCAAAATGCGCAGCTTCAACACCTAAGACAGTTTTGGAGTTGCCGAAAAAGGAGAAGGAAGTTTTCCTTGCCGAACACAACCTGTATGTTTGCGTGGCTGAGCTTAAACGTATAAAGCAATCCATACGCGATGGCAGACTCTGGGAACACGTCGAAATGAGAGCCCATGCCCACCCAGCGTTGTTGTCTGCGTTGAAACGTGTCAAAGAATACACGGGCTTTATCGAAAAATACAGCCCTTCCGTCAAACCCAGTGGTCTCTTCTTCTTTGACGCCATCGGACTCTCGCGTCCCGAAGTGGTGCACCACCAAAAACGGCTCCAAGAAAACTACCAGCCACCCAAAGACGCAAAAATCCTCTTGCTTGCACCGCAGACTCGCACCAAACCCTTCCACAAAGCAGTCGAATTCAAAAAAGTCCGCCAAGCCATCACCCACGCAGAACAAAACCAACCAGACAGCAAAGTACATGTGTGTTTCTACGCCGCACCCTTCAGCATCATCCCCATAGAACTAGACGAAGTTTACCCGCTCTCACAGCACGAAGCCGCCCTGCCCCTTGACAACGAAACCATCGAACACGTCGCCAACCAAGCCGCAGACTACATAGCCCGCACAAACTACCCCTCAGTCGTGCTACTCAACGACCCCAAAAACTGGAACACCACAATCCAAAAAGCCTGCAGAAAAGCCTGCAAAACAAAAAACATAAAATTCAACGCCCTAACCGTCAAAGCGCATGATAGAAAAGACATTTTAGCTTCGCTGGAGAACATTCTGAAGACGAACCTGAGCGAATGACCTTGATACGGGCAGATTTACACATCCACACAACCTTTTCAGACGACTCCCAAACCACACCCAAAAACCTAGTGGAGCAACTTGTAGCGCACCCAACAATCAAAGTGGCAGCCGTAACCGACCACGACTCAGTCAAAGGCATAAACACCGTACGCCAACTAGCCCAACCATATCCAGATATACTCATACTTCCAGGAGTCGAAATCAGCACTCCCCAAGGTGACATCCTAATTTTAGGCACCGAACAACTGCCGCCCAAACCGTGGACCATAGAGAACGTGGTTGACTTCGCCAAAGACAACGCATGCGTCAGCGTAGCAGCACACCCCTTCCGCGAATGGGGTCTGGGCGACCTGACACGAGACAGCAAAGTAGACGCCATAGAAGTCCTCAACGGCGCATCCTCAACCCAAGCCAACAAACAAGCCCATGAACTGGCAAAATCCATGAAGTTGCCCGGCGTCGCTGGCAGCGATTCCCACCAACCCTCAGAACTGTACAGTGTCTACACCGAGGTCCAAGCATCCATGAACGTCGATGAAATCCTAAAAGCCATAAAAAAAGGCGCCGTCACTGTTTCACAAACTGAGAAGTCAATACATTTTTAAAAGAGCTACCCTTCATGATTATTCCGATAGCTGTCAAACATAACATAAGGATTGACCCTGATTGCATGTTGGATTTTTAGGCGGAGCACGCGAAGTAGGCAGAATGGGCATAACCGTCAAGTCTGCAAAAACCCAGTTTCTCTTAGACTACGGAGTAATGCTTACCCGTCCACCCGGTTTTCCCATGCATATTCCACCGAAAGATGTTGATGCAGTTATCCTCACTCACAGTCACCTAGACCACTCGGGAGCAGTGCCCCTTTTCTACGTTGAAGGCAAAAGACCCCTGTACACGAACAGGCTGAACTTGGAGCTGACGCAACTGCTGATCCAAGATTTCATTCACCTGTCAGGCTACTACTTGCCTTTTGAATACCTCGAATTAAAAACCATGATGCGCACCAGCAAACACCTAGATTATGGTGTAACCGAAAAAGTCGGGGACATGACGTTTCAGCTCTTGAACGCTGGCCACACGCCCGGAAGCGCATCCGTGATCATAGAGGGCGAAGGCAAACGGATACTTTTCACAGGCGACTTCAACACTGAAGACAGCAAACTTCTTGCAGGCGCAAAAACGGATTATGGCGACTTAGACGCCGTCATAACCGAAAGCACGTACGCTAACGAAGACCATACCGCTCGTCCAGAACTGGAGAAGCGCTTTGTAGATTCATGCACCGAGGTGGTTGAGAAAGGTGGCATTGTTTTGCTTCCTGCCTTCGGAGTGGGTAGAGCCCAAGAAATCGCCAGCGTCTTAGCCGGCAACCACTTCAAATACCCAGTCATCTTGGATGGGATGGCGCGGGAAGCCAGCAGAATAATTTTGAACGGCAAAGAATTCCTCCGAGACCCCAAACTGTTCGCAGATACCATGCGCTCCGTTGAGTGGGTGGAAGGATGGCAAGACCGCAGAAGAGCCCTCAGAACACCCAGCGTCATAATCTCACCTGCTGGCATGCTGAAAGGCGGCCCCTCACAGTTCTACATTTCCAAAGTCGGCAAAAAAGCAAACAACGCTGTTTTCCTTGTGAGCTACCAAATTCCGGGAACTCCTGGACGCGAACTCTTAGAAAAAGGCATATGCACCATCGACGGGAAAGTGCGCAAAATCAAAGCAGCCGTTAAACACTTCGACTTCTCCAGCCACTGTGGAGCAACTCAGCTCAAAGAGGTACTACGAAACATCAGTGGGAAACCCAAAGTCTTTGCCGTACACGGAGAAGAAGTCAACTGTGAACGATTGGCGAACTGGTCTAAATCTGAGCTCGGTTTGGAAGCAGTAGCTCCGAGGACTGGCGAGTCGTTTGAATTTTAAGCGCCGCCACGCCCCTGCATAACATTTCTCTTTTTACTTCAAATTTCGCCTGCGGATACTTTACAGGAATTGGCATATGCATAAATAGTGATTTTCGTTTTATAAGGGGGCATGAGTACGAAAACCACCGCCATTGATGTCTTGCCTATTGTTCTTATGGGTGGCTTGTTTATTTTAATCGATTGTCTGGCTTTGTTGGTGACTGGGCCGTTTGAGGCGGCTGGTGCAGTTGCGTTTGTGGATGCAACAAACCCGCTTAACTTGGTGGAGTTTTTCGTAATATTGGTTGTGTTTACTGCCGCCATACTGCTGATTGCCAAGTATTGGAAGAAAGATGTGATACAGTGGATTATTCTGGGCGCCACAGGCATACTTTGCTTGTACGTGTTCTATCTCTTGTTAGCTATCGTCCTTCCCGAAACTTTGGCATTAGGTTTATCCCTTGTGGGCACAGCCGTGCTCATTGGTTTGCTCGTCAAATATCCTGAATGGTACATCATCGACATAACTTGCATAATCACAGGCATCGGCGCCATCGCAATGCTGGGCATCTCGTTGAGTGTTTTGCTTGTGATTATTTTGCTCATCACCATGGCACTTTACGACGCGATTTCCGTTTACAAAACCAAACACATGATTGACTTGGCAGATACGCTGATTGATTTGAAGTTGCCCATTCTGTTTGTTATACCGAAAACCCGCGGATATTCGCTTCTTGATGAAAAGAAAAGCTTGAAAGAGAAACTCAGCGAAGGCGAGAAACGTGAAGCCTTTTTCCTTGGAACAGGCGATGTGGTGATTCCTGGCATTTTGGCTGCTGCAGCCTATTACAGTGTACCTGACGGGTTGGGTATTGCTTTGGCTGTGATTGCGGGTACGCTCGTGGGTTTTGCGGCGCTTATGGTGTTTGTCCTCAAAGGGAAACCTCAAGCGGGGCTACCTTTCCTTTGTCCAGGTGCCATAATTGGTTATTTAGTGTCGAGTTTCTTGTTAACTGGGGGATTTGCGGGTCTGGCGTTGCTGATTCCAGCAATTCTTTAAAAAATAGCTCTTTTTCTCTTTTTATTGTCCGAACCATTTTTTGAAGACAGCGGGAATTTTCTGTGGGCTATCCAGCACAGTTATTCCGTCCATTTGCTCCAGTTTTCGCGCATTGTCGGCGTCTTCTTTTCTGATTCTCAGTTTCATTTCTTTGCCGTTTGGAAGCTTAGTGTACAGCGTTTTCTCTTCAAAATCAACGGGCACCACGTAAACTGGGGCAAACGCCTTCAAACTCATGCTTGCCGCGTTGGTGAGCATGGTGTCGCCGATTCCGTAGGCGATTTTTGCCACGCTATTTGAGGTGGCTGGTGCGATGAGTAGGAATTCGTATTTGTGCATCTGCATCCACGCGGCAAGAAAGGGCGCGTTAGCGTTCACTTCAACCGTGACCTTGGCGAAGTTCTCTTTCACTTCGTTTTCTAATCCATAGAATTTGAGGACAGTTTCTCCTGCTTTGGAGATGAAAACCTGAATGTCCACGGTATCTTCGTACTCTTTCTTTACTTGTTTCATGACTTGTATGAATTCTGCGATTTTGTCGCCTGCACCTGTGATGCCCCAAGCGACCTTCGGTTTTTTTGTCTCAGTTTTTTCCGCGGTCATGTTCCTGTTTTCCCCTTGATGTTTCCGTAATCGTTCAGGTATTGAGCGAAATGTTTCACAGTTTTTTTCAGGCTGCGAAAGCCCTCCTCATCCTGCTTCACTTCTTCAAGGTTGTCTTTGCTCCAGAAGGTTGCTCCAACGTTTGCTCCGAAGTATCCGCCGCTCACAGGAATCATCCCGTTTAAGATGTAGAAAGTGTGAATCTGCATGAGTGCAAGCTCTTGCCCTCCCGCTCTGTCGCCTCCAACTGCTATGCCCATGCCGATTTTGCCTTTGAGAACGTTTTTGTCTGTGGCAACTGCTGCGCGGCACCTGTCCATTACAGCCTTAAGTTGGGCGCTTACTCCGCCGTTGTACACTGGGGTGGCTAGGATTATGCCTGTTGCTTCTGTAAGGTGTACATATAGTTCTTGCATGTCATCTTGGAGGACGCATCGTTTTTCTACAAGGCAGTAGTCGCAATGGGTGCAGTATCCGATGTCTTTTCCCCGAACAGTCCACAACCGCGTCTCAAAACCTTTTTTTTCCAGAATTTTGAGAGCTTCTGTGAGGACATGTTCTGTGGCTTGCTGGCGTGGGCTACCGGAGATACCAAGAACAATCATAACCATCACAAACCAATACTTGTTTATACACATTAAAGTTTCTCAACTTAAACCATTTCGCTTTAGTGGTTCCTGTTTGTTTAGTGCCCGGTTGGTAATGATTGGGCTGTTCGTTATTGTCCCCTGTAGGAAAAACGCTATAACTGTCACCTACCCGTTTGCAGAAGACGACTACACTTGTTGATAAATCTGCATTGTAGTTTGTCAAATCTGCCTTTTTCTACCGAATTCCGCCGAAACGCGCCTTTCTGCGCCGTTTCCAGCCGTGGATTAAGCCCAACTCAAACCCAGAATTTGAAAAGAGCCTTAATTTGGGGTTTTCTAAAGGGAGGGGGGAGGTAAAAGATAGGGGAGTCTACTTAGGGTCAAAAAGCCATGTAGAATTCTATATCTGAGGGGGTATAGACTGCTCCGAGCATCAGTTTCCTGAAGTTTTAGAAAACCTTCGAACAAAGACTTTTCTGATTTCCTCTGCAAGAACCACAATGCCTGCCAGCGCCAGCAAGAATATCCAGTCTCCAAAGCCTAATGCTGTGGTTCCGAAGACCTGCTGCATCAGCGGAACATAAACCAAGAACGACAAGATGGACAACTGTGAAACTATGCCAAAGATTATCCACTTGTTAGTTTTCAGGCTTGTTTTGAATATGGATTGTTTGCTTGTTCTGCAAGCCAGAACGTTGCCCACTTGACCCACAACTATACCCGCAAACGCCATGGTGACACCCTTCGTGTAAACACCTGATGTGTAAAATGCGCTTGTCGCTGTTAATGGCATTCCGAAGTACCAGCCGCCAGCAGTCCAAGCTCCAAAGCAACCAATCATGGCGCCAATGGCGATTATTATGCCCATGTAGAGCGAACGCGCCAAAACTTTGCGTGTGAACAATCTTTCTTTGATGCTTCGTGGCGACTCTTGCATTATGCCCAGTTCGGGCGGTTCACGGCTCAAAGCCAACGAGGGGATAACGTCTATGCCTAAGTCTATGGCTAAAACCTGCACTACCAACAACGGCAACGGAATACC
>CALMWK010000119.1 GCA_937873375.1 Candidatus Bathyarchaeota archaeon
CCTCGCGTCAGCACCCCAAGCACCAGTCTTACTCACGATACCCAATTTTTCAGCGTCAATTATAGCTTGGATGTAAAGCCCCAAGTCCCAATCAGTGAAATAGGGATAATAGAGACCCGCCTTGTGAAGGCCTGTTGTGGAGTCTACACCTTGACCTTGCTGGAAGTAGTTCCAAGCGTTAGTAGCTAACCGTAGCCAATCAGCGCGGTCACCAACGGTTGTGTCCTCCTGACCAACACTCCTTGGCACGAAAACTTGGACCACACCAAGCAAAACTAACACAATAAGACAGGAAGCAATTATGTATCGTCCATTGCCCTTCAACCAGAAGTCTCTCCTGAAAATTTTGCGTTGCCGAAATACACGTGAAAATTGCCTTTGACAATTATTGAGTTGGCTTTGGATGTTTTCAAAGAAGTTTGCTCCGAGGCGTGTAAGCATGTAATAGAGTATGTTTATCATATGGTTAACTCTTAAAATTTTGGGTTTCCAACAGTCCAATCCAAGCTTGCCAAACTAAGTCACTTATGTTCAGACCCCATCACGCTCCTGAAGACCACGCACATATCACGCGCATATTTTTCCCAAGTCAAATTTTCCCGCACATACCGCTGCCCCCGCCGCACCACTTCACCCATCAAATCAGGATTACCCAGAGCACACAACACCGCTTCCGCAAGATCCTCAACACAGGGGTTAATCAGCAACCCCATCTGCTCCTTAGCGATAACTTCCGCCGCTCCACAGCCCTCAGCCACAACCGAAGGCTTACCAACAACCACAGCTTCGAAAGGAACCAAACCCCACGTCTGATCCACAACAGGAAACAAATTCACATCACAAGCATTATAGTAGTCCCGCAGCGTCTCCTCCGATACCTCACCCGCAAAAACGACATCCCGCTCCAAACCCAACGCCTCAACCTCTGCCCTAAGAATGGACTCCCAAGGACCCACACCCACAAGCGCCAACTTCACAGAGCCCAACCGCTGCTTCAAAACCTTCAAAGCCCGAATGCTCAAAATCTGGTTTTTGCGCTGCATCAAAGCACCCACATGAAGCAACAAAACACCATCACCCAAACCTAAACGCACTCTCGCCTTGGGAACTTTTTTTCTGAAGAAATCGTAATCTACGCCTGTGTTAAGAAATATAGAGTCCCGTCCATACCGCTCCTTGATGAGGCGACTGTTAAGCGCGGAACACGTAACAATCGGGTCAAACCCGCTGTTAACAATAAACTTGTCCAAGACGCTAGCCATCTTGAGAGCAAAACGGAAAAAGCCACTCTTATCGTAAACATCCTTGGTTTGGTTGTAAGGTCCCAGAACCTCGCTGGAAAGCCACATCACAGGTTTGCCTGTGTGCGCAAAATAGGTTGCCCAGTAAGCAGGAAAATTACAGGCGCAAATTAGGTCAAAATTACTGGAAGATTTTCGCAAGAGAGACACGAAAGCAAAAACTTCCCGCACAGTCGAAGATAACACTGTACGAACATCGTTCATTACGGGCTGCTCAAGCGGCGTCTCAGGCAAAATAAAATCTATTTTTGCAAGGTGACGCGGAAGTTTGCTTAAATCCAAGGAAAGCGTCGCAATGCTGGCACCACACCCCAGGGAGTTTAAGTGGTAAACCATGTTCAAGACTGCCTTTTCAGCGCCACCAGCGAAAACGTGTGGAGTAACAATCAAGACCTTCAAAGCAAGGGCTTCTCCTTAACGAAACGTTTGGGGTACAGAAACTTTACAGCCACCATAAGCAACACTGTACCGACGACAGCAACCAACAAACCCTGTTCAATGTATCCTAAACCTATGTACCTTAGAGTGTATTGGCGGCCAAGCTCATTTACTGGAAACATTGAGGCGTAGTTGAAAACACATATGCCCGTAGATGAC
>CALMWK010000120.1 GCA_937873375.1 Candidatus Bathyarchaeota archaeon
CATTGTACTCGCCTATACGTTTCTTTTCAGCAACAACAAACCGCGATTTGCAAAAAATCCAGCAAAAACTACATCAACAGAACAGAAAATATGACAACCATTAAATATGCTGCATGCCCTTTCATTCCGTTATACGAGTGACCACTGATGCCGCAGCGTGTTATATGTCACGAATGTAGATGCGTTTTGTATGAGGGCAAGGATCTAAAACCTCCAGACGAAATCATCCATCAACACGAGGGTAAGTGCCCTAAATGCGGCAGAAAGCTGTCTCTGATGCCCCTTGACGTTGAAGTGCGACCTGCAAAATAAACAGAAACTCTCCCCATGCACTACATCACATGTAGCGAACTCGCAAACAAGTTTATAGTGACCAAAACTGGAGTACGGTCGGCAGCATCATGCAAATTCCGCATCTGACCTTTTAATTATGCTGCGCGCCACAACGCCCAATTAACTTACATACCTGCAGGCTTGGAAATTTTGGAAAAGGCATATATGAATGGCTTTATGATATAACCCAATAACCGCAAAAATAAATAGACGGCATAATCAATCTGTGTGAAGAGATGGCATAAATGGGGATCAAAGGTACATTGTCAAAAGGCCTTAAAGGCACGGGAAAACTACGTATCCCAGTAAGTCACGCATCAATCATAACCATTACAGCTCTGGTGCTGATTTTATTCATCGCGTTCACCATACGCGTTCTGCCTATGCGATGGGAAATACCCGCAGGCACTCTGGGTCTCAATGAATTTGACCCCTACTATCAGTTCTCTTTAACTAATAAAATGGTGACTGATGGTCTACTCTCACCCTATTTACCTACTGCTTGGATAAACACGCAGCAATTCTACCCTGGAGGGCTAGACATGTCTCAGTCGTTGCCTTCTCTGCCGATGACCACGGCTGTTCTTTATGGTATCATCTCAACGTTAGGCGTGAGCATCGACTTGATGTCGTTCTGCTCTCTTATGGCGCCATTGTTGGGCATGCTTGCAGTTGCAATAATGTACTTCGTCGGCAAAGACATGGGAGGCAAAACCATTGGTTTGCTCTCAGCACTAATTCTAGCTTTGATGCCCTCGCTTATTCAGAGGTCGTCTCTTGGGTTCTTCGACACAGAAACCGTTGGTGTGCTAGCTCTACTCTTGTTCATTTTCCTATTCCTCAGAGCAATTGACCCAAACAAGTCATTCAGATCCATGCTGCTTTACTCGCTTGGCTCCGCAGCAGCGTTACTTTACTTTAGCGGTGGTTGGGGCGCAGCCTACTTCCTGATAGACCTAATTGCGCTTTACGCCTTTGTGCTTGTTATACTGCGAAGATACACCCCGAGGCTTCTGATTGCTTACAGCATAACTTTTGGTCTCGGTCTTTTCGCAGCCATAAGCATTCCAGTCCTTTCCCCTCACTACCTAGCAACAGGCGCCGTGTTGCCAGTTGCCGCTGTGTTCGTAGTGCTTTGCCTCGCGGAAGTTTTGCGGACTAACATATCAATGAGAACCAAGACCATTCTTGCATCCGTTTTTCTTGTTGCTTTGGTTGGCGGCTTCGCAGCTTTGTGGGGTTTTGGCGACCTGACAAGCATAGCAGGCAAATTTACCTCGGTGTTGGATCCATTCCAGCGTGCAGCTCAACCTCTTATTGAATCCGTAGCTGAGCACCGAATCTCAGCGTGGGGTTCCATGTACTACGAGTTAGGCATATGCATACTGTTCTTCTTGGTGGGCACCTACTTTACAGCCAAAAACCCGACCAACCGCAACGTGTTCATGATCCTCTTCGGCTTGACGACTCTGTACTTCGCAAGTTCTATGGTGCGATTACTCATTCTCTTGGCTCCCGCCTTCGCTTTACTAGTCGCAACCGGTGTTCTTGGCTTACTGAAGCCTTTCTTTACCCTGCTACGAGAAACTGGGACGCAAGCTACCACAAAGTCAAAACGCCGTCTAAACAGGGTGGGCAGAGAATACAGTGCAATAGTTATCCTCCTAATCTTCGGGTTGCTGGTGACGAACTTTGCTTTCTCTCCTCAAACTGGAGGCGAACCCAGAGTCTACAACATGGCTTACAGTCCACTAGCAATCACCGCGTCAAGTTTGCCTATAGCCGCTAACGAACCCATTCCCCAATGGCGAAACATGGTGAGCTACCTGCGGGAAAATCTCCAGCAAACCAACGTTGTGGCCTGTTGGTGGGACTACGGAAACTGGGTAGGCTACATAGGCAACGTCACAACACTTTGCGATAACACAACCGTGAACGCTACCCAAATAGAAAACGTAGCATACGGCATGATGGCAAACGAAACCCAATCCATAAAGATGTTCGAGAGATATAACACCTCATACGTGCTGGTGTTCACAACGCTCCAACTTCCTCTCTCAAGCAGCAACCAGTTGACTGGCGGCGTCAAATTCGGCGGTTATGGTGACGAAGGCAAATGGGTCTGGATGGCTGACATTTCAGGCAACGCAAAAGACCGCTTCATGAGCACGGGCTTTATGACTGCTGACTACCAGTGGAGCAACAAAACAGCCTTCGGTTACAATGCCACATCTGGTCAAACCGTATGGAACGACATGGGATTAAACTCAACCATCTACAAACTCATGAGCAACGCCGAGAAACAGTGGGCAGACACAAACGGCTTCACTGCAGCAGAAAGCACATCTGCTCTACAGTACTTCACACCAGTGTACATCGCGGGCTTAGAAGTGGGCTACAACACCGCAGCACAGCAGTACGGCACTTTGGTACCGCTGGTTTGCCTCTACAAGATTGACTGGGACGCATACTACGCCGCAACAGCCGCGCCATAGGAAGCGAGGGTTTGTTCCCCAAAGTTCCCGACCAGCATAAAACAGGCAAACCATTAGTTCCATGGGGCTTAGGCGTAATCTACGTCCTATTCGCCACCGTCTACATTTTTTTAGCCTACTTTTTAGGCGTCGACAAAGCAGCAAACGGAGTTTCAGCACCCTTAACCCTAGCAGTGTGCATACTGTTCGGCGGCTTCATGGGCATGCTGGATGACTGGATAGACCTCAAATGGCGATACAAAGCTTTCATGCCCCTCATTGCAGCTTTACCTCTCATGTACTTTGTACTTGAAAACCTTGATACTATGCGTACTTCCATATCCATACCCTTACTTGGCACTGTACATTTTGGGGACGCGTACATTTTTCTGGTAATCCCCTTAATCGTCATGGTAATCACCAACACCATCAACATGCTGGGTGGACTAAACGGGTTAGAAACAGTTTGCCCTGCCATAATCCTCCTCGGATTAACCGCTTTATCCTCGCCAGCGTTTCAGATAATCATGATTGGACCATTGGTTGTGTGGCTAATTCTCGCCTTCTTCAATATTCAAGGCAAAATCTTTGTAGGCAACACGGGCTCCTTCGCAATTGGCTTAACCATAGCCGCATTTGCAGTGTTAACCGACCTCAAATCAATCCTGCTCATCTCAATTCTTCCCTACGTCTTCAACTCAGTCCTCATACTGCTAACCGTCTTCTTCGTCCGAAAGAAAGCAAATGTCATATTTGACGGCAATAAGCTTGTATCCGAACACAGGCGAAGTTTAGTGACGCTGCTAACCTACCGCAGACCCCTAACAGAGCGCCAAGTGGTCGGCATAATTTCGTTGATTGTAGCAGCTTTCACTGTGATTGCGGTGCTTGTTGAATTACTGTAAAAACTGGCTTATGCCAGAAACCTTTCCAGCTTCGTTAACCCGATAATTTCGTCAAAGCTTAAACCCAACGCATCTAAAACTTGGTCAAACGTACTGTGCAGGTACGCGACATACTTGTCCACGTCCACCTCATTTTTTGTCGTTAACTCTACGGGTTTCACGTGAGGTTCCCGTGTGGTTTTGACGAACCGTATGAGGTCGCCTGCACGCACTTCCATCCCGCTTTGCTGCAGGATTTTTGCGGCTTTAACATGCTGCGGCGTGGTCTTCGTGTAATGCTCAAGGTCATCACCTAAGACAACGCTGAAGGCAAGCTCATCCATGTCTTGCCATTCTCGGCGTTTGAGTCGTGTGTAGCGGTCGCGGACGATGTTGGCGATGTCTTTTTTGGCTTTTTCGAATTCTGCGGGGTTCTTGACCTGTGCGAGGCGTTCCTTCATTTGGTTGAAGGCGTTTTTGATGAAAATTGGTATGTGTTTTTTCTTTCCTGTTAAGCCTTTGACGTCTACGGAGCCGTCTTCGAGGACGCCGAGGTAGTTTTTCTTGCGGCTGCTAAAAACTGCGTAGCGATAATTTTTTTCGACGTCGATGCCCATTTTGAGTTCGTGTTCAGTCCAGTGGGTTAAATCTTGAATTTGCTCTTTAGAGGGGTTTTTGAGGAAAAGGCTGTCGGTGTCGCCGTACAAAACCTGAATGCCCAACTCTTCGGCTCTGCCCAGGATTTTTGTGATGGAGTGTCTACCGATGGCTGCTGTGGCTTCAGCTACAGGTGGACAGTAAAGGTCAAAGCTTTCAGCGCCAAAGACGCCGTAGCTGGCGTTTAAGATGACTTTGAGGGCACCTTGGGCGACTTTGTACCAGCTTCTTTGTTCTTCAGTTAGGGTTTGGTCTTTGGCTTTGTTTTTGTACCATTGAACTCGCAGGTCCCTAAGAGAGCCAATTAGGAGGCTTTCCATTCCGCGTTTTTTGGTGCAGACCCAGTGGGGCGTGTTCGGAATTAAGTTGCTTCTACATTCTGGGTGTAGGCACAGTATGGATTGGTAGCCGAGGTTCCAGACTTTGATGATGGAGGGGTATAGGCTGGGGAAGTCCATGACGGCTACGTTGAAGTGCACACCTGGAACGGGTTCGACGACTATGGCGCCTTGGTATTTTTTGCCTTTGATTATGGCTTTGGTGGCTGCTTGCCCTTTTTCTGCGAGGATGTCTTGGGAGTTTGGGATGAGCATGTTTTTGTGTCGGTGTTCGCGGTGCATGAAGTTTCGAATCCATCGGGATACGCCTTGGCGGCTGACGTCTTCCATGGGCATGCTGCTGATTCTGGCGAGGACGAGGATGAGTTTCATGGCGAGTTCGTTTTCAAAGCTGGTTAGTTTGAAGGTGATTTCTGAGTCTCTAAAGCAGTAGTCGGCGAGTTCAGTGTAGGTTAATTCGCCTATGGTTTTTTCGAACTTGAGTTTTTCCAGCCCGATGACGCCTTTGCCCACATCGTTTAATGAGATGTCGCGGTAGCGGTTGCTGAACGCGTAGATTTGGATGGCTCGGTTGAAGAAGAACTTGTACAGGTCAATGTGGATGCCGTATTTGAGGAGGCAGACGCGTCTGCCGATGTCTATGGGGATTTCTCGTCTTTCCATGCCGAGGTTCGAGGCGCGGTGCACCATGTAGCGCAGGTCGAAGTCGTCGCCGTTGAAAGTCAACACGAACGGGTATTCCCATAGGATGTCGAAGATGGCTCGGAGCAGGTCTTCTTCAGTTTCATAATACTCCAGTTGGACGTCTGGGGGCATATGCGCGTTTCCTTCCCTGACGCCTGAGCGTTTGAGGATGAGGACTTTTTTCTGGTTGTCCGACGCGTAGAGTGAGCAGCAGACTATGGGGTAGGCGGCTTCGCGGGCGTCGGGTACACGGGTGGATATGGGCGCGTAGACTTCTATGTCTATGGCGGCTCTGCGGAACTTGGGTGCGGGGTACTCTATGAGTCTTGCCCATTCTTCAACGTATTCAAGTTCCTCTTTCGTTTCGTTTTTAAAAAGCCCTTTGAGGTTTGCGATTGTTTTTTCGGCTTCCTCCACGCGGACTGGCACAAGGTTGCCGTTTTTCACTTCAAAAATCATGCCTGGCAAGTAACGCGTGTCGTAAATGTAAGATTGGTAATACTTGATTTTTGCCTCCCAGACTTTGGCGTCCTCAGGGTTCGCGGGCGTGTCTGAGGTTGCTGGGAAGTCTTCGGGGATGATGTCTCGTATGCTGCCCTGCGGTTTGCCGCCTATGGCTAAGGGGTCATTGGTGACGATTTTTGTAACTTTAATTTGCTTGTCAGCCAAGGGGTCAAACAGTTCCACTTGTTCAAAGTGGTCAAAGCCTTCGTGGTGAACGACGCGGTCCATCTTCTCCAGTTCATACTGCGAGAGGTTGGTTAAGCAGTAGGGTTTGTGTCCTGTGTTGTCGTACCAGAAGTATATTTTGCCTTCAGTGGGCTCGTAGAGTTTGATTACTGCCTTCTTTTGGCGCCCATCATAAGTGGCAGAAACAAAGTAGGATGCTGGCAGGTTTTCAGGCGCTTTCGGCGGAAACACCCGCTTCTTTTTTTCCTGCTCCTTAGTGGTGGCTGGTTCTGTGGTTGGCTGCGGCGCTTGCGCTTTCGGTTTCTCTTTCTCTGCGGGTTTGCTGGGCACTTGGAACCATGCATCTAAGCTTTTGGACTGCGGCATCCTTGTCTCTTATCCTTGCTACCTTCTATTGAGTGTGAGCACTAAAATCTTTAGTGGCACATTTAGGTGCGTCTTTGAAGGTAGTTTGCAGCGGTCTGTTCATGAAACCTTGCTATGTAAA
Source organism: Candidatus Bathyarchaeota archaeon (assembly GCA_937873375.1). GTDB lineage: Archaea > Thermoproteota > Bathyarchaeia > Bathyarchaeales > Bathycorpusculaceae > JADGNF01. The sequence goes on from CALMWK010000120.1 coordinate 6,548, forward strand.
CTCATATTCTTATTAGGGTCTCTGCCGCTGTTTACCTTGTGCACCTGCTTTGTTGAAGGACGCTTGGACCATAGCCATCGAAACCCTAAGCTGGATAGAAATGCAAAAACTCAGCGAACACATGGCTCTCACCAGAACCGTGAAGCAGCTGGGAATCAAAGACCCAGACGCCATACGCTTAGGCTACGGACTTGTGGTTGAAACCGTCAGGCGCAGGAACCTGATTGACAAATTCATCAACAGCCAACTCCAATCTAAGCCCTTTGACGAGTTAACGATAGGTGTGCAGGCTTTTCTGAGGCTTTACGTTTACCAAACCCGCGTCACCAAAAACTGGGCCAAAGTCGATTTAGGAGAGGCACAGCGCATCGCCAAGTTGGGCAGAGCAATTCTGGGCTGGGAAAATCTGCTGGAAGTTGAGCCGATACTTGGCTTCTTGCTAACACGCAACATAAAACCCCTAATGGACGCGGCGAAAGACGAAGAACGCGTAGCGCTGGAAACTTTCCATCCAACGTGGTTTGTGAAGTACTGCTTTAACCTGCTGGGTCGCAGCGAAGCCACATCTTTCCTCGAAGGCAACATGGTCGCGCCTCCCGCGCACATAAGGCTGAACACGCTTAGGGGTTCACAGGAGGAACTTCTGCAGAAACTCGCCGCTGACGGCATCACCGTGGAAAAGGTAGCGCCCCTCAAACACACCTACAAAGTAGTCAGCTCCAAAAATCCGTTGACCCGAACCGACAGCTTCCGCCTAGGTCGCTTTTTCATCCAAGACAAAGCCAGCTGCTTTGCCTCTGAAGTTGCCGACCCCAAACCCGACGCAACAGTGTTTGATGTTTGTGCGGCTCCAGGCGCCAAAACCACCTACCTTGCACAGCTAATGGAGAACAAAGGCGTAATCTGCGCTGTTGACTTCTCAAAGCGGAGGATGAAGACTTGGCGGCAAGAGGTCGGGCGCATGTGGATAAACATAGCTGACCCCGTTATCGCTGACGCACGCACCCCCCTGCCCTTCAACAAACAAGCTGACGTGGTGATTTTAGACCCGCCATGCACCAGCACAGGCGTATTCGCTAAGCTCCCCGCAGCCAAATGGCGCCTCACCCCAAAATCGGTTGAGAAGATGACTGAGCTTCAGTGGCAGATGATTAACAACTGCGCCCAAAACGTGGCTTCAGGCGGAACTCTCACATACAGCACATGCAGCATCACCGTGGAAGAAAACGAGATGATTATCGAGCGTTTTCTGCAGGCGCACCCTGAATTTAGCTTGGTGGAGATTGAGCCGAAGATGGGGTTGCCTGGACTAAACGGCTTAGATAAATGCCAGCGGCTTTACCCGCACCTGCACCAGTGCAACGGCTTCTTTATAGCAAAACTTCAAAAACAATAGACTTCTCCCTTTTAGCCTTCATATTTGGTGCCTGTTAGTGATTGTGTGCAGTTACCTCTAGGGGGTGGGTTGTGGTGTGAGTGGTGTGTTAGGGTTTTTTAGGGTTCAAGTGGTGGTTTACGTTGTGGTTGTTTCTATTTATAGAGGGGGGTAGGTGGCTGCAGAGAGGGGGGTCAAACATCAGTAGAAAAACCGAGAGGGAAGGAGCAGGTCAAAACTACAGGGCCTATCATTGGTCAATTTCTGTTACTTTAACTTCTGTGCCTTCTCCAGTTGACACAGCATCTCAAACATCACTTTTGCCGCTGCAACCGCCGAAATTCCTTGATCATAAACGGGAGCAATCTCCAACACATCAAAACCCACCACCCGTTTATCGCACAAAGCGCAAACTATGTCGAGCAAGTCGCTTGTGGTTATGCCGTCTGCTTCTGGGTTCTGCACTGCAGGCGCAAACGCTGGGTCCAAAACGTCCATGTCCACGGTCAGGTAGATGTTTTCGTAGGGCTCCAGCTTCTGTTTGAGTTGTTCGATGATTTTTTGGGTGCCCTCTTTTTTTATTTGTTGTGTGGAGAAAAACTCTATCCCCGCCTTCTTGGCGTACTTCAGCTCATCTTGGCAAACTGACCTTGTGCCGACCTCGATGATTTTGGCTGGCTTGACTTCTTCGTTAATTAGCCGCATGAATGTGGTGTGTGACAGTTTTAAGCCGAGGAATTCTTTGCGCAAATCCAAATGAGCATCAAAGCTGACGATAGCAGTTTTTTTGGCTTTCGCGCCAACCCCCTTCATGATGCCCAACGTAATCGTGTGCTCCCCGCCGATTGCAACGGGCATTTTTCCAGCAGCCACAATGTCCTCAACCACCAGCTTCAGCATATCCACGGTTTTCTTTGGGTCACCGCTCACATGCAAATCACCAACATCATGCAACGCCAACCCCTCAACATCTTCGCCACTGCGGAAACTGTAAGTTTCAATGTTCAGCGAAGCCTGCCGAATCGCAGCAGGACCAAACCGCGCACCAATTCGATAAGAACTCGTAACGTCAAAGGGCACGCCGAAAACCACGTACTTTGCCTCTTCAAAGGGCTTCTGTAACCCGCTGAAAACGTTCTGCTGTGAAGTGAAAAGTTCAAGGTAGCTCATGTCAAATCTTTCCTGCCTTATGCGTTGCAGATAATCTGCTGTGGGGTACTCAAAAGCTTTTTCGCTTGCCTTCTCATCAAGCGCCCTGAACATTAAATTTATTAGTTCACACCCTAATGCATATGGTTAAAGGCGAACCAAAGTGGCTCTGTCATCACTCATATCTAAACTCAAAGCAGAACAACCTCTCTCCCTAGCAACCATAGCGTTCTACGGCTTAGCAGGACTCATCCTCCTCATCATGCTGCCGCTGAGCGGTTTCCCCCCACACATAGGCTTACTCGGCATCGTCAGCCTCATAACTGCCTACGGATTGCTCACCAAACGTTTCTGGTCAACTTGGCTTGTTGTCGCCTTGTTCTTCGTAGTTACCGCATCAACCCTCTACACCCTATACTACATAATAGGCACTGACATAATCACAAGCGCAGCCATGATTGCATACCTAGTTCTAACATGGTTTTTCACAGCTTACGCCATAAACAACCGAAAAACAGACTAAAAAAACCATTTCCCTTTTTACAGGGCTTCTTTGAAGAGCCACACCGTAACTTCTTCATCAACATCCAAAAACTGCTGATTCTCAGGAATCTCCACAAACCCATCCGCCTTAGCCAAAGTCGTTATCGCCCCCGACGCTCCAGTCTCCACAGGTTCAGCAATCAACCGTTTTGACTCATCACGGTTCAGCTTGACGGTGACAAAGGTTCGTCTGCCCTTAGCCGAAAACATCCGTCGCCCCGCAATAGCCTCAACAAAACTTCTTTCCCCCGCAGTTTTACCCGCCATAGCCTGAATAACCGGACGCGCAAGCAAATGAAAAGTCAACAACGCCGAAGTTGGATGCCCAGGAAAAGAAAACACAGGCTTCTTGCCGATTAACCCCAAAGTTACAGGTTTTCCAGGCTTCAGGGCGATTCCAGAAAAAATCAAACCCGGCTCACCCAAAGAACCCACCGTAGCGGGCACAAGGTCTTTTGGACCTACGGAAACTCCGCCTGAAGTCAGCACAATATCCCCCGAAACCAACGCCCGCTCCAAAGCCTCCCGCAACGGCTCTTTCTCGTCTGGCACCACTCCAACATAAACAGGTTTTCCACCGCTCTCCCGCACAGCCGTGCACAAGCTATAGGCGTTGATGTCGTAGATTTTCCCAGGCGGCAACGTTTGTCCTGGCTCTGTGACTTCGCCGCCTGTAGACAGAACCGCAACCGTAGGAACCTTAAAAACTCTGATTTTCGATTTGCCCAAAGCAGCTAAAACGCCAATTTCCCGCGACCCCAAAGTCCGCCCTGCTTTGAGGATAGTTTCGCCATTTTTTATGTCCGACCCCAATTTCTGAACATTCTCGTTCTTCGTCACTGAACGGTAAACAAGAAGTTCGTCGTTTTGTCGGTTTGTTTCTTCAACCATAACTATTGCGTCTGCGCCTTCAGGAACAGGTGCACCCGTGACGATTTCTGCTGCTTCACCCTTTGCCACTGCTACTTTGGGGAGTTCTCCGATGGGCACGTTGCCGCAGACTTTGAGTTTTACCGGTTGGTTTTCTTCTGCGCCATAGGTGTCTTCAGCTTTCACCGCAAAACCATCCATCGTTGAACGGTTAAACGGCGGAATCTCCAAAGTGGAAACGGCATCTTCGGCAAGAACACGGTTATAAGCGTCTAAAAGTGGAATTTCTTCCGCGCCTAACGGTTTCGGTTTAAGATTTTGCTCTATAGCTTTTTTTGCTTCGTCGTAAGTGAGCAGTTTCCTAAACATTCGGGTTCCCCGATTCCACATCCGCAAAGAGATGGACAGTCACGGTTTCGCCTTCAGCTAAACCTTCCCGATTCTCGGGGACAATCACGTATCCGTTAGCTCTCGTCATGGTAGAAATTGTTCCCGAACCTTTCGCACTCACTGGCTCTGCAGCGAAATCGTCATTCTTCTGGAAAACCCGCACCCGAACAAAATTCTTCCTCCCAAGCGCAGTCGCAACTTTCCGCGTCATTTTTGCTTCCACTGTAGGCCGCGTTTCCTCTTTCTGCAACCCAAGCATCTTACAGATAAGTGGTCGGGCAAAAATCTCAAACCCAGTAATCGCAGCAACAGGATTACCTGAAAGAATCATAACGGGTTTACCTTCCAACATACCCAAAGCAGTCGGCATAGCAGGTCGAATAGCGATACCGTGAACAATTACGCCTGGTTCCCCTACCTTATTCACGGCTTCAGGCACAAGGTCTAATCCGCCAACGCTGGTTCCGCCTGTGGTTATGACTGCATCCGCGATTTTGAGGCCAATTTGGATTTTCTCAACAATCTCTTCCACGTTGTCTTTTGCCACACCCAAATCCAGCGGTTCAGTGTCAAGTTCACAGCACATGCCACACAACATCACCCTGTTGGATTCGTAGATTTGCTTCTCGTTGCGTTCGGTGCCCGCTTCGGCAAGCTCGTTTCCTGTGGCTATGATGGCGATTTTAGGTTTTTCAACAACCTTAACTTCGGTGTTGCCCAGCGCTGACAACAACGCCAAATGGTACGGCTTTAGCCTTGTTCCTTGTTTTACTGCGGTTTCGCCATTTTTTACGTCTTCGCCTTGGCGGGAGACGTTGCCGTATGGTGCCACCTGAACGGAGATTTCCATTTTTTCTTCTTTCTTCTGAGTGTGCTCAAGCATGACCACCGCGTCTGCGCCCTTCGGAATTGGTTGACCAGTCCAGACAGGTTTGGCATATCTTGGACCATTATCTGGTAACACTTCTGCGTCAGTTAACCTGAAAAGCAACGGTTTAGGTTGCGATGCCCCATTGGTGTCCTCAGACCTGACGGCAAAGCCATCAACTGCAGACCTGTCAAATCTGGGCAAATCCTCTTTGGCAACCACGTCTTCAGCTAAAACCCTGTTAAACGCTTCCGTTAGAGGAACGGAAACTTCTCTACATCTTTGAATTTGCAGAGCATTGAACCATGTCTGTAAAGCTTCATAGGTGAATGTTAATTTTTGGAAACCGCGCAGTTTAGACAAATCAGCTCACACACAAGAGCATTTATCCGTTCTAACATAAAAAGCATATCAAAAACACAGCGCTTTTCCGCCCGAAAAAAACTATACCCTACGATTTAAAAACAGAATTAACCTGAAAAATGACTATTCAAGGACCGACCGGAATATGCCGAAGCAGAAAAACACCCAATACCCCCACCAAAACACTACCCACCACCATTTACCTGCACGATTTATCCAGATTCAACCCACACCAAAGAAGCAAAAGTCCATTTCGCAGTTGCCTATGGAGTTTGCAAAAGTCCAAAGAAGGAAGGTTTAAATAAATACTGACTCATTTCGTATATGCTTCAAGCTAAACGGAAGAAAACAAAGAATGTCAGCGCAGGAATTTCGTCACATAGTTCGTATATTAGGTTCAGACTCAGCAGGTACGCTGAAGGTTTCTTACGCAGTAACAAAAATTAAAGGTGTCAGCCTCAGCCTCTCCAACGCCATACTAAAGAAGGCTGGAGTAAACCCTGACTTGAGAGCAGGGTTCCTCACAGAGGCAGACATCGAAAAAATAGAAGACATCATAAAGGACCCAGTAAAATACAATTTACCTATATGGCTTTTTAACCGCAGAAAAGATTCAGAGTCCGGAAAAGACATGCACCTTATAACCGCAGACCTCCTTTTGAGGTCAAAAACTGACATTGACCAAGCCAAAGAAATCCGATCATGGCGTGGATACCGACATGCTTACGGCCTGAAAGTTCGCGGACAAAGAACCAAAACCACTGGACGCGCAGGTAAGGCTTTAGGCGTAAAGAAGAAGACGCTAATGGGTAAACCTAGTGCACCAGCTGGAGGCAAGTAAACATGGGTGATCCAAAAAGACAGAGAAGAAAATTTGATACTCCACGTTTCCCATGGCGTAAAGACATTCTGCAAGAAGAACTAAAACTTCTTGGCACTTTTGGCTTGAGAAACAAGCATGAGCTTTGGCGTCACGAAACAATGCTCTCAAAGTTCAGAGGCATCGCACGTTCACTAATCGGTAAAACACCTGACGATCGCATGAAGATGGAAAACGAGCTTCTCACAAAACTCAAGAAACTTGGTGTTCTGCAGGAAACCGCAGTCTTGGACAACATCTTAGACTTGTCCATTGAGGACATTCTTGAACGGAGGCTACAAACCATAGTTTTCCGCAAGAGCTTAACCAAGACCGTTCACCAAGCTAGACAACTGATTACACATGGGCACATCACCATAGGCAACCGCAGAGTTACCATTCCTGGCTACATAGTTTCACGAGAAGAAGAAGCACTCATCGGTTACGCTCCTCAAAGCCAACTAAATAACGCGGCACACCCAACCCGTGTAGCCATGACTGTTATGGTTAAGCCGCGGGAAATTATTCAGCCTAGAGACAGAAGAAGAGGCGGAAGAGGCGGTAGATTTTGAGCAGTAGCAAACGAAATGAGAAATGGGGCGTTGTCCACGTCTTCAGCTCCTACAACAACACAATTATTCACATAACTGACATCTCAGGCGCAGAAACCATCGCCCGCACAAGCGGCGGCATGTATGTCAAAGCAGACCGCATGGAATCATCACCATACGCAGCCATGCGCGCAGCCACAGGAGCAGCAGAAGTAGCCCGCGACAAAGGCATCACAGCCATACACATAAAAGTCCGCGCACCAGGCGGTGCAGGTCCACGAACACCCGGACCCGGCGCACAAGCAGCCATCAGAGCCCTCGCAAGATTCGGCTTCCGTATTGAACGCATTGAAGAAGTCACGCCTATTCCACACGACGGTACAAGAAGACCAGGCGGTAGAAGAGGCCGACGCGTATAGTCGCTTCACTTTCCCCTTTATTAACAGAAAAATTGAAATAATGCACTCATCTGTTATTGAACGCACAACTTTGTCATAGTCATTTGTGGAGTGTCCAAATAAGTGAAAATAGAAGTCCTCGAAAAAGACGAGATAAACCTTCGGATAGTCGTTAAAGACGCAGATGTTCCTTTAATGAATGCTCTGCGTAGGATAGCGCTCGCTGAAGTGCCTAGCATGGCTATCGATGAAGTGGTTATGATAGAGAACTCGTCAATTCTGCAGGATGAGATGATTGCTCACAGGCTTGGGCTTGTTCCGTTGAAAACGGATTTGGACAGCTACAACCTCCCTGAAGATTGTGAATGCAAAAGCGAGTTCGGTTGCACTCTGTGTCGCGTCACATTAACGTTAAACGCCGAGTCAAATGAGGGAACTAGAACAGTTTACTCTGGCGAGTTGGTTTCAGAAAACCCTGAGATAGTTCCAGTTGCCGAAAAAGTACCCATCGTAAAACTAGCTAAGGGGCAAAAACTGAAACTCGAAGCCTACGCTAGGCTGGGCAAAGGAAAAACCCACGCGAAATGGCAACCAGTTTGCGTGTGCGCTTACAAGTATTACCCAAAAATTGAGGTCCCGACCAAAGCATGCGAAGACTGCACAAAATGCGTGGACATCTGCCCCAAGAAAGTACTTGCTATGAAGGGCAGCAAAGTTGAAGTCCGCGACCTTTTGGCTTGCAATCTCTGCATGGACTGCGTGGAAACTTGCCCACAAAAAGAAAAAGGCATAAAGGTTGAGTGGGAAAAGAACGCATTCGTCATGAACCTTGAATCAAACGGTGGACTTCCTCCAGGACGGATACTGCAGGAAGCAA
>CALMWK010000121.1 GCA_937873375.1 Candidatus Bathyarchaeota archaeon
CACCCAGGTAAACTGTTTAAGGATTTGGGCGCAGACAAGTTCCTAAAGCTCCAACTCACCTTCGGAACTAGCGTGTTTATGCCTTTGGTTAACCCACTGCTCTGGATATTGACAGGGTTAACTTTGGCTTTGCCTTTAGTGATGCCTGTCTCGTTTGAATGGTTAATCCCCTGGTATATTCAGCCGATTTGCGTCTTCAACTTTGTAGTTGGAAACCTCTCGTACTTGGCGATTTACGTTATCTCATGTGTTAAACTCAAAAAACACCGTTCCATACCTTTGGCTATGCTCATGCCCATTTACTGGGTGCTGCACAGTATAGCAAGCTGGAAAGGGCTAATCCAACTCATACGCAACCCGCACTACTGGGACAAAACAAGCCACGGCGTATCTAAAGTTGCAAGTGAAAAAACCAAAAAGACTTGTTAAGCAGACAATATTGGCATTGGCTGTTTAGGGCGCAAGGACTTTTCTGGTTTGTTTCCTTTAGAAAACAATGTCTGACGACTAAACCCAAATAAGTTCCTCCCTATCTTTTTTCTTTTGGGCTATGAGATAATCGAGGTACGGCGAAGCTGAAAGTGGGGAATTAAACGCTGGAGGCTGATGAGAGCTTTTTCCGCTATTGAGCCCACTTATGTTTGCATCGTGAGTTGGCTTGCGTCATTGACCGTTTAGAGTAATGTACGTAAAATAACCACCAACTGTTGGCTTGAGTGTAGTGGTAAACCTCTTTTGTGGGGTCAGCAAGGGTTATTAACTGTTAAGACCGCTAGAAACCCTGTTTTAAAGTATGGTTGGTTGGGACAACTTGAGGGCGGGGCTGAGCAGCCGTTTTGATAGGTGGCGGATTTGTCTTTTTGCCTTTGTGGCGGTTTACGGCGTCTTACTCACAATCCAGTTGTCTGCTAACTCGATGCTATGGGACGAGGTTACGCACTTCACGGGCGGACTTCTTCTGTCTAGGGGTCAAGTTGCAAGCTGGGTTTGGACCAACTCTCTGTATCCCCCAATCTACGACATTTTCACCGCTTTCTACTACCTT
>CALMWK010000122.1 GCA_937873375.1 Candidatus Bathyarchaeota archaeon
CGCCATTTCGCCTTCACAAAATTCCAAGAATATTACCACTGAGTCTCAGCTTCAAGCTGTAGTCTCGAGCAGACTTATTTGACAAGTGTACGAGTAGTAAGAAGCTAGTTTTATTCATAGTTATTAGTGTGCTCACTCAGATTAATTCGAACTATGCATAGTAAATTAACATAAGTTTAGGTGTATTTGACTAGTTTGTTACATAGGTCTTAAATAGTGTGATTAACATATATATGGTGTGAATTATATGTCAAACATGAATAACCCCAAAAGGAAACGATTATCAGTAAAAGCCACTCCAGTAAAAGAAATACCAGAAGGCAAAAAAATAGCTAGACGACCAGAATACGACGAAGTATTCAAAAAGATCATGGAAAGCCCCGAGGAAATTTTCAAGATTGAAGTGGAAGGCAGAACAGTAAAAACAATGTACGCACCATTCGCGATGCGCGTAAAATCATACAACAAAAAGCCCGACAGAAAATTCAACGCACAGCTTAAAGTAAGAAGCAAAGAAATATACATTGTCAAAGCAGCTAAAACAAACTAGAACAGCCCCACCAAATCAGCATTTCTTTTTCTATCTTCACAACCACTCCAAAACCAAAAATTCCTCTTAAAACCAAATAATTTTCCCAATGGCAACTAGCCGCACCCAACAGCAACAAAAAATATCCGACTGCTACCAATTTACAAAAGAACGAAAATGCGGGTCCGCTGGGATTTGAACCCAGGACTTTCAGCTTAGAAGGCTGACACGCTATCCGTGCTGCGCCACGGACCCACCCTGTGAGACCTTCATAATAAAACCTTTAGAATATAATTTTATCCTTTGCATTAACCAAACAAGTTCATGACGCTGTCTAGTGCCTCTTGAGAAATAGGACCAATCCGATACAAAACTTCAGCTTCGTGCCCATCGTTCCCAAAATCCGCCTCGCTAAACAAAACTTTGGTTTCGCATTTCGCCTTCAGCAATTCGGCTAATTTAGCGAAATTTCTCTTCGAAGCATCATTTGACGGATTTACTGTTCCCTCAAAATATTTGACATTTGCCATCTTAATCTGGTGCAGCAACAGCCGTTTTTGTAAACCGTACCCTCGGTAACCGCGCTTAACCACAGTTTCCCAATTGAAAAAAGTGTCCCGTCTATTTGGCGGAACATACCCCGTAGAAAACGCAACTATTTTGCCTTCATGCTCCGCCACAACGCAGGTGTCTGAGAAGTCGCGGGCAAGAAGAAAATAGGTGTAACGCGAATTTAACCCCACGTATGGTCTGTTCGCCACCAGCATCTTGTAGACTTCAGCTATATCCTCAACCTGTACGTTCCGGATTTTGAAGTCTAACCCAGCTTTGCCGCTATGCACTGGCACCATGTTTGCCGCCATTGTTTTTCTCTCTACGTTTATGTCTGGCGTTTTCGTGTGGCGTGAGCGATATTTGGTCATCAAAATCGGCTAACAACTTTTCAATGCCTACAGCTTTAGCTTCGATTGCTTCATCTAATTTCAGCTGCAAAGAGCATTCATCGCAGTTTCGGTCGCAGAAAACAGGCTCATAACTGTCAGGTTCTTTGTATGTGGTGATGACGCCTTCATAATTTCTTAAAACCACTTTGTTTGTGGACCAAGAAATTATGTAATTTGGCATAACGGGAATTTTCCCGCCGCCACCCGGGGCATCTACAACGTATGTGGGTACTGCAAAGCCGCTGGTGTGTCCAATGAGGCTTTCTATGATTTCAATACCTTTCCCGATGGGTGTGCGGAAATGGGAGAGCCCTTCAGAGAGGTCGCATTGAAACAGATAATACGGGCGCACTCGGTTTTGCACCAGTTTCTGATTGAGTTTTCGCATAATTCGGGGGCAATCGTTCACACCTGCAAGTAACACTGACTGATTTCCCAGCGGTATGCCTGCATCAGCTAACTTTCTAAGTGCCTCCCGCGCAGACTCTGTGAGTTCTCGGGGATGATTAAAATGAGTATTCAACCAAATCGGATGATGCTTTTTCAGCATTTTCACAAGCTTATCCGTTATTCTGTAGGGCAAAACAACAGGCACCCTTGAGCCAATACGTATTACTTCCACGTGTGGAATCTTACGCAACTCAGTCAGAATCCAGTCCAGATACGCATCAGGCAACATGAACGGGTCTCCGCCTGAAAGCAAAACATCGCGGATTCGCGGATTATTCTTAATGTAGTTGATGCCTTCCAGAATTTGTTTCTTTGAAGGAATGTAGTCAGGGTCGCCAACCTTTCTTTTGCGCGTACAATGCCGGCAGTACATGGAACAACGATTACTGACCAAAAACAGTACTCTATCAGGGTATCTATGGGTAATTCCTTTGGTGGGGCTATCTTTGTCTTCATGCAGGGGGTCTTTCATGTCGCATCTGGAAATTTTCAGCTCAGCCGGATTAGGAAATGACTGCTTGAATATAGGGTCATTACGGAAATTTTCTTTCTCTATCAACGATGCATAATAGGGTGTAATGCTCATTGGAAATTTGCTGATTGTCTCTTCAAGCGCTTTATGTTCTTTTTTAGTGAACACAATTCCAGTCAACTTTTCAAAAGTGGCTATATCTCTTATGGAATTCGCTAATTGCCACCTATAATCCCTCCAATTGCCCACGGTTGTATGTTTGCTGACGTTTTTTGCGATAGACGCTTGAGAAGTGGTAAATTTTTCGGTTTTTTCAATACTCATAGATGATAACTCCAAGTAAAAAACAAGCAGAAAATGGATAGAAAGTAACCATTAACTAAAGCGCTTGTTTTTTGATTTTACCTTCGGTTAGTTGCGGGAACTTATATATTTTTGTGTCAAAAAAAGCCAGATTGTCTCGCCGCATTTTGGCAGCTTCTTCTGGACACTTTTAAACTGTAATTTTGCCGCGTTTCCATGAACGAGAGTTTTACATAGTTATCTGGGATTGTTGCGAAAAAGTTATTAGTCAATTCATGATACGTTCGATTGATAGATACAGGAATTTCATATGCCCAACTCGGTTCCAGTTGTCTCTGTGGTGATTCCCACCTATTGTGAGGAGGAAACTATAGAGGGATGCCTAAAAAGCATTAGACACCAAAACTTTGACTACGGTCAAATCGAAAGCATCGTAGTTGACAGCCACAGCCCGGACAACACGCAATCATACGCTAAAAAATGCGCAGACAAAGTCATAGATGTGAAAGCCCGAGGCGTGGGCAAAGCCCGCAACATAGGCGCAAAAGCTGCGGAAAGCCAAATTCTAATTTTCCTTGACGCTGACACCTATCTGGAACCCAATTTTGTAAGCGAAGTATACCATGACTTCAAGAACCCACGTGTTGTATGTGTTTCTGGCGTCTTGAAAAGTCTAGAGCTACTTAAACCTCTGGAAAATTTGTTCGCAACATCCCATTATGGCTTTACAAATAAAATAGCCGAAGTAACCGCGCGTCTGGGTTTTCCAATGTTTCCCTCAGTTTGCTGCTGCGCAAGAAAACCAGCTTTTGAGAAAGTAGGCGGATTCGCTGAGGACATCGCGTGTGGTGAAGACATAACGTTTTCCCGCAAAATGGGGCAAGTTGGAAAATGCTTGGTAAACAACCGAGCCACAGCTTACACGTCAGTTAGAAGAATCACGGCATGCGGTGTGCGGAAGATGTATTCTATGTACTTCACGAATTACGTGAAATTTTTCTTTTTGAATCAGAAACCTTGGGTACAGGATTTCCCCCACATACGCACAGTCTAAAAGCAGCCCGAGATAACTGTTAAGATAGCGTCACGTTTTGTCTTTGCTTCTTTTTCAGTATAGGTTGGGTTATATTATGATGAGAACTACTCCGAGAACCGTGAGTACGACACTTCCCAGAAGCTGGTGCGTTACATTCTCTATCTTTTTGAGGTAAAGATACGCGAAACCAACAACAAACAACGGTTCAATCGACAGAAGCGGCGTAGTTATTGACACT
>CALMWK010000123.1 GCA_937873375.1 Candidatus Bathyarchaeota archaeon
AGCGTCTCGCGCTGTATTTCCCAACCATCTCTCGACATTCCGCACAAACCTCTACCTTGTGGGTCCCAGCCTACACCTAGCAAGACTTCGCCTAGGTCGATGTAGAAGACGGCAGCTTCGGCAACATCAACTCGCGCGGCCAAAGCTCCATTGATGTAAAAACCTGAATAACTGCCAGGGAACCAGGGGGACGTTGTTAAAATTTTAACATTTGATTAGGTGCGGCTAAGAGCTTTCATGCCAAGGTAGCTCGACTTGATGGAGTCTGGGGTCAGGTTTGCAAAGTTGCACTACATTTTTATTCTAGTGATGTCTCATATCCTGATAAGCCGCCTCATCTGCCGCTTTCTGCTGTCTTGCCTTTTCCGCCGCCTCTTCCGCCACTTTCTGCTGCAGCCTCTCTACCTTCTTACGCCGATATTGCTCTGACTCTTTGTAGTTTTCCTGCCTCGGCAGTTGAGCTAGTTTGATATTCACATTCTTTGCTACCTGCAATGCAATGTTATCCCAAACCTTATCCAGTAAGGCGGTCTGGCTGGACGCTCCGATAGTTGGGTCCTTCTCCTCCGACACAAATTTCTCTCGCCAAACAGTGCCGTCATAGTCAAACTCAACATCCATGCTACACCAGCCGTAATCAATACCTGGCGTGATGTTACTCATCCCCGCTGAATATTCAAATTTGGTTTCAGCTCTCAGAATGTTCATCTCCAGTAAGTCTTTTGCGGCAGGGTCAATGCCAACTGAAACGTCCAAGGCCTCCAAGATGCGGTTCGATAGAGCCACACCAGTAGGTATCCTCGTTTGCGAGCCGCCGCCTACAAAACCAGAAGCACCCTGAATGTCGATTCTGGTGGGGAACGTTGCCGGAACCCACTCAAGGGCAACAGGCGTTGTCTTGCCAGTAGCAAGCCTTTTTGCTTCACTTACTTTTGCATAGTCCAGGCGGTTGTTGAAAGGCAAATTGATTGCACAGCCCGTCATACCTACGACATATAGCAACATTGCAAGCATCTTCATTATTTATTACTCCCCCCGAATAGCCATTAGAGTGAACTTAGCAGGAAGCCAATATGTCATAAAGATTTCTTAGAATCCAGCTAAACTTGCTACATTTTGCCAGGAGCAGTCTAGGGAGAAAGGGGGACGCCCAGGAACCACAGGAACCAGGGGGACGTTGTTAATATTTTGACATTTGATTAGGCGCGGCTAAGCTTTTCGCATGCCAAGGTTAGCTCGACTTGATGCGGTTGGTTTGCTGC
>CALMWK010000124.1 GCA_937873375.1 Candidatus Bathyarchaeota archaeon
AGTGGTTTATTAGTGTCGGGGCTGTTATATAATTGAGGTTTAGGGAACGATTTTTGGGGAGTTGATTTGAGTTGAATAGTGGTATGTTGACTTACAGAAGAAAGTATAATGAGACATTGATGGTTTCTTTTAAGTGTAGACTGTGCAAGGCATATTTTTCTAATCCTGATGAGTTGAGACTGCACAGTATGGTAGCGCACAAGGGGCACATGCTCATCGCGATTAAAAGCTGATTAGTTTTTTCAATTAGTTTTTCGGACAAGGAAAAAGAGCGGGAAAAACCTCTTTCCTTATGAACAGGAAGCCACATATTTTGCCAACCTTAAACCTTAAAGGACGGATGGCAATGGATTCAAATAAAAAATCGTTTATGGGAAAAGCCCTGTTCATTGTCGCCCTCGCTTATTTGAGCTACAACATCTATCAGGCAATCATTACAACGGTTTTTGTTTCCCATTTCCCCCTAATAGTCACTCAGTTACCCCACTTCATATCGAGCTCCCAGCCAACCCTGCAAATAACGCTATTTTTCTTGCAGGAGCTTTTGGGTTCAATCGGAATCTACCTTCGTTTAGCTGGAGGCATCTTTGCGCTCTACGCGGCTGTCCTGTTCATGCGGAAAGACGAGCGGTATCTGGAAAAGTTTGGCAGGGTGCTGCTGTTTGAATCGTTATATTTTGCTCTGCTAATTCCAGCGGGCATAAACCACATCGTCGGCTCAACCATAACACATAGTGAACTGTTGAATGTTTACACGGGCGCTTCATTTCTACTTCAAGCCGCGCTGATTTTTCCGCCTCTGTTTATGCTAAGCCGCAAGTTGAAAAAACCTCAAGATGTCCCGTCGATTCTGAAGTGGGCAGGCATCGCCGCGCCGCTGTACGTTTTTGGGTTGTGGGTTAAGCATGGGTTAATGTGGGTTTATGCGCTCTCGCCGCTGGGAACAGGGCAGGCAGGCTTGATTGACGCTGTGGGTTCGGCTGATTCGTTGTTGACTTTGCTGGTTGCCGCCATAGTTGCCACAGCTGCATGGCTGATTTTTAGGCGGAAAAAGAAACTTGACATACGCCTAGCGGGAACTGCCTTAATTTTGGTTGGTGTTTACTTTGTGGTTTATGCGGTGGTTTCGGTTTGGGTGCCGATTTACCTTGCGTTTTTGCCGTTAACGGAGTTTTGGATGATAACCCTGCCAATCATAGGCATTGCAATATTGCTTAATCAAAGTCTAGTACCGAGTGATTAAGAGGAAACTAAGAAAGCAAAGTTCACCACACAAAAAAAAAACAAGCGCTAATCACGGGTGCACGTTTGGAGTTTTCATGGTTCTGTAAGCAAAGTAAACTATCACTAAACTCCAGACCAGTGTGGCTGCGATGGCGGGGCTTGGAAAGAACACGTAAGTGCCAAACACCCGCTGAGTCACCACGATGGCGATTGCCAGAGGAGGCGCCCACTTTTGCCTTTTACGCAGACCAAAAAGCACTACGGCAAACAACGCTGCTGCCACAGAGGCTTCTGCACCCACGATTGCGAACCCCAACCGATAAATGCTCCATTGAATAGCAGGAAAAGCAGCCCAAATCGCTACTGCTAAGACATCAAAAACTATGCTCAACGCAATTAAGCGGGTGAGGGTTTTATGCGGATTAGCACCCAAAAACTTTGACATTCCTTTCTGAGGTACTTCAGACATTTTATAATTCCCGAACCCGATTTGTATTACTGATTCTTTCTTTTAACTCTTGCACGAAAATAATTAAGGAAACACCGTGTCCTTGCGGAACTTTTTGCTTACACAGTGCGAATACACTATAAGCCACGAAGCATGTAGGACTGGAAATGCAGCCGAATCAGCAAAGAAGCCAAATCAAACAGGGCATCCACGTAGGAATCGTCCTCAAGCAGGACCAGCGAAGCGGCAAACTAACCGAAGGCACCGTCAAAGACATTCTCACCAGCAGCCCAACGCACCCGCACGGCATCAAGGTTCGGCTTACAGACGGCAAAGTCGGCAGAGTACAAACAATAACAAAAGAATAAGCTAAATTTTAGTTGAAGCAGCACTGCTTTTTGCGCGAAGCTGAGGCAGCAGTTTCATTTTCCGCAGGAAAGCCAAAACAGCCAAAACCACAACAATCCCACTCAACGAAACGACAATCGAGTTGACGTTTATTCCAATCGGCGACAAACCAATGAACAAACCAGAAACGCCCGCTATGCTAAAACTGAGCGCGACAGACAGAACCATTTTTTCAATAAGGTCCAACTTTCCCTCGCCAAACAACAAACTAACAAAACAGTAACCCGGAACAACAGCAACAAAAGTAAACCCAAAAAAATACGTCAAAAACGACAACACCGAACCATTAGGTATGAGGTAAACACAAAGCAACGTCACAACTGTATACAAGACAATTATTCCAAACCACTTGACGGGGTTCACCTTATTCTATCTCGCAAACCAGTTTTAGATAAGTTACAAAAAATAAAAGAGGGGTGGAATTTAAAGGAACATCTTGAATATCGGATATTCTTCGCTAAGCGGCTTAACGTCTAAGTCAGCGCCTGCAGACTCAATGTATGCATCAACAACTGCACAAGCTGGGAACACCCATTCTGCCTGTTCAGCAGGACCAATCATCAGCCAGTTTGCACCCATAGTCTGCATGATAGCATTAGTAGCAGTTACACAGCCCTTACGGAAAGTCTTTTCAACATGCGCCTTGACCCAACCCATGGTTGTGACAACGTTACCGCTGCCCAAGCCCACTGGATGACCATACTTCTCTTTCATGATTGGTATAGTTCTCACAGCAGTGCCCATGTCTGGAGCAAACGCCGGGATGCATGTGTCAATTAATGGTTTGGTGATTCCGCCTTTGTCAGCTAAAGCTAAAGCCTCTTCAATGACCGCCATTTTGCCTTCTAAAGTGGTATCTTTTGGGTTGTCAGCGAGCACTATAGACATCTTGATTCCGCTTTCTTTGAGTTTCGCTAGTTCCACGTCGGTGACGCCTTTGTAGACCGAGTTGTACAAGCATCTGTCTGCAAGACCCATGTTCTTGACCATGTCAGCTGCTGCCATGCGCGCTTTAGGACTCATTGCATCCAACATCATTGGGGCATCGCTGTGCTTAGCAACGAAATCAATGTATTTTCCGAAAGCTTCGTCGGTTGTTCCAACGATGTCGAAAGCGAATGGAACACCAGTTATGTCGCTCTGAGTGTGCATCGTGTTAATTATGTTCTCAGCTACTTGAGCGTCAAAAATTCCTTTATTTGCGTCTTGAACCATCTTCTGGCCAAGCCAGAAAATTGAACCAATAAGAAAAGTCGGGGTTTCGCCTGGTTGACCGCCAACTTTCACTTTCCCAAGTTCGTATATTTTCTGTTCAGTGTTGAATCGTTTCATGAGAGTTCATCCGGTTGTAGAGTTTATTTGCCTAAAGCTTTCTTCGCGATTTCAGGAGCTTCTTCTTTGTTCTTGCCGAAGAGTGCACCGATTGCATCAGCATCTTCCTTCTTAACTGCAGCGCCGCCCATGATTATCTTAACACTGCCCAAACCTGCAGCTTTCAGAGCTTCGACAAGCTTTGGAAGTTGGTTCTTTGCTGGAACAGTGTTTACGGAGAGGGCTAATAGGTTTGCATTGTTCTCTTTGATTTTCTGTACAAAGACGTCGATTGGTGCGCTTTTGCCTGCGTCGATTGTTTTGAAGCCTGCTCTTTTCAGCGCTTTGCGAACTGCTTCTTTTGCGGTGTCGTGCATGTCTGGTTCGATGTTACCGATGACGACTGTGCCGATAGGGTTCGTTGGTTCTGGTGGTTCCTTTTCCATCATAGATTTTAGCCATGACATTTTCAAACACACCTTTTAAGATGTTTTTATACCCTCGGTTTGTATATTTGAATAGATATTTAAACTTTGACTTCACTAATCAGTTCTCTATAAGACCGGTTATGCAATGGCTGAGGAAGGCAATTAATGTTCAAAACGTCTAGAAGTTACCTGTTGCTGCTTCTCATTTTCGCGTTTTCCTTCGCTTTTCGAATTGTTTTGATGCTCAGGGAGGGCTTTCCGCCTGGCGCAGACATCGGGCTGCATAACAGTATTATTTATTCGATTACCCAGGGGGGCAACACGGATTTCCTATGGAACTATTTCCACATGGGCGGTGGGGCTTCACTGACTTTTCCAGGTTACCACATTTTTGTTTCGTATGTTGTTTTGTTGACTGGAATTTCTGATTATGTAGCACACGCGTTGGTGGTTTCGCTTTTCTCTTCGCTTATTGTGCTGGTGGTTTTCCTAATCTCGAGGAAAGCATGGAACGAGTCGGCTGCGTTGATAATCGCGTTTCTTGTGGCGGTTTCACGGTTCGACATGGAGATGCTGATGTGGGGCGGCTACCCTAACGTGATAGCCCTGATGCTGATTCCTTTAGCGTTCTACTTGTTCTTGGCAAAAGACAAGTTCTCGCTGGTTCCTTTCCTTGCAGTCACCTCACTTATTTCAGGAGCCATATTCCTCACACACTCACTCAGCGCAGTCATGTACGGCGTCTTCGTCTTTGCCATGATTTTCTTTGGAGTAATCTTTGGCAAAAAAATGGGTGCTCGAAGAATCAGCTTTTTGAGTTGGATTCTGCCGCTGGTTTTGGGAGCAATTTTGGTCTCTCCGTTTCTAATTGATGTTGCGCCTGCGTATTTGGGCGCCAACGGGGACACTTTCACAGGTGGCGTTGCTGGCATTCGGGAAGCGGTTTTGTCAACTAAGGTTCTTCCGTTGGACCTTGTGGTGCCCCTGTTTGCTTGTTTCTTTCTTTTCTTTTTGTTCTCAAAACAGTACAAAGGAAAATTCTTCACAGTTCCTGTGCTTCTTTTCGTTGTCTGGACACTGGTTCCAGCGTTTCTTACGCAGGGATACTTGGTGGGTTTCTACACTGACTACAACAGGTTCCTATACTACGTCATAATACCTGTCATAACGCTAATTGGGCTGGGCATTGATCATGGTTCAACGTTCTTTGCAAACGTTTTGAATTGGTTTGTGTCCATGATGAAGGATTTGCCACAGGTCAAAATAAGCAAGAACAAAACTTTGCGCCGTGTGTTGCCGCACCTTACGCGGAAAAACTTTCTGGCAACGTTTGTCCTAGTCTTTGTGCTGCTTGCGTTTTTGGCAGTACCCATATTCCTTACTCCTTCCAGAGGTATTGAGGTGCAAAGTTTCTACCAAGTCATGAATAACCATGGGTATGAGGCGATACAGTGGGCACAGAAGAACACTCCTGCAGACGCAGTTTTTGTTACGGATGCGTTCTATGGTTGGTGGTTCTCAGGGTTTGCGCAGCGTCCAACTATAAGCGCGGTTGACCCACAATATTTGACGCTTTCTCGTGAGTTTGAACCTGCAAAGGCTGCGAATAGTCTTCTGGACACTGACTACCTCATAGATAATGGTTTAATCCAGATAAGAGAAGATGGCGGATATGTGGGAAGGCATAACCCGATATTTTTGGCTAAACTCAACAACTCGTATTTTCCGTATCCGTTTTTCCACTTTAACAACGAAGAAATAAGAATTTTACTCAGAGACGACAATGACGTTCAGAAATTCTACTACCTTGCAGACCTACCAGTTACAGATATGCAACTTGAAAACGGAACTGATTACGCAACCATCATCGTGACGAGAGGAAACGAACTTTTCAATTTCACCCAGAAAGCCACCGTTTACAGCGGCATACAATTTGTCAACATGACTGAAACCATTGAAAGTGACCATCCAACAGTATCTCTTGACGAGGTGCGCTTTATTTTACATACAAAAGGCACTTTTGTTCAAGGGGAAAACACGACGTTTGGTTTGATAGATACCAACATGAATGTGGCGGGTCAACTAATATTAACTGAAGGGCAACCAGAAATCGCGGACCTCACAAAAGAGAACCCTAGCTGCGTAGAACTATGGTACCCGCTTGGTGGCAATTCTAGGGCTGAATTGAAATTTTCAGTGGGCGTTTACCAATTCAAACCTGACCCCAAGTTGACTAAAGACCCAACGGACAAAGCCTGGATTGAGAATTACCAACAACTATTAGCTAACAACACGGCTATTTACATGAATAAGGAGGGGAATTTGCCGCTGGACATTTTCAATTACAGCCAAGCTCTACTTAATTACAATATTTCTTACATTGCGGTGCGTGACGTTGAGGCAATACCCAGATTTGCTAAGGACCCCTTGTTTAGCCTTGTATTTATTAATAATGAGGTAGCCATATTTCAAGTGCACAAGGACTTGAGCTAGGGGAGATTACCTCATCTTGGTGGGTTTGGACAAAACCGAGAGAAACTTGGAAATAGTGTTTGCAGCGGTCTTCTCGGCACTTGTTTTCGTTTTGTTCTTTTTCTTTTTAGGCGCTAACGGCTTGATTTTGGGAAATGACCCTGCGGTGCATTTTCAGCGGGCACAATTTTTCTTGAAGGTGGGTAGCGTTCCGTTGAGCGGCATAGCGTTTTTTCCGCCTTTTTACCATCTTCTATTAGACACCTTCATAGCGTTCACAGGCGCGACAAGTGTTGAGCAGATTCTGGTTTT
>CALMWK010000125.1 GCA_937873375.1 Candidatus Bathyarchaeota archaeon
GTGCATCGACCTCCTCGCGGTGACCCGCCCCGACGCGATCGTCGACATCCACGGGTGCTGCACCTGCGATGTGTGAGTTTGCGACACATGAGCCGACGTTGAGAACGCCTCCAGCTTCAAATCCGCCTGGGAATTCCTCGTAAAGGGTTTTGCCTTCAGAGTTTCTGTAGCTGCCTGCGGACATGGCTGAGCATCCTGATGTTACAACTATGTAGCGTCTAAGTGCGAATTCTCTGCAGATGTCGTATACGTCTTTGCCACCGTGTGGATAGTTAGCACAACCCACAACTGCAAGTATGCCCGGAATTTCGCCTAAGACTATTGGGCTACCAACGTTGCGAATTTCAACGTCTTGGACTGCGCCTCTGCCTGCACGGCACAAGTTCGTTTCTTCGGTCATGTATTTTTCGCCGGACTTGACTATGAAGCTGTGTATTTGCAGTTTAATTGGGCAGGCTTCTTCGCAGCGTCCACATCCAATGCATTCTTCGTATAAGGCAGTCAGGGGGGCAAGATTACCGTCAGCGGCTGCTTTGAGGGCTGCGGGGATTCTGAGGTCTTGTGGGCAACTTCTCTGGCAAAGGTTGCATTGCCGGCAGGTCTTCGCGAGTGCTTTGATTTCGTCGAGTGATGGAAGAACACTCATTTTCTTGCGGATTGGCGCGATCTTCTGTGCAACCTTCACGGCTACTTCGCCGACTTTTTCAGGGTCAAGGATGAGCACACCAGTTACTTTGCCGCTTACAAGGTCTGCAACTATTTCGTCTGCAGGGTCGTTTGTGCGGTTCTTGAAGCCCATGCAGTTCTTCTCTGACGCAGCGATAACTGGCGCTTTGACACGCTCAGCTTCATTAAAAGCGTCAGTTCGGACACATTGCTCGTCAAGAACGACTACGTCTGCATAGCCGCCTCGTATGAAGCGGAGTTGCCATGAGATTGGGCCGACGATTTTTGCTCGGTCATAGTAGCGGGTATTATCAAAGGCTGTGCAGCATAAACCTACGACTTCCATCTTGTCATCAAGTTTGCTATCTCGCATGTAATCAATAATTCCGACTGAGGGCACGACGTTGTGACCAATGCACATAATAACTGGCTTTTTTGTGTCGACTGAACCGATGCCCATTTGAATGAGTGGTGCGTCAGGATCAGCCTTAGGGAAGTTTAATGTCGAAATTTGAGCTATATCAGCAACTTCCATACCTACTTGGTCAACCATGCCAGCGTGGAAAGCCTTTGATTCAAAATCTAAGTTATTTCCTTCCTGACCAGTGTGCGCTGCAGAGAGACAATGAGTAATCTGTGTTTCACAGTATTCCAGAACTTCGTCCAAGTCTCCAAGGGTTTCAGGTTTTATACCAGTGACAAGCCTCGTGACTGGAGCTTCAACCTTAACGTTCATGCCACCGATATCAATAGGATGGCGTCGACCATATTTTTCAATTAAGTGGTCAACTACGTGGCGAGCATGCCCCGTGTGTGTAGCTGCACCAATGCTGCAAGCCAGAAGCACAATACGTGATGACTGCGCACCAATGTCCAGTCCACAAGCGCCGCGTTTTCCACCTGTCAAATCGCACTTGCCATAAGTGCAAAGACAACAGAGGTCACAAGCGGGCATGTAGAAGGGCTTGTACTTGTTGAGGAGCTTCATGTCCCAATCCCTAAGGGCAGTAAGAGAAGGTTTCGGGGTGGGGCCCATAGGCTCAGTCCAGTTATCATCAACAAGTTTTCCTATAGATAATTCGAGGTTTTTGATGAGACCATTACTGGTCTTCATTTCATCTATCTTTACACGCACATTTTTGCTGGTCAATGTCAAACCTCAGTAAAGGTTTTGAAGATATACCTTAGGTTTCCCTGTTTTAAACCTTTCCAAAGTCCACGCTGAAAAGTCATGTTACATGCTGAAGAACGTAAGCAAAAAAAAGATAACAGTATAGAAAAGAAACTGAGTTATTGATGTATGTAACCCGTCGCCTTCATGATAGCCTTCACAGAAGCAAACGCGGCGTTGTCAGAGGGAAGGTCAAGCAATGACTTACCGTTAAGAACGTAGTCGTCAACTTGCTCATCAGCAACGATTTTGCCTAAGTACTTAAACTTCAAATCAGCCTCAGCTTTACTGCCCAGCTCTGCGGGGAAACGGTAGCCGCCTATGAGGTAAAAGTTGTCGAATTCCATGTCCACTTCTTTGGCTATGTGGTATGCGCGTTTGACGTGGTCTAGGCTCTTTTTTGAGTGGTCCAAAATGTCAAAGATGTCGTTTACTTTGGAAGCGATGCGCCTGTTTAGATGTTCCAATCCTGCTGGCGAGTCGATGAGTACGTACTGGTAGTTTTTTGTTACAGATTCCAATGCAGCTTTCAGGGCGGAGTTTGGCATGCAGTAGCAGCCTTCAACCCACTTAGTTCCAACAGACATAAAGTCGAAGTGTTCACCCTCGTACAACCCGTTAGCCAAGAGCCTGCTTTCTATACGCTCAGTCGGGGAAACCCCCACCGTAGTTCCGCCTTTCTCGATGAAAGTATCCACGATAAGCTCCGCCATGGTTGCTTTCCCAGCCTCTTTAAGGTCCAAACCAAGCATTTCAGCAAGGTTTTGGTCAGGGTCAGCATCCACAAGCAACAGCGGAGCAAAACCTGCCTCTATGAAGCATTTAGCCATCAAAGCTGTGAAGCTGGATTTTCCTGTTCCACCGCGACCGATAGTTACAAGAGTTTTCATTTAACAAAACCTCAGGAAACTTTGTTTTTCTTAATCAGCGACTCGCATATATTGTCTATGGTTTGCACTGCTGTGATTTCTTTGTTTAAAAGTGGTGTTTCGCCGCGCATATCTGCGTCAATTACGCCTTGGTCGAATGGCACAAACGCAAGCAATTCCAAGCCGTTTTTGTCTGCGAAACTTTGGATGGCTTCTTTCTGGGTGTTGTTCATGACTCTGTTTCCGACAAGGTAAAGTTGTTTCATGCCGGCAGTTGTTGCCATGTCGTGTATGTGTTTGGCTATTTCTAGAGATTTCAGGTTGGAATCTGCCACAATCAGCAGTGCGTCTACGTGCTGTGCGGTGCCTCTGCCGATGTGTTCGACACCTGCTTCCAAATCCATGACAAATGCCTCGTTGGTGTCTACAACCAAGTGTCGGAGTAAAGCGCGAACCACAGCGTTTGGAGCACACATGCAGCCTGCGCCCATTGAATGCACGGTACCCATGACGATGAGGTTTACGCCCAGTGGGGTGGCAACGGAGTACTGTTTGACTATGTCGTCTACGGTGAAGGATAAGCGGTAAACTCCTGAGTATCCTGTGCTGGTTTTGGAGTCCACAAGTTCTTTGTTCTCAGTAATCGGCAAGATTTTCCGCGCTTCTTCCGCGCTTAAACCCAGCGTCATTGCAAGGTTAGGCGAAGAATCAGCGTCGATTGCTATGGTTTTTAATCCGCGTGCAGCAAACCCACGTGCTAAACCACCCGCGATGAGGGTTTTGCCAACGCCGCCTTTACCAGAAACTGCAACTTTCATGTTTTCACGACACTGAATCTTTTCGGTTTAAACTTAATTTACATTTCCTCAGAAAACTAAAAAACCAAATGGAAAAAAACCTTAGTCACCAAAGTTAAACCTACAAAGGGGGGCTATAGTCAAAAATCACTAACAGAGTCCCCAAAAAACCGCCTTCCAAATTTCGTTGGTGAACTGTGCTAAATCGTAAGTTTAAATAACTAAGCAAATCTAGAATTGCTTTGGCTTCGTGAGGAACATGTTAGACATAAAACTCATCCGCGAAAACCCTGAACTGGTCAAAACCAACATAGCGCAAAGAGGCAACCCTGAAAGCCTCAAAATGCTCCAAGACCTCATCGAAACCGACAAGCAATGGCGCCAAAACCTCTCCAAACTAAACGACCTGCGGCACGACAGAAAAGTCTGCACCAACGAAGTTGCCACCCTCAAAAAAGCAGGAAAAAACGCAGACACCCAACTCCAAAAAGCCAGAGCCGTAGACACCGAAATAACAAGTCTAGAAAAAGAAGTAGTTCAAGACGAAGAAAAAATCCACTCATTCCTTATGAGTCTCCCAAACTTGCTCCATGAAACCGTTCCAGTTGGCCAAGGCGACACCGACAATGTGGAAGTAAAAAAATGGGGCACCATCCCACAATTCAAATTCCCACCCAAAAGTCACATAGACCTAGCTTTAAACCTCGATATAGTTGATCTGGAAAGAGCAGGAAAAGTCGCAGGAGCCAGATTCTTCTACTTCAAAGGCGCAGGGGTACTTCTCGACTATGCACTAATGAACTTCGCCATGGAAACCCTCTCCAACAAAGGCTACACCCTCATAGAACCACCATACCTGATGAAGCGCGAACCCTACGAAGGCGTAACCGCCCTAGGCGACTTCGTTGATGTTCTCTACAAAATCGAAAACGAAGACCTCTACCTCATAGCCACCAGCGAACACCCCATGGCAGCCATGTACATGAACGAAGTCCTCAAACAAGAAAACCTCCCACTCAAACTCGCAGGTGTAAGCGCCTGTTTCCGCAAAGAAGCAGGAGCCCACGGTAAAGACACCCGCGGAATCTTCCGAACCCACCAGTTCAACAAGATAGAACAGTTCATTTTCTGCACCCCAGAAGATTCTTGGAAACTGCATGAAGAACTTGCAGCCAACGCAGAAGAACTCTTCCAAAAACTAGAAATCCCCTACCGCATGGTGAACGTCTGCACAGGCGACATCGGCACAGTCGCAGCCAAAAAATACGACTTCGAAGCATGGATGCCCGCACAAGAAACATACCGCGAAGTCATCTCATGCAGCAACTGCACCGACTACCAAGCCAGACGCTTAGGCATCCGCTACAGAGAAAAAGAAGGCGCCCCACCAAAAGGCGTAGTGCACACACTCAACTCAACAGCCTTAGCAACCGGCAGAACCATAGTCGCCATCCTTGAAAACTATCAACAAGAAGACGGCTCAATTCTCGTTCCAAAGGTTCTAAGAAAATACATGGGAGACATAGAGAAGATAACTCTCAAACGGTAAAGCTTTTAATATCCCCTTGAGAATGTTGAAGGCGCATTCGGAGGATCACCTTGTCTTCAAAATCGAAACACGTTCGCGATAAATGGCGTAGCAAAGCGTGGTACCTTATAGTTGCGCCGCCATATTTCGGTAACGTTGAATTAGGCTCAGTGCCAGCTGCAGAGCAAGAACAACTTATCGGCAGAGTCGCCGAAGCCACACTCTACGACATAACAGGCGACTTCTCGCATCAGTACTTGAAAATGTATTTCCAAGTTAACCAGATGGACGGAAAAACCGCCCGAACCGTATTCAAAGGTCACGAATACAGCCGTGATTACCTGAGAAGCTTGGTGCGAAGAAGAACCACCAAAGTTGACGGACTGTTTAACTTAACCACAAAAGACGGTTATAAACTGCGAGTAGCTGTTTCCGCCCTAACGCTTTCTAGAATCAAGACTTCACAGGAGCACACTGTTCGCCAGATAATGACCAAAATCATCAAAGCGAAAGCTGCAGCACTCACTCTGGACCAGTTTGTTCAGGAAATGGTTCTTGGCAAAATCGCCTCAGACATCTACAACGAAGCAAAACTGGTTGCACCGCTAAGGCATGTTGGCATCAGAAAATCAAAGCTTGTTGGGCAGCCAAAGGAGTTTACGCCAGCGGCACCACTAGCAGCGCCAGAGCCAGAAGAAGAAGTCGAAGCAGAAGCATAACAAGCGATTTCCTTTCTTCTTTATTTCACTTTTATTTTCGTTTTTTCGGTGCGAAAGCATCTTTAGATTGAATGTCGCTAACTTAACGTAGTTCTAACCAGTATAATGGAGAAGCGGAATACGTGACTCATCAGGCAGGTGTCCACGAAAAAGGCAACTTCAACCTCGACGATTTGATGAACAACATCAAAAAAAATGGGCAATTCGAAAAAACGGGTGAAATCGCCCTGTTCATCGGTGTTGCTCGTGGCGAAAGCAATGAAGGCGAAAAAGTAGAAAAACTCACTTTGGAGGCTTACGAGGAGAAAGCCAATGAGGTGCTTGAGAAAATCTGTGACGATTTAACTAAGAAGCAGGGCATTGTGGATGTCCAGATTCATCATTTGCTTGGCGACTTTAACGTCGGCGACGATATGGTGTACGTTTCGGTTGCTGGTTCGCATAGAACGGAGGTTTTTCCAGTTTTGCGTGAAGCCGTGGAGAGGTACAAGCATGAGGCACCAGTTTTTAAGAAGGAACGTGTCATCGACGCGAAAGGTTTAGCGAAGGAAACTTGGGTATCGGAAAAAGAAAACAGCAAACCCCAATAAACGCTGTTGCTTTCTTAGTCGGTCACTTAAAATACAGTTGCTAAGCATACTGTTTGCAGGGTTCTCAGGGGTGGGCATGCATGATTACGGCTTTAGCAGGCGGAGTTGGTGCAGCAAGGTTCCTCACGGGACTTGTAAGGGTTGTTGACCCAAAAAGCCTCTCTGTTATCGTAAACACGGGCGACGACATGGAACTGTACGGTTTACACATATCACCTGACTTGGACATTGTGGCTTATACGTTAGCAGGAATTGTTGACGAAGGTAAAGGCTGGGGATTCAAAGGGGACACTTTTCAGTTTCTTGAGTCGCTGCGGAAGTTTGGCTGTGAAACATGGTTCAATCTTGGCGACAGGGACTTAGCTACACACGTGTACCGGACAATGCGGCTAAAACAGGGTTTAACGTTGTCCGAAGTCACCGTTGAAATCTGTGGGGCTCTTGGGTTGGAGACGACGATTTTGCCGATGACAAACGACAAGTTCGAAACTCACATTGTAACTAACGAGGGCATGATGCATTTTGAAGAGTACATGGTGAAAAGAGGCGCAAAAGACGTTGTGCTTGGCGTGGAGTTTCTTGGTGCGGCAACTGCGCAGCCTGCTGACGGTGTGTTAAACGCTATTGAAAATGCAGAGCTTGTGGTGGTTTGTCCCAGTAACCCTGTTGTCAGCATAGGCACAATTCTTTCAGTTAAAGGAATTCGCGATGCCCTAAAGAGGAGTAACGCGCGAAAGGTGGCTATAAGCCCAATAATTGCGGGTGCACCCGTGAAGGGTCCAGCGGATAAGCTGTTGAGGGGTTTGGGTGTTGAGGTTTCCGCGTTGGGTGTTGCTAAGTTGTATGCGGATTTCCTTGACACGTTTATCATTGACTCGGTGGATATTGCGGAGAAAGCGCGTATAGAGCAACTGGGAATCGATGTGGAAGTTACGAATATTTTAATGAGAAGTTTGGAAGATAAGATTCGGTTGGCAGAGTGTATCGTGGAAAGGTAAGCAGTGTTAGTGATTCTATATAGACTAAATTGTTGTCTATAGGTTATTTGGAGATTCTAAATAAGCTAAAGTTTTTACTTGTTAACTTAGGGGTTTGCCGTGCAAAAAGGGATGGTAAAAAAAGAAAATCGGCACAAAAAAAGCAGCGATGTAGTGTACTTCGCTCACATCTGAATCAGGCAGTCACTATCTTTGACTCGAAGGGGGATATTTGGTGAAGGAGAAAACGGGTAGGAAAAAACAAGAGCAAATTAACATGGCTGAACTTGTGGATTGGTTTCTGGCAATTGACGGTTGTTTAGCGTAAAAGTCTGCGGGGAATTCAAGATTAGGTCCGTTAAGAAGAAGGGTTATATTTGGACAGTCTAATAGTGTAAATGGGGATTTGACCGTGGAAAGAAGAAGCTACGACTGGTTTGAGAAACGCCGTAAAACAAAAGGCTTAGAACTAGCACATGAGCAGATAACAAAAGCCTTCGACACTGTAACTTTACTTCACAAAGCTACCAAAAGCTTCTCCGAGGGAAACCTAGCTGACACTAAGAAGCATGTTTTGAACCTGTACAAGGCAGAGGAAGAAGTGGACAAGCTACGAACGGATGTTTTTACGGAGCTGAGCAAAGGTGCAGCGTTGGTGGCGGATTACCGCGAAGACCTTTTGCACTTGGTTAAGAGGCTGGATACGCTGGCGGACCACACTAAAGATGCGGCAAGGTGTTTGGAGATGCTTGGAGACGCCAAGATTCCTGATGAGTTGTGCCAGAAAACCGTGTTTATGACCGCGAAGCTTGTGGAAACAGCGCAGGCTCTTCGTGGTGGCATCGAGAAAATTTCGTCTAATCCTGCTGGAGCCATAGCTGAAGCACGCAAGGTTGAGAGCAGTGAACATGAGCTTGACGAGGAGTATCTGAAGGCTAAGGCGTTGTTCGTGAAGTATGGCGACAAAATGAACTGTGGTGCAATGGTCATTTTTGACGATTTAATCGAGTTCATTGAGCACGCTGCGGACATGTGTGCGGACACAGCAGATTACATTGCGGTGCTTTCAAGCAGAGAATAAACCAACTTTCTTTTCCTTTTATGTTCCTTTTAGCGTGGAGCAGTCTATAGCCCCCTTATTTATAGTTGGCAACATAGTTCTGGTTTGTTTTTTGTTTAGTTTGTAGTTGTGGTTTGGTTGCTATACACTTCTACTTCTGGGGGGTTGTGTGGTTGGTTGGGTTTTGCTGAAGGGGTTTGGTTTGGGTCTTGTTTGGTTGTGCAACCAGTGAAAAGCAGATGTGCAGTCAACTTAGCCAAACTCAAAAGGAAAAGGGTATCCCAAAAGCTCACATGAACCAAAAACCCCACAAGCGATACAGCGCCAAACGCGGGTTGAATGTTGGTCTTCAGTGTTTTGGGTATGTAAAAAAGAGGCACAAGGTAGCCTATAGTTAAAGTGTTTGCATTAGCGCTTTGGCAGCTGCGTATTCTTCAGCTATCTTGTGGGCGGAGACTTCTGTTTCACATGAGATGCAGTTGTCGTCTTGATATGTCAAAGAGTACCTTCGTGCATGCAGCGCCTTTAGACATTCTAAGGTTTTTTCTAGATGAGGCAGGTCAACTTCGCAGATGTCGGGGGCTAAGCTGATGATTATTTCAATAAAAAAAGAAGGATGATTCGTTGCGTCTGCTCTTGCAACGACTCCGATACGGAATGCTTTGTTGCGTTCCAACGGTTTGTAGGCTTCTTTATGCTCAGCGTTCTCTGCTTCCTTGATTAGCGCCTCTGCATCTACCTGTTTGTTTTTTGTCATTCTTTATTCTCCATGTGGTGGCTGTTAGATTTTGTAGTATCTTGCGTACAGCATTATACCTACTGCGAGGATGGCAACGCAGGACACTGACACGGCGACGAAGTCAAGCAGTATAGTTGGACTGGTGAGGGCGGCGCCTCTGAGGAACAGTGAAGTCAAAGCGTCAGTTACGTAGTAGCTGGGTACAAATTTGCCTGCCACCTGAGCGCCTGAGGATAGCGATGCGCCAACAAATGTTCCCAGAAACAGTTGCGGCAAGACGAAAAGAAAGCTGATGCCTGTTGCTGCGCCTGGCGATTTTGCTATGGTTGCGGTGATTAAGCCGAAGCCAACGTTGGACAGCGAGAACACCAGAACCAGTATGAAGGCAAAGGCGTATGCTGGCACTCCGACGTCTGGTTTGAAACCTAACGCGTACGTCATGACGAACACCAAGGCTGCTTGGATCAGCGCGATGCCCATGTAGGAGATGACTTGGCTGGCCATGAATTCGGTTGGCGTGGTTGGGGTGATGCGGATGCGTTTCATCATGCCGTTTTCTCGGTCCTGCGCGAATGATTGCCCTACCATCATGATGAGGAATATCGACGCAAATGTGAACATTCCTGGAGCTATAAAGTCAAGTGCTGATGGAGCGTTGACTTCAACCAAAGACGCAGTTTCTAAATGGAAGGGGCTAGCGGGTGCCTGCTGGTTCTGACCTGCCACGGCTGTGAGCGTTTTCTGGATAATGGGCGGTACTGCTTGGGTCGCGACGAGGGAGCCTTTATCGAGGTAGAGGGAAATTGTTGCGTTTATCCATTGGGCAGGGTTGTTGGGGGCAGCTTGATAGGATGTTAAGCTTTGGCTGAAGCTACTGGGAATTACCATAACAGCTTGGATTTTGCCTTGTGATAGGTCAGTCTGGGCTGTCTGGTTGTCGGCGTAGACTTGGAGGTTAAGGATTTTTGTGTCTATTAAAGCGTTAAGCAGTAACTGCGAAGACGCTGGATTGGACCCTGACGAATCCGCGTTGACTACGCCGATGTTGTAGACGGCTTGGCTACTGCCTGCGCCGCCGAAAGATGCCCCGAAGGCAAAGACGAAAACTATTGGGAACAGGAAAATCATGAACAGCACGGCGGGTTCGCGGATGGTTTTCTTCAGTTCTTTCTTGGTTAAAGCTAAAATGCGTTGGGCTTTCATTTAAGATTCCTCCCTGATGTTTCTTCCTGTGAGTTTGATGAAGACTTCTTCCAAGTTTTTGACCTTGTTTTGAGAAATCAACTCTTGTGGGGTGCCCAGCGCGATTAGTTTTCCATGGTCAATTATGCCAACGCGGTCGCAGAGTTCTTCGGCTTCTTCCATGTAATGCGTAGTCAAGATGAGGGTTTTGTTTTCTTTTTTCAGCTCCTTCAAGAAGTCCCAGACTGCATGCCGAGACTGCGGGTCCATCGCAACAGTAGGCTCGTCAAGGAAGGCAATTTGCGGGTCGTGGATTAAGGCAAGTATGAGGCTTAGCCGACGCTTCATGCCGCCGCTGTATTTGCCTGCTCTCCTTTTAGCATCCTCAGATAGACCCAGCTTCTTTAGCAACAGGACGCGCCTATTGTTAAGTGCGGCTTTATCCATGGCGTGAAGGTTCCCGAAGAGGTCCACGTTTTCTGCCCCAGTCAGGTACGGATAAATTGCTGTTTCTTGGATGCAGACGCCTATTAGTTCCTTGACTTTAGCGGGGTCTTTTTGGACGTCGTAGCCACAGATTTTTGCATCGCCGCTTGAAGGCTTTAGGAGCCCACAGAGAATGTTTATGGTGGTGGTTTTGCCTGCTCCGTTTGGACCTAGCAGTCCAAAGAGTTCCCCTTTGGCAACCTGCAGGCTTAGGTCGTCAAGGGCATTAACATCTTGGTATTTCTTGCTAAGATGCTCAATCACTATAGCGGATTCGTTCATACATGTCACTTCTTGTTCAGGTTGGTTTCTGGATGCTGTTTCGTGTGGGAGAATTTAGGGGTATGTCAACTGGTTGTTGCATAAAAAAGCCAAAAACGCGCCTAAAAAGGGCGTTTTATCACCCGACTGGTTGAAAAAGAGGCTAATGTTTTTCGGTTAATTGGTCGCGCCAAGTGTTGAAGATGTAGCCCACGTAGAGTATGTTCGGCACAACGGCTGTTACGTCTTTTTCTTTTTCGAGATTTTCGCGTATGTTCTGGAGTTCCTTCATGCTGGGGGTCCAGACAACGTAGACGGCTATGTTAGGTATGTTGGCAAACGCCCAGTAAAAGAGCATGTTTGGGGAGTACTTTTTGAGAAGCGTATACGCGATGCTCATGTCGATGTCTGGTTTCAGGTGCAGGTCAATGAGGGTGATGATGTCGTTTGAGGCGTCGGGGTACCATTCCACGGAGAGCTCAATTAAGCCGTTTTTCATCATACGCGTAAGCCTACGGCGCACCGTTTTCGCTGAAACACACAACTCGTCGGCTATGTCTGAAACTGGCTTGCGCGCGTTATCCCTAAGCGAATGCACGATGCGGTAGTCCAAATCGCAGAGGACTTTGTCGGCGGGTTTAGAGTTTGCAAAAAACGGCATATGCGGAACTGCCATGATGCCTACGGTTGGCTCGGCGATTTTTGCCTCTTTTTTCACGTAGCTAACAAGTTGTTCCAGCTCGTTTATGCTTCTAAGGTAGGCTCCGATGTAAAGATATTTGCCGCCGCCGATAGATAGCCAGTAGATGGAGCCCTGCTTTTTCAGCTTGTCAGGCAGGTCTTGGAAGGTGCTGAGTTGAGATGTGCCTGAGATGAAAACGTTGATTAAGTTTACGGCTAAACCGCTAAGTTTGGCGGTGAATTTGCGAATCACACCCGTTTCAATGAGAATTTGAATGCGCTTGTGGACGGCGTTTACAGATAAGTTGAGTTTCTCTGCCAATTCCCCATACGAAAGACGCGAATTTATCAGCAACAGCTGAATCAGAACAACATCAGTCTTATCCATCGCACACCCGACTCCTCTATTGTCGGCTCCATGTTTAAAACTTTGACGCAAAAATTGCCGAAATCCGAGTGGGGTTTGAAAAGGTTGGTGGCGGGCCCGTTGGGATTTGAACCCAAGACCTCCGGCTCCGCAGGCCGGTGTCATAATCCGTACTAGACGACGAGCCCAACCGACTGGACTTTGGTGTTCCAGTGTGTTCAAGAGAGAATCGTAAGGGTACTATTAAAACTTAAAAGTTCTGGATACCGAAACGGAATCTTGAAAGACACCTGTTGAACTAAAAGGTCGGGTGACCTCTGGTTTGATGGACATTTGGCTGATGCTTATGATGCTTGGGGAACAAATTTTTTATACTAATGGATAGTACAGAAGCTAAGCAAGAGAAGGGAAATGTAAAATGGGATATCAACAAGTTCAAAATAAACCATCAGCAGCATACGTACTTTCATTGCTCGGCGGAATCTTCGGCTTACTCGGTTCATTGGCTTTCATAGCTTTTGGTGCGATAGCGTACATGGAACTAAATTCTTATTCCTACTACTACGGCGTTGACTACGGAATGTTTGGCTGGGGATGGACTACCCTAATTGGTTTCGGCGCTTGGATGCTGATAACTTCAATACTGATCATAGTCTTTGCTGGAAAACTGAAAGCGAACCCAATGGAACACTCTAAATGGGGCGCACTTATCTTAGTCTTCTCTCTTATCGGCGTAGGCGGCATACTAGCATTCATCGGCGGCATACTAGCCCTAGTCTACAAACCAATACCTGTAGGAGGACAACCATACGGATACGCACCTCAACAGCAATATGCTCCTCCACCGCAAGGCGTCCCCCAGAACATAACTAGAATATGCCCAAAATGCGGACGCGTAGTCAACGAAACCACCAAATTCTGCCCCCACTGCGGAAACCAACTAAACTAAAAAAAGATAATCTCAGCGCTAAACCACTTTTTTCTCTTTTTTACTATTGCCAAAACTTTGCAAACAAACCAACCTAATTGTAGTGCACTGAAAGTTTGTTTGAAGTTACACAAAAAGAAAGTTTGGGCTTTAACTTTTGGATAAGGCGCGTTGCAACGCGGAGATGACGTTCTGTTTGCCCATCGCAAGCACATACGGTCCCAGTCGTGGTCCCTGCGGAGCACCCATCAGAACCGAGTAAAGTGTCCTGAAGAAGACGCCTGGTTTTATTCCGTTGCTTTTGGCGGCGTTGAAGATGGCGTTTTGTATCTTGTCAGGGTCGTCCTCGGTTTTTAAGACTTCAACCAAGGTCGCTATGGCTTTTTTCTCTTCCGCTGTAAGTGTTGTCGATGTTTCTTTGATTTCTTCGAAGTCACTGACCCAGTTGAACGCGTATTCTATCCGTTTTTTCAAGTCAGCATCAATAGATTGGTTTTTTTGCAGGTTACCGTAGCTCTGAAGCTTCTCCACTATGAATTCGTCCGCGTTCTCTTTGGGCGCCATCTTTGCCAGAAAAGCCAGCAAATTATACGGTACGTGAATGCTCAGCTTAGCGGGTGGCTTCATACCCCAACAGTACTCGTACAAACCGCGGAGCTTCACCAGTTCCTTCTCATCTTTGGTCGGTTTCTTGCCAAAATACGCGTCTTCCAGTGCGTCCAGCTCGTTCATGTATGATGGAATATCGGAAACGTCCAGCGTGCGCGTGCCTACAAACCGTTTCAGCATAAGCAAAAGCAGCGACTGCGGGGAGCCGTATTTGAACCAGACTTGCGGCGTGAAAACGTTGCCCGCGGACTTGGAAATTTTCTTTCCACCCTTGTCAAGGAACATTTCATATTTTACATGAGACGGCGGTTCATAGCACAAAACTTCGCGGCAGATGCGGTCGTTGATGCGAACCGAGTCAGCGATGTCTTTGCCGTACGCTTCAAACCTTATGTCCAATGCCTTCCATCGGGCTGCAAATTCGCTCTTCCAAGTGAGTTTGCCTTCGCCGCTTTTTATGTCCACTTCGCCCTCGTGCCCACAACCAGCAATCAGTTTGCCTCGGATTTCAAGACCTTCACATTTGTATGTGACCTTGTCGGTTTTGGGGTCAAACTTGTAGGCTCGGGTCGTGTAGAGGTGCCCACATTTCTCGCAAACCGCAAAAAAAGGCAAAACCTCAGTGTAGGTTTCCTGCCCCACTTCTTCTTTAACGATTTCACCGACTTTCTTAGCGTTAGTAAGAATCGTTCTAATTTCGTTGAGGAGTAAGCCTTTGTCGTAGACTTCTTTGGCTGAATAATACTTGTACTCGATGCCGCATTTATCCAGCGCATCCAGCAGAAGTGAGCTCATGTGTTTGCCGTAGCTTTCATGGCACCCAAACGGGTCAGGTATGCTGGAGACTGAGTAGCCAAGGTATTTCTCCATGTCTTTGGGGAGCCCCGCTGGAACCTTGCGCAAGCCGTCTTTGTCGTCGCAGTAAGCCACAAGCTCCGAGTTGAAACCCATACTCCTGAGAGCCAACGTAACGGCGTAGGAGCGCGCCGCGTCGCCGAGGCTGCCGATGTGAGGGAAACCTGAAGCGCCCAAACCCATCTCCGTTCTGACTAGACTTACGCTTCTGCCCAGTTTCTTTTCGCGCTGGATTACTTTCTTGGCCATCATGTCGTACCATGTGCCGTGCCCGATAGTTTTGGTGCTCATAACTGCAAGCCTCTGCAACAGTGACTACGCAATGGTATAGAAAAATGTTTAGAGCAAAAAAGGCTCAGTTACTTTCGTTTTAGTGCTGCGGCTATCGCCAAGGCGGCAAGGACAAGCAGGATTAGCGCCAGCGAGTACAGCCAATTGAACGCGAACAGGTACCAAGCTCCGCCAACCGCGATTAGTATCAGACCTAAGCTCATTGTGCTGAAGGCGTCACGCGCGTACTTTTGAGGGATTGAACTGCGCATGCCTGCCAGCGCCAGCATCCAAACTCCGAAAAGCACCAGAACCACGGGAGCAACCAGAGTCCAGTTTATGGCGTTTGCCGCGTAGAGTACTATGGCGACTACGAGGATTAGGAAGAAGGCGCCGATTGTGAGTAGTGTTCGCCTATCTTCAGCCATGTTGGTGTCTCCTTAGGTGGAGGAGAGGGTTGCGCCGCATTCAGGACAGAACTTTGAGTTTGCTGGAATTGACTTGCTGCATTTGGGACAGTTGATGGCGCCTGCCGCTGGAGGAATAAGGTGAGTTCCGCATTCGGGACAGAACTTTGATGTTGCAGGAATTCTTGAGCTGCATTTTGGGCAGATAACGAGTGCTGCCGCTGGAGCTTGCGCTGGACCTGTAGGCGTCATGATTTGCGGAATAAGCACCATGCCTGCTCCTAAGGCTGCACCGCCACCGCCTGATTTTCCGAGCGATTCAGCTGCACTTTTCATCGTTTCCATGCGTAAGACTTCTTCGGGTGCGGTTTTGCCTGTTTTGAGCCAGAATAGGCGTTCTCGGTATTCGGGTGTGGTATCTATGCCTTCGAAACGCATGTCCGTGATTTCAATGCCTAAACGCTTGAAGTAGTCCATGACGGAGTTTTTCACAATAACCGAGGTTTCGTCCAGACGCGTAAACACCGTGACTAGGTCGTAGTGGGAAAGCTCATCAATTATCTTCTCGTTCAGGAAACCACGCAAATAGTTGTTTACGTCTTCTGTGGTGTAGGCTTTTTGTCCGCCGATGACTTCGTTCACGAACAGGGAAGCGTTTTCGATTTTGAACCAGAATTGCCCGAACACTTGAAGCGGAGCTAACTCGGTGGTTTGGGCGCGGGCGCCGTATTTTCCAGCGAAGACTTTGGTGCTGATGAATATGACGTTGGCTTTGAAGGGTTTCTGTCCGCCAAACCCAGCAAGACGCGTTAGCAGACTAGTCAACAGGGGCAGGTTCAAGGTGGTTAGTGTGTGGCGTCCAGCGTTAAAGACATCGTAGGCTTTGCCGTCGCGGAAGAACACCGCCATCTCGTACTCGTGCACTATAAGTTGAGCGCCCCAAGTGATGTCTTCGTTTGGGTATCTCCAGACTATGTCGTCTGGTCCTGCGTTTTGCCATTCAATAACTTGCGGCATTTTAGTTCACTCCTAAAATTACTTCTCCACGTTTGTCAAACGTTCCCTCGAACCCTTCGAGTTTATCGGTTAGGTTCTGGATTCTGGTTTTCATGTTTTTTGTTTCGCCGCTGGCTAATTCAGCCTTGAAAGCATCCACATCTGCGGCAAAGCTAGTTATTTCGTCGATTAGTTTGCTGTCGAAGTCTATCATCCTGTCAAGACTGTCTTCTTTAACTTTCACAGCGTCAAAGAAGCCTGTGTAACCATAAGATGCGTGGTTAACCTTTTCGACGACACGATCCATTTTCGCACCTAAACGGTCCATGTCAGTTAAAACATCAAAGTAGCGGCGGTCAGACAGTTTCTGCGCTATCGTTTTAAGGTCAGCCTTCGCCGTTGAAAGCTTCAGGTTCAGGTGGTTTCGAATCAGCTTGTCAGATTCGCGGCGTAATTCTTTCTCTTTATACCCTCTAAAACCAGGGATGAACGCAGCTATGCGTTCTGAAAGGCGCATTTGGCTTTTCGCCTCTGAATATACATCTTTTTTCTCGCTCATTGTTTATTCTACCGCCTTTTTTATATTCGTTGATAATAAGGGCTCTCTTTTAAAGTTTATTTTATAGCAACCCAAATTTGGCTGACGGTATGTCCCCTTTGAGGGCTGTTCCCGTGGCGCCGTCAATTATTAGCTGGAAAAGGTTGCCTTTGTACTCGTATTTTATGAACCATAGGGGCGCGTGCAGGTAAACCATCTGCTTCAGGTTAAGTTCAGTTTTGCTTTCGAGGATTTTGTCCACGTCTTGCTGCAACAGAAAACGGTGGTGTGCCTCAATTTGCGTCTTAGCAAGCTCCAAAGCATAGTCGCGGTCGATTTCGCTGTTCAAGACCTTGGCGAAGCCTTCTATTTTCCTAAAATCAAAGGGTATCTTCCCTTCCAATGGAACGTTGTATTCGCGTGTGGGAAAATCTGACGCTTTTCTTGCCAGAACCAACCAGCTATACTCTTTCTCAAGTTTACCTTCTTTCACGATAGCAGGAGTAATCCGCTCGAATATGCCTTTGTAAGTAGTTTTTGCTTCAACGGCGACCACCCAAAACGGCAAATAAACCAGATTCTTCTCGGATAGTTTGGCTTTTTTTGCAAGGTCGCCTGGTTTAAGGAAACCCCCACGCATCCAATCTCTTATAGGTGTCTCTATTTGCGTTTGGTCAAACCTGTTTAGCAAAAGGGAATGGTCAAAAGTGAAGGCTTGCCCAGTTTCTATGACGGTGGTGAAGCCACAGTACTTGCAGGTGGCAATAAGTTCGCCAGGTTTGAATTCAACTGGCGCACCACAGTGACTGCACCTGATGTTCTGGGCTACCGCGTCCATTGTTAAGCCTTCAAATGCTCCCTCTTCATGATTTCCCTTGCCACTATGACGCCTGAAGCTGAAGCTTGAATTAAGCCTCGGGTGACGCCTGCGCCGTCGCCTATGGTGAACATGTTTTGGATTTTGCTTTCCAGCGAATTAGTCAGTTGTAGGTGGGAAGAGTAGAATTTGACTTCTACACCGTAGAGCAATGTGTCTCGTGAGTGTACACCTGGCGCGATTACGTCTAAGGCTTGGAGCATTTCGCGTATGTCGGAGAGGTAGCGGTAGGGTAAAACGAAGCTCAAATCGCCCGGGGTGGCATTCTTCAGTGATGGCGTAACTATGCTGCGGGCTAAGCGTTCGGGAGTGGAGCGTCGCCCAGCAACCAAGTCGCCTAAACGCTGAACCATCACACCGCCGCTGAGCAGGTTGGATAGTCGTGCGATGTATTTTCCGTAGGCAATCGGTTCCCTAAATGGCTCAGTGAACGAAGTGCTGACCAGTATGGCGAAGTTTGTGTTGTCGGTTCTCCGCTCGGAGTAGCTTTGACCATTAACGGTGAGGACGCCGTCGTAGGATTCAGTGGTGACTTCGCCGTATGGAGAAACACAGAAAGTGCGAACCATGTCATCAAAAAGCTTTGAGTAGTATATTAGCTTGGGCTCGTAGAGGGCCTGGGTTAGTTTTTCCATGGCTGTGGCGGAAACTTCAACGCGGACGCCCACGTCAACGGGGTTGTTTATTGTTTTTAAGCCGCGAAGTTGGGCTTCAGTTTGCAGCCACTCAGCGCCGCCTCTGCCAGGCGCAACTATAACGTATTTGCCCTTGAATTTTTCACCGTTTACGGTTTCCACGCCTTTGATGGTGTGGTCTTCTGCTATGAGACTTTTGACGTCGGTTTTGGGCATGAAAGTGATTTTATTCTTCAGTTCTTTGCGCATCATGCGCAGGGTGTCGGCGCATTTTTCTGTGCCCATGTGGCGGACTTCTTGCCGAATAAGCCTCAGTCCTGCCGCTGCGGCT
Organism: Candidatus Bathyarchaeota archaeon; assembly: GCA_937873375.1. Taxonomy (GTDB): domain Archaea; phylum Thermoproteota; class Bathyarchaeia; order Bathyarchaeales; family Bathycorpusculaceae; genus JADGNF01. The sequence continues at coordinate 18,540 of CALMWK010000125.1, forward strand.
TGGCGTTCGATTTCGTCGACTTTTTCGATGTCTCCGCCGTAAACTTGTTCGCTTGCGCCATACTTCAAGTAAACGTTGTCAACATATTTTACGAGTGCTTCCAGCTCCTTTTGGGAGACATACTGATTTAGCCATCCGCCTACTTCAGTGGAAAGCGTGAGTTTACCATCACTGTAAGCACCTGCACCGCCCCAGCCTGAGAGAACTGAGCATGGTTCGCAGTGGCGACATTCAAATCCTCTGCTGGAGGGACATTTACGGTTGTCAAGTTCTGGTCCTCTGTCAAGAATGAGCACGTTAAGGTTGTTTTTTTCTGTTAGTTCTAACGCTGAGAAAATTCCTGCTGGACCTGCACCAACGATTATTACGTCATATTTCAAGTGGATTAACTCCGTGGAACCCAAACTTAGATAGAGTAACTAGGATATATTTTTAGCGAAAGCCTACTCCATGACTTACCATAAACAAAGAGAACAGCGGATGAATACCTCATTCAGCTAACGTTTTTACTCTTTAGGGTGAGGAATCAAGCAGAGAAAACTCAGAAGCTTCTTGCCACTGTTCTTGAATTGATGCATCTCGTCGGCTTGAACAAATATGACTGCGCCTGCTTTGAACGGTGTGGCTTTTTCGCCGTCAAAAAGTTGCCCTTCACCCTCCAAAATGAAAACCTCGTGCTCCCACGGGTGCTTGTGCAGAGGCGTGTAGCCGTCGGGTTCAACTTCGAAAACTCGCATGGCAAAGTTTTTGGCGCCCATTTCTTTTGTGATTAGCCAGCGTACTTTGACTTTTGAAGCGCCTTCTGCAACCACGTCTTCTGCTTTGACAGAGTCGTAGCGGAAAACTTTCATGCCTTTTTCGCCTTCACATTAAAAAAAGATTTGGTGAAAACTGGTTAGTCTTTTATGGCTTCTATGAGGCTCATGACGTTCCACAGTTTAACCCGTGTGTAAGCAGGCATGTTGGGGTCCTGCAGAATCTCATCCAAAATGCTAATGACATTGGAAGCCCGCACGGCAGGAGTATATTCGCCACTCTGCAACGCACTCATAGAATCTTTAGCGGCGCGCCTAATGTTTCTTGGCGTAGTGCTGTCCTCAGACACTTGCCCAAGCACCATTAACGCGTGCTGTATTCTTTCTTCGTACTCTTCAGCTTTTTTCTTACGCACCATAAGTATGACCACCTACTGCATTTTTGCAGTGAACCAAATTATATAAGCATTGATACGTATTTACTTTGGGGTCCAAGAATGCAGGATAAAAACAGAACCGACGACACATCCATTAAACGTATGGCTGACTTGCTCCGCCAAGGCGCCACCCTCACTGACCTATCCTGTCCCGTCTGCGCTGCCCCCCTGTTCAGGCTAAAAGACGGCACTTTGTGGTGTGGCAAAGACGAGAAAAAAGTCATCATAGTTAAAGAAGGCGAAGAACCCGTGAAGGCATCAGGCAACGCGGCTATGGAAACGCTTGAAGCCACCCTTATGGCGAAGGTGCAAGACTTGCAGGGGAAAATCCAGCGCACCGAAGATGTGGAGGAATTGCAGAAACTCACTGGGGCGCTTTCTGATTTGTTGGGCAGCCTTGAGAAAATTAAGCGCCTGAAGAAGAGCTAAACGAGAAATGCTTGGGTTTTATGAGAACTTTCCTGAAAACTTTCACCGGGCTGACAGCTTTAAGTATTCGCTTTCGCGCAGTAGCCTCCAGCAGAAACTCATCCAAGTTCTTAATGAAATGAACCGTTCATCGTTCACTTTTGAAGGAGTCAGCAGCCCCGCCGTGCCTAAAAGCAGCGTAATTTTCGAGTTCGGCATCGCTGATGCGGGAAACTTTAATTTCCTAAACGAAGCGGAAACCAAAAAAGTGTTGGAGGCGGTTGTTGGTCGTGGGGCGCTTCAAGTGATGGATTTGTTTTGTGCCATCCGATATTACAAGAACCAAGAAACGAAGAAGACACCGTTAAGGTTCGATTATTTCATGTTGCGCATGGTTTTTGGCAAAGAAAAATCTGTGGAGCTGCAGGTTTTCCATGAGCGCGGACCACGATACATCTCACCTGAAGAACTTGCCGATTTTTTGGTCCGCAAAGTCAACGGCTCCGCTGCCCGAAAAGTCCTAAAACCAGTTGAGCCTTTCTAGCTGCGTGTTTTCAGGAAAGCAGTTGCAACTTTGAGGATTTCTTGTGCAACCGCAGTTTTGGGTTTGTCCCCGTCTATTCTGACGAGTTCACCTTTTTCTATGAATTTTTGGTATATTTTGCGGACTTTCCGCTGCGTCTCAAGGTTTTCCATGACGGATTTTCTGCTTTTCAGCCGCGCCTGCACCGCTTCAGGGTCCACGTCAATGAACAAGGCGAGGTCGGGTTTGAGGGCGTGCTCGTTTATGGTTTCTATCCATTCCAAGCTGAGCCCTGCGCTTCCCTGATACGCAAGCGATGAGTAGACGTAGCGGTCAGAAACCACCACGTACCCCCCGGCTAAGGCTGGGAGAACCTCGTTTTGTATGTGTTCTAGGCGGTCGGCGGCAAACATCAAAGCCTCAATGGTTGTTGAGAAACGTTTTTCGCCGTACAGGATGCGGTTTCGGATGAATTTGCCGATTTTGCCTTTGCTTGGCTCCTGCGTGTAAACTGCCTTGTGGTTTTTTCGGAGTTTTGCGGCGAGCAGTTTGGCTTGGGTGGTTTTTCCTGACCCGTCTAACCCTTCGATGACTATGAAAGCGCCTTTCTTGTTCACTTCTCGTCAACCTGTGCGTGGTGATGGTTAAGCATTAATGTGAGGCGCATAAATAATATTTGCACTAGACGAGGCTGACTTGGAGATGCCGAAAGCTTACTGGGGCGAAATCAAAGACCCTGTGCACGGGTACGTGTACGTTACAGAAGCCGAGAAAACAGTTATTGACTCTTATCCTATGCAGCGGCTGCGACGGCTGCGGCAGCTGGCAGGTTCAGAATATGTTTACCCGGGCGCGAATCACACGCGGTTTGAGCACTGCGTAGGCGTCATGTACCTTGCAGGCAAAGTCCTAGAGAACCCAAACATTTCGCGTGTAGCAACGGATGAGGAGGCGGAGGTGGCGCGGATTGCGGCGTTGCTGCATGATGTGGGGCATGGGCCGTTTTCGCATGTTTTTGAGCACTTACTTATCAGGGACTTAGACAAGACCCATGAAGACATCACAACTTGGCTTGTGGAGAAAAGCGAAGTCGCAGATAAACTCGGCAAGATGGGTTACAGCGCCACGGAAATTTCTAAACTAGCCGTGGGAAAACTGCACAAACCGGGCAAAGCGTTTCTGGACCAAGTGATAAGCAGCGCTGTGGACGTGGATAAACAGGACTTCATTGTGAGAGACACTTATCACACGGGCGCCGAGTACGGTTTCATAGACGTTTTCAGGCTCATCCACGCGTTAGATGTGTTGGGTGAGAATTTGGCTGTTGAGTTGGGCGCGCTGTCAGCTTTGGAATCCTTCATAATTGCCCGCATTGAATCGTTCAAAAGCATCTACTTCCACCGCGTAGGCAGAGCCGCACAGATTATGTTGGCGAAGGCTATGGAGAAGGCAAACGAGGAGCTGGGTTTAACTGCTTTCAAGACGCCTGAAGAGTACTTGGCTATGGATGATTACACGGTTTGGGCGGCTGCAAAGAAATGCGAGAAGTCACGGCGCATAATTGAGGATTTGGAGCGAAGAAGGATGTTGAAGTGTGCTTACGAGCGGACGTTCTACGAGAAGGACGCGATGATTTCGAACATTTTCAGCCGCGACGCCTACAGGCAACAGGTTCAAGCCGAAATTGCGCACGAAGCAGGCGTCACAGTCGAAGCGGTGATTATTGATGTGCCCACGGTGCCCTCCGTGCCGTATCACCATTCCGCGTTGATGGAGAACATGGAGATTCCAGTTTTCAGCAAAACGCAGGCTGGCGAGAAAACACTTTACCGGTTAAGTGAGATTTCAAAGATTTTTGAAACCCTCAAAGGCTTCATAAACATACTACGCGTCTACACAGACATGGAAAACCGCGAGCGCGTGGAAAAAGCCACTGCTAAAGTGCTTGGCAAAATCCCTTCAACAGCCAAGATCTCTTATTGATGCGGCGTGTAGGAATTGGAAACGTTTAATTCGGGGTAGCTGGGGAAAGCTGTAGCTGAGACGGCTCAGTTCGGAGACGGCGCAAGATGGAGAAATTTACCAAAACCAAAGTTGACGACAAGAAAGTCATCAAAGTGAAAATTCGAAGGAAAAAACAGGCTCCAGCAGATCCAGTAGCAGTTCTGTTTTCTCAAAAAGATGTCAGACGGTTTGTCACGGAATTTGTTTCATCTTGGATAAGAGGTGATATCACAATTCATTTCCCAACTGCTGCAGAACTGAGCAAAAAAAACCCTCTCGCCATAACATTTCCCACAGACCCTTCAGTGAATGAAGAACTCAAAATAAAAGAGCACTACGTTGAACTGCTGTCCATCTGTGCAGGAACCAAATCTGCGTCGCCTGAGGAACAAGAGAAAGCAATAACGGACGTATTCAGGATACTGCTAATGTTCCGCTCCGCCAACCGAATAGAAGGAAAAATTATTTCAAACGACCTAGAAAAAAGGGTTACCAACATAGAAGAGAAAACGCGGACAACAGGCAAACTGGTAGAGCAGATAACTGGGTTTCTTTTCAAAGAAAAAAAGGACTCTCAATGACCTTGTGCCTCTAATAGAAGGGTAAGGTTTATTCGAGGGAATAGGCATTTTGATGATGCTTCACCAAAAAAGGTGCGCTCCGGTGGTATAGTCCGGTCAAGTATTCCGGCCTTTCGAGCCGTAGACCCGGGTTCGAATCCCGGCCGGAGCACCACATTTCAATCAAAGCGGCGTGATTGCGCCTAATTAGGGTTACATAATGCCGTAACTTGGGTGAAAATTTTCGCCATCCTGAAGACAGCACCGTCTAGCGGCATAAGTTCCAGCGTGGTCTTCGATTTTTCCGACTATGTGATGCTTTAGCTAATCTTGCTATATTTCGTGTTAAAAACTTGGATTTATCGAGAGAATTCAACTTTGGTTTGGCTTAGCAAATGGGTTGATTTAATTATCCTTGACATTGGTACTCCTTCTTTATTGTGTTTTCAATGTTTGGGTTGATTAACGATTTTCTTGGGCAAAACATGAAAAAGCAGTATCATACTTTCCTAATGGTAAGACTTTATTGCAGTATCCAACACATATGGGCATCTCTAAACTGTCATGGTTATACAATAGCTCAGACTGCTTGCTCGGCATTTACATTTTTAATTCCAAATCAAGCCTGCGGTGACATCGAGGGCACGTCGTAGGCAACCTGTCCTTGGTTGCACCCTTTCCCTGCCATACATAACGAATTTTTCCTTCAAATTTTGGGCATTTGTGCAGGTTGACCTCGACCGTTCCATCCTTCCTAAGATCATGGAAGCAATTTTTCTCGTCCTTGAAGCCGTCGAAATCAAGTATCACTCTACTGACGTGAGGAATTTCGTTTGGAGAGTTTAAGTCATATACCCTGTTTCCAAGGACGTTTTTAATCCAGACGGAAACAACCTTTTCATTACTTGCCACATTAATCACGACAATAACCATAATAAAATTTTGCTTTTAAGCTTTTTGAATGTCAGGACAATCCGCGAGGCACTTTTGAGCCGAAGACCCTGATCCGAATCCCGACCCGAATACCACTTAACAGTCACCAAATAAACAGTTCCTTTTTGTTTTTCCTTGTCCTGTTTGGGAAGTTACCAGCCGTGTGTGATTATCGACGGAGACACGGGGTTCTTGTTTTCCTTCGTTTTTTTGGTGTGCTTGAACCTGTTGATTTTAACAACGTTTCCCTTTAGGGAAACCCAGTGTGTGCTGTTGAGATTTTGGTGGTAGACAAACTTGTTTACTGCTTTCTGGAGTTCTTGCGGGGTTAATCCTTCTTGATTTACTGCAAGTTTATTGCGGTTGGCGGTAACTTCACTTTTTAGGTTTGAGCGCAAGAAGCTGGAAAGATTTTCTGCTTGATTTTGTAAATCTCCCAAGTCAACTTGTAGCTTGTTCTTGTTTCTGAAGAAAAACGTGTTCGGCCACCACCGGTTTGCAAGAGTTTTTCTAGCTTTTAAAAGATTTGTAAAAAGGGAAATTTCTTGGGCTCCCTAGCAAAGCCATTGTATCAATTGAACAATAGAGCTGTGTTTTGGTTGTTATAGGTAGGCTTCGGTTACGTATCTGCGCATCATTCTGTGGCTGTTGAAGTAGTAAGCAATTTTCCCGATGGTCTTCTTCATCATCCGCACCCAGTCGTCGTGTCTTGTGTAGAACATGGGGATTATAACGTATTCCAGCTTGTTGTACAGGTCTTCAACTTCTTTCTGGTAGCCTTCTTGGATGTCTAAGCCTTCGTCGGGGTGGGGACCTATAGACCAGCCAGTGACGCCTTCTATCCAGCCTTCAACCCACCAACCGTCCAACACACTAAAGTTTAGTACGCCATTGTGCGCTGCTTTCATTCCGCTGGTGCCTGAAGCTTCCAAGGGTTTAAGCGGCGTGTTAAGCCACACATCCACGCCAGTGACGAGTTTAGTTGCCATGTTTATGTCGTAGTTCTCTAAGTAGACCATTTTTATGTCAGGCAGGAGTTTTTTTGCATAGCCAAACAGGTCTTCAATGAGTTTTTTGCCCTGTGTGTCTCTGGGGTGGGCTTTTCCTGCGAATATCATTTGGAATTTGCCTTTTTTGTTTATTTTCTTTAGCCGTTCAAGGTCTGAAAATAGCAATCGGGCTCTTTTGTACTCGGTTGCTCGTCGGGCAAACCCCAAAGTGAACGTGTCATAGGTCATGCCGACGTGGGTTAATTCGTTGACGTAATCTATCAGGGCTTTCTTTTGTTCTTTATGTGCTTGCCAGATTTCTTCATGAGGAATTCCGTCGGCGACTCTCGCAAGTAATTCAGGTTCGTTTGCCCAGCCGGGCAGGTACTTGTCGTAGAGTTTTCGGTAGCTTTCGCCTGTCCACATGTAGGAGTGTATACCATTTGTTACGGCGTGGATTTCGTATCCTGCAAACATGCGCTGAGATACTGCGCGGTGCTGTTTGGCTACACCGTTAACGTAGTTGCTCAGGTTCAGAGCAAGCAGAGTCATGTTCAGGTTGTCGTTGCCCCCGAACTTTTTCAGCTCGTTTATGTCGGCGGTGCCGTCGAGGATCTCCTTAACTAGGTCATAGTTGAACTTGTCATGTCCTGCCTCTACGGGTGTGTGGGTGGTGAAGACGCATAGTTCATGAACTTTATCGGTGTCCATTGCGTGTTTGTGTAGGAGTTCCAAGGCAAGGAAGCTGCCGTGCCCCTCGTTTATGTGGTATTTTCTGATTTTGAATCCCAAGGCGTCAAGCATTCTCACTCCGCCGATGCCTAAAACAACTTCTTGCTTTACGCGGTATCTTTGGTCTCCGCCGTAGAGGAAAAAGGTGATTTCTCGGTCTTCGGGCGTGTTTCCTTCCACATCAGTGTCAAGAAAAAGCACAGGAACAACCCCGCCAGTTACGCTTTGCAACCTGTAAAGCCACGCTTTGACCTTTACGGCTCTACCTTGAATATGTACTGAAACTTCGGCGGATAACAGTTTCATGTATTTTGATGGATCCCACTCTTGCGGGTGTTCTATTTGTTTTCCGTCAGGAGTCAGTTCCTGTCTGAAGAAGCCCTTTTTGCTGATTAAGGTGACCGCGACCAGAGGGAGCCTCAAATCGGCGCTGGAGCGTATGGTGTCGCCTGCAAGAATGCCCAGACCACCTGCGTATGTTGGTATATCGTTTGTTAAGCCAACTTCCATGGAAAAGAACGCTATTTTGTGCCCCTTTAAGAGACCCTCTAAATCATCCATTTTATCAGTGTCCTTAAGTCCGCGGTTAAAGTGTTGACGGAGTTATGCCTTACGCAGTTGTTTTGTCGCGCTTTAATCTGTTTTGATTGGTCCCTTAGAATTCAGATGTTTCTTGGTTTTCACAAAGCCAAAAAGCTAAAAGAGTTTTTAGGTGGTTACCTGCTCCTCAGTTAGTTGTTCCATCAAACCCATTTCAACTGGATCTTCTTCAGCCACATCGTTGTGCTTTTTGGGAACAACCGTTTTTCTTTGGGGCGTTCTCTTGGTGTTTGCGTGCGACTCTCCAACTATGGACAGAAGCCAACCAACCATGAAAACAAGGGCTAAAACTGGAAACAATAAAACTGCTACTATCCGCCGTCGCTTCCGCAAAGATTCTCGCCTTAGAAAACACTTCACACGAATCTATTTAAGGAATATGGATTATCAATACATCATAATGATTTTGTTCGGATACAGCAACGCCATCAGAATATTAACTGGTTGTAATTCTGGCGAGGTTTCTGCAGATTTCTTCCAAATCTTCTGCAATGATGTCTGGTTTTTGTCCGCTTGCATGCAAGTCCTTTAGAGAATTAAACTGTGAGAGAACAAACACGGTTTTGAATCCTGCGTCTGCTGCACCTTTGATGTCTTCTATGGGGCTGTCGCCGATGTAAACTGCTTCGTCAGGTTTCACTTGCAGCCGTTCCAAAGTGTCTGTGAAGATTTTTTTGTGTGGTTTTCGCCAGCCGTTTTCCTCCGAAACTACAACGGTGTTGAAGAAGTGGTTGATGCCTAACTGCCGCAAACTCGCGTGAACCACAGGTGCGTAGGTGAAGTTTGAGATTAAGCCCAGTTTGAATTTGTCAGAAGCTTTCTTTAGCAGTTTTTCCGCGCAAGGTCTTAGCACAAGGGAATCAATGAAGTCTTGGAAGAACACGTTCAACGCTGCCTTCATGCCCAAATCATCCACGTTGACCTCGTAGCCTAAGCTGCAGAGCGTTTCCGAAACCCACACTGCGTTCGTTATCTCTTTAAACTCTCCATAGCGAACCAAACGGTACTTCTCGTGCGCTTTGGTGTACGCATCAAAAAACTTTTGCCGCTCAGTTTCAAAACCCACATCTGCCAGCGCACTGTGAAGTTTCGCTATAGAAGCCTCTAGCGTGTACCTGCGTGGACTCGCAAGGGTGCCAATGTAATCTGTGATTACAGCTTTAACCTGAGGCATCGTGCTCGCTTGTAACATGGAAAATGTCGGTTATACTGTTTGCGCTATCGCCTTGACTTTACGAGCTACCTCAGTTTTGAGAAGATTTTCTGCGTCGCCTATCGCGGCTTCAACTTTCGGGTCATAGGGAATTCCAGCAAGAAACTTCAAACCCAACGCTTCAGTTTGCTGTTGAAGATTTGTCGATTCTGTCATCTTCATGTTCTCCACCACGCCCAAAACAGGCACTCCCAATTCTTGCAGCAGACCGCCAAGTTTCTTGACGGTTTCAAACGCCAACTGAGAAGAAGTTGTCACAACCAAAAACTCAATGCGTTTCACAAACCGAATCAGGTCAAGCACTGCGTCGCCGATTCCAGGCGGCATGTCAATCACCAGATAATCCAAGTCGCTCCACAACGTAACCGCGAGCAACTCGATTAGGGCGTTTGAGGTGTCTGCTCCGCGTAGTGGTGCTGCGTGGTTCCCTGAATAGTATACAAGGGACATGTATTCTAAGCCGTGGACAACTGGTGGAATCAACCCCTTCTCCTCACATGGCTGCACGCCTTCGGCGCCTAGGATAATGTGTGTTGATGGGCTGGTGAAGTCCAAGTCGAAAAGTCCAACTTTGCAACCCCGCTTTACCAGCGACAGCGCCAGTGTGGTTGCCACCATGCTTTTGCCGACCCCGCCCTTCCCGCTGGAAACCGCAATGATTCTTCTGATGTTTTTTAGTCGTTTGTCTATGATGTTTACTCGGGGGTCAGCCACGGTTACTTTGCTCCTTTGATGCTTTCAAGCCAAACTCCGCGGCCTTCTAAAATTTCAAAATCTGGGCTGCCACATTTTGGGCATTTGATGTATGTGTGTGCCACTTCTGGAACGAAGTGTATGGCTTCCGCTGTTTCCTTGTCCAGTTTGGTTTTCTTGAAAAGCCACGTGTTCCCGCAGATTCTGCACTTAAAAGAGGCTTTAGATTTGGTTAAAAGGAATTTGGTGTTCCTAAAGTTCTCTGGTTTAAGCTGTGTCAATGCAAAACGGAAAATGCCGCGTTCCACATCCTGCATCTCCCCAATTTTCACAGTCACTTCCGTAACCTGTTTCAGCCCTTCTTGCTCAGCAATTTTGGTGGCTGTGGCGATTACGGCTTCAGCTAATGCCCACTCATGCATGAAAAAGCAGAAGCACGCTGCGTCAATTAAACATATTGCAGGCAACTGGATTTAGCTTTGAAACTTGCGCTGAACGGTGCAGTTTCTGGAAGGCGGTTATTTTTTTCCGAACGTTGCAGGGTCGATTTGCCTGCGTTTTCCATCTTTGTCAACAACGTAAAAGTGGAAGTCGTATTCGTCGCAGTAGTTCTTTACTTCTATGTAACCCTCTTTGTCGCCTGCAAACATTTCCTCGGTGGCAACTTCACAGATGCGGCGCAAACAACCTTTCTTTTTTGCTTCGACGTCGGGAAGATATGTTCCTATTTTTGCAGGTTTTGCCCAGCCTTCCAAATTTGCTTTAACTTCCCATTTATCCTTCTTCAACTCGTCAGCAATTGACCTGACGCATTCATCGTGGCTGTTTTGTTCTGATGCCTTTTTCTTATTCGTTTTCACACCTCCAAAAAAGTAGTGCTTGACGTGTTTATTTAGGGATTTGAAGAAGAAATAACTGCTGGTTTTTGACACTTAGTAGGCACCCTACGTTTTGGTCTACCCCTTCCCCTCTACCCTTTTTTGCGGTTCTGACTTACCCCCTATAGGTAACGGTAACTGCATAGAATCTCTAATAGGCACCAAATAGGAACAGCCAAACGCAGCTGCTCAACAAATCAAAAGGCAGAACCATTTTGAAGTGAACTGGTTATTCACTGGAGGAGGGTTTGCTGGAGCTCTGGCGGAGGAGAGATTTTAGGAGAGAGAAAATGAAAACCCTTTGCTGCCTACCGCTTTAGTAGTGGAACCGCCAGAGCCCTCTCAGCCCATTTTTGCCTCTGCAGCTTTGGTTTGCTTGCGTTTGCGAACTTTTGGTGCTGCATCTGTGGCTTGTACTTCAGGATGGAAACGTCGTAGTCGTCAGCGTTGGATTTGCCGTTGGAGAGCCAAACTTCAAGGGTGTTCTTTTGGAATAGCTCGTGGAGGGTTTGAGTTTCCTGTTCTGTTGCCAGTGGTTGAAGGACGGTCTTTCCTTTTTCTTCGTAGACGAGTACAGTAATGCATTTGGTTTTAAGATCGGGTGTTGCAGCGGGTACACTTGTGAGTCTGCATTTTTGCCGTCTCGCAGAGCCTTTCATTTTTAAGCCTCAGACATACCGTTGTGTGTCAATTTTTGGATAAAACAGTTTTTGTAAAGATTTCTTGTCACAAGAAAAATATACCATATACGCATGGTACAGATTTCTTATCTTGAAGGGTGATTCTTCACAGATAAATTCTAATGCACCAAGTTACAATGTTGGATGGTGGCTTGGATGTCTGGTTCAGAAGAAGAAACATACTCGCTCATGTTTAGTTCCCTGAGACATCCGGCACGCCGCAAAATCCTCCGAATGCTGTCAGAAAAAGCAATGACGTTCTCGCAGATGCTGGAGGAACTTGCAATTCCCAGCTCCCACCTAACATATCACCTTGAAAACCTCGGAGACTTGTTGGTTAAGGAGAAGGATGGAAAATACAAGTTATCTAGTTTTGGCAGGGCGTCGGTGTCTATGATGAAGGGCGCTGAAGAAGTGCCGAATATCCACACGAAGCGTTTCTCGGAGTTGCCCCTGAGGTGGAAGTCACTTTACGCTGTTTTCATCATAGGTATACTGCTGTTGTCGACCTTTGCCTTTGTTCAGCAGACATCCATCAACCAATTGTCCAGTAACTATGACCTACTGAAAGCGGATTTTGACAAAATACAAACGCAAAACCAGCAACTGCTCTCATGGAGCACTTCGGCGAGCAAAGCAATGTCCATCATTAGAGACGTCGTCCAAATCGATGTTGAGAAGTATCAAGCAACCCTCCTCAGCAACACAGTGGAAGACCGCGCAGACCTAGGCGGTGTCATCGAGGAGGTAATCAGGTATTCGTTCGTTAATTCCGCGAGCAGAATAGAGTTGACTTTGAGGTTTAGAAACAACCACTTATCGCTCTTTCAACTGAACCAGCTGGAAGGATTCCCAAACTATCCGCCACTCTACACGAAAGCACAGCCAAGAGACGCACTTCAGGCGGGGACAGAGCTTCTTGGGAGATACCAGTCCATAATGGGTGAACCTTACCTTCAAGAAATGAACCAACTTTTGACGTTGGTCAATCAAACAACCGAAGACCAGACGTTGGGAAATACTAGATTGAGAATGGCAGCTTTTGGGGGAAACGCAGAAATCTGGCTGTTTTACACCGAGAACGGAACTGACTTCGCGGCTAAACGTGTGCATATAGTCTCTCAGAACCACGTAATAACAGAGCTGAGTGACGATTGGAATCTCTACAAAATTGGAACCGCAGAAGTTAACGTCTCCGGCGAGCAAGCGATTCAGATTGCGAAAAACGCTGCCAGAAGCTACAGTTGGAATTCAGGCGGAGTGCAAGTGTCTGATTTTGAGATTCTGGATTCGCCCATTTCAGCGGAATTTTATCCTCATACTAGGACTTCATACTTGACGTTGGTGCCTTACTGGTATGTGACCTTGCATCTGGACAAGACGTATCCTGGAGGAGTCAACGTCCTAGCCGTCGGAGTTTGGGCGGACACTGGAGAAGTAGCAAACATCCAAGCTCTTGGGGACCAAACAGCGCCATAGCGTACCCCCAAACCAAGCGGCATCGTATCTGAGACTTATTTTGCAGTTTTGTTTTGTAAAAAATCTTTACAAACACCCGCATCGCCAGCTCAACTCAGGGTTGACATAATTACTAAAGCGGAAGATATTACATAATCACGAACAAAAAACGGGCAGTGTAAAAAGTGTTTGCGCGAAAGACAATGGAGTATTAATATCAAAAAATGGAAGAAAATTTGAAGATGGTTTTGGTTTCTGTTTGCTCTGTTTGGCTTACTTTTTCATTGTTATTTCCATCGTAGAAACCATTCTGGACTTTGTCTCGCCCTCTCGTGGTGGCATCTCAACTGTTCCTATGGCTATCTTGGTGACTTTGAGGTCTTTTACGAATCGGTTTCGGGCTATTTCAGCCACGTCGACTGCGGTGGTTATCGCTTGACCTCGGGCTTTCAGTGTTATTTCTTTTGGAGTGCCTGAAGAGAGAGCCGTGATTATGGCCAGAACATAACTCATTGGTGGTTTGTTTCCGATGAAGATAACGTCTGCATTTTCTGTCATTTTCTTTTACTCCTTTGTTTTTTGTGTAACGTTGCCGCTTATGCGCGTATCTGTCCGCGACGGAACATTACTAGTTCATAGTAGTCGATAATCTTCCTTATAAGTTATATGTGCAAAATACCGACCACTCAAATTAATAATTAAATTTTAGGTTAATTATGTTCCTTTTGAACCAAACATCACTTAAAAACAATCACGCCACCAATAACTCGCGCAGCAAAAAATTACGCGCATAGCACACAACCTGAGCAACAGCCCAACTTTAATAACAAGCATCAACATACAAAACTAAGAATTCGCCTATGCTAACCAAACTGAAAAAGAAAGTCCAAGAAATGCTGTCTGCAGAAGCCAAAGCAGCACACAAGATAGGCTTAACACCTAACATCGTATCCGCCATAGGCTTTATTTTGGCGTTTCTTTCAGCCACAGCCTATGCCCTATCACAGGAACACCCGCTTATGCTTATCTTAGGTTTGGTTTTACTTATGTCCTCAGGTTTCTGCGACACATTAGATGGCGTATTAGCTCGGACTTTCCAGCAAGCAAGCGTGTTCGGCGGCTTCCTCGATTCGCTACTGGACAGATACGCAGACGCAGCAGTGTATGCGGGCATAATAATTGGTGGGCTCTGCAACCCAATCATAGGGTTAATTGCTTTAGCAGGTTCCTTCATGGTGAGCTACAGCCGCGCAAGAGCTGAAGCGGCAGGCATAAAAATGGAGTCCATAGGCATAGCTGAGAGACCTGAGCGCATCATAATTTTGGCTGCTGCAACAATAGCCGAGGTTTTCTTGCCGACCGCTTTAAACATAGGAATAATAGTGTTAGCGGTTCTCTCGAACTTTACAGTGTTACAAAGAGGACTACATGTTTATAAAACGCTGAAAAAGGGAAATAGACCTGAAAATTAGTATCTGCGTTTTGCACGTGAGTGGCGTTCGTTTTCGGCTCGGACCTTCACGATACCTCGGTGAACCGCGCAGGATATGCAGTACCACTTTGTGTCAACCCACGAAGCTATGTATGTTCCCTTTTGCCGCAGCTCTTTGGCTAGTTGTGGTTCTACAAAGGATACTCGGCGTGTTGATCTCTTAGCTTTGTCTCTTGGTACCTGTTGTCCGCAGTTGGCGCATTGTACTAGGGTACTGCTTCCTTTGCTTCCTTTTGATCTTCCTCGGCTTTTTCGTTTAGATGGCAATTTTTGGGAACCCCTTTTGGTTCATCATCAAATAGTCAATCTACTGCCTTATATATCTGCTCTTGGGTTAAAAAGAAAAGCAAAGGTTTACTTCTAAACAAAAAAACCAGCAAAGCAGGATGTCTCAAGTGGTGTGGCAAACTCTTAAATTGCGCGTTCTTATTTGTTGACTGTGGACGCCAAAGTTCAGCTAAAGTGTTGAGCGTGTTGTAAGCATGTCAGAAATCGGTTTAAGAACAAGAATGCTCGTCAAAGACGCCATGAGTAGCCCCGTTGTAACCACAGATGAACAGGTGCCCACGGACAAAATCGCCAAACTAATGGACAAAAACAGCTTGGGATGCGTCATAGTTACCAACAAAGAAGGGAAGGCGCTTGGCATAATAACCGAACGCGACCTAGTGATGCGTGTTCTGGCTAAGAACCTTCAACCTGCCGCTGTAAAAGCCAAAGAGGCTATGACCGCGCCGTTAGCCACCATAGAGCCTGAAGCAACCATAAGTGATGCTGCGAGACGCATGAGCAGGTTAGACATCAGAAGACTGGGCGTAATCTACAAAGGTGACTTGGTGGGGCTAATTTCAAGCAAAGACATACTTGGCGTAATGCCTGAACTCATCGAAATAATACAAGAGAAGTCCCGAATCGAAGGTGCAAACGCATCCGAAGAAACCACAGAAGAAGAAACCCCTCTTTCTGGTTACTGCGACCGCTGCGGAATCTACTCAGAGGACCTAAAAGACGAAAACGGACAGTTCCTGTGCGAGGACTGCCGCATCGAAGTAGAAGGCGAAAAATAACAGCCAGTCTTCATCCGGTGCAGCGGGTTTCCTGCTTGCATAAGCAAATAAACTACTTCTTCCCTTATTCACCAAAAGAGCGCGTTCAACTTGATTGCTGACTTTGTACTGAACAACGCCAAAGCATACCTCAAACAGGGCATAGTTGACTGCAGCATCGCAGTGGAAGATGGCAAAATCTTCAAAATCGGCAAAGAAACCCACATGTCCAAAGCCGAAGAAAAAACTGACCTGCACAACCTCTTGGTTTTGCCCGGCGTGATTGATTCTCATGTGCATCTTCGCGACGAAGAAAAAGCCTACAAAGAAACTTTTCTCACTGGAACTGCAGCGGCAGCCGCAGGTGGAGTAACCACTGTTTTGGACATGCCAAACAATACGCCTGTGACTATGAGCGCCCAGACCCTGCGGAACCGTTTGCAGCTTGCTAAACGGCTGGTCCTTGTTAATGTTGGTTTTTACTCCGAGTTCCCCAAAAACTTGAACGAACCCAAAGAAATAGTTGCTGAGGGCGCGGTCGGCTTCAAACTTTTCATGGCAGAACAAGTCGGCGGACTAAACATCGACGACGATGAAGCTTTGAAAGAAGCTTTCAAGAAAACCGCTGAGTTAAACGTTCCCGTTGCGGTTCACGCAGAAGACCACAGGCTGCTGAAAAAAGCCATAGAAAAACTCAAGTTGGCTAAACGCCACGACTTAACTGCTTTCCTTAAGGCGCACAACGAAAACGTGGAATATGCAGCCGTCAAACGTTTGCTTGACATAAACGCGCAAGTTGGCAATCACCTGCATTTCTGTCACCTCAGCACTGAAAAAGGCTTGGACGCGGTGGCTGAAGCAAAAAAAGCTGACCAAAAAGTGACGTGTGAGGTGACGCCGCATCATCTCCTGCTGACAAAAGAGGCCTATGAAAGTTTAGGTGTGAAAGCTGTGACTATGCCGCCGTTGCGCAGCAGAGAAAACGTGGAGGCACTCTGGAGAGGCGTAACCGAAGAAACAGTTGACCTCATAGGCTCTGACCATGCGCCGCACACTTTGGAAGAAAAGGATGCAAACAGCATCTGGGACGTCAAAGTTGGCGTACCAGGTCTAGAAACTACGCTTCCTCTCATGTTAACCATGGTGCATAAGAAACGCCTGTCCCTTGACCGCGCTGTTCAGTTGCTTACAGAGAAACCCGCAGAAATCTTCAACTTAAATGACAGAGGATGTTTGGAGCAGGGGAAAAACGCGGATTTTGTGGTTGTAGATTTTAACCAGCGATTCAAAATAGACGCCTCAAAATTCCAGTCGAAAGCGAAGTTTTCTCCTTTTAACGGTTGGGAAGCGCAAGGCAAACCCGTGAAAACTTTTGTGAACGGGCAGTTAGTTATGGATGAGCAGCGCATTGTGGCGAAACCTGGAAGCGGCAGCGTTGTTCGGAGAGCGCAAACGTGAATTTCATCGTGGACGGCATGCTGGGGACACTTGTCCGATGGCTCCGCATGATGGGGCACGACGTCAAATACTCCACGGAACTGAAGGACATAGAGCTACTTTTAATTGCCAAAACAGAGAAGCGTGTTCTTCTCACAAGAGACCTGGCGCTGTTCCAGCAGGCTACTGTCAAGGGCGTTGAAGCGTACTACGTGGAAGGAACCAACGAACCGGAAAGACTCTCTGAATTAGCAAAACGATTCAACATTGCTCTGACGATTGACTTGGAAAACTCGCGATGCCCAAAATGCAACACAAAACTATCGGCTGTGCCCAAACAAGAAATCGCTGATAAAGTGGAAAAGAACACTCTCAAGCATTATGATGATTTTTGGTTGTGCCCCAACTGTGGGCATGTGTATTGGCAGGGTGCACACTGGGCAAAAATCCGTACCACTCTCAAAGAAGCAGAAGAAAAACTAGAAAAGAAAGTTGAAGTTTAGACTGCAAGCCATTTGAGCGGAATATCTTGGAAGGTTCCGTCAGGCAACGTTCTCCTGATGGTAATCGGTAAGATGCCTGCTTCAAGCTCAGCCATTGCAATGTCAATTGGGCTGGAAAGGCGTTCGTCGACTTCAATCAGGATTGGCGCACCCATGCTGATTTGCAAACTTCGAGCGCCGACGATTCTGGCTCTTTCAAAGCGTGTAGTTTTTGGGGGACCAACAACGATTTTTTCTTGTGCTGCTGCCATGTTTAGAATCCTCCCATTCCGCCCATGCCGCCGCCCATACCTGGGGGCATACCGCCGCCTGGTGGCATTGGGGGTGACCTCATCTTTTCAGATGCGATTACGTCGTCGATTTTAATTATAAGCATAGCTGCTTCAGATGCGGATTTTATGATTTGCTTTTTGACGGTTATGGGTTCGAAGACGCCAGCTTTGGACATGTCTTGAACTTTGCCAGATAAGACTTCTATTCCAGCCCAAGTTTCGCCTTTTTCATGTCTGGACCGTAATTCGGAGAGGATGTCGATGGGGTCTAAGCCTGCGTTCTCGGTGAGCGTTATGGCGATTGCTTCCAGTCCTTCAGCGAAGGCTTTTACTGCGAGTTGTTCTCTTCCAGGCAAGGTTTCAGCGTATTGCTTGAGTACCTTGGACATTTCGAGCTCGGGGGCGCTGCCGCCAGCAACAATCTTTGGTTCTTGAATTATATCTCGAATTACGCATAGGGCATCGTGGATTGAGCGTTCGGTCTCGGCGTTCATGCGCGGGGTTCCGCCTCGGATGAGGATGGTGACTGCTTTGGGGTTTTTGCATCCTTCAATGAATGTCATTTTGTCTTCGGCGATTTTGCGTTCTTCAACCAGCGCCGCATATCCTAAGTCCGCCGAGGTGATATCGTCTAAGTTGGTGATTATTTTTGCGCCTGTAGCTTTGGCGAGTTTCTCAATATCTGACTTTTTAGCTCTGCGAATCGCAACTATATTCTTCCTCGCGAGGAAATGTTGCACCATGTCATCGATGCCTTTTTGGCAGATAACAACATTTGCGCCTGACGCAACTATCTTGTCAACCATGCTTTTGAGCATACTTTCTTCTTGCTGGAGAAACGCCTCTATCTGGTCAGGGCTGTCTATGTTGATTTTTGCGTCAAACTCGGTTTTCTCAATCTCTAAAGAAGTGTCAAGTAAAGCGATTTTGGCTTTCTCCACCCGCTTGGACATACCTGAGTGAACGAGTTCTTTGTCAAGAACTATGCCGTTTATGAGGCTGGTGTCTCTGAGGGATTCGCCTGTTTTCTTTTCCACTCGTACATCGTCAACGTCTGCTTTGTAGGAGCCGTTTTCTTTTTCGGCAACTGCAAGCATTGCTTTGACAACTATGTCAGCAAGGTATTCTTTGTGTTCTGCTACGAGTTTGCTTGCCATGGATGTAACGGCAACTTTTTTGAGTTGTTCCTTGTTTTTCAGATCTATGGGCATGGCTATTTTCTCAAGGGTTTCCAAGGCTTTGGTTTGAGCTAAGGAGTAGCCGTCGATTATGACGTTTGGGTGAATGTTTTTCTCTATGAGTTCTTCGGCTTTGCTGAGAAGTTCGCCTGCGATTACGACGGCGGATGTGGTTCCGTCGCCTGCCTCGTTATCCTGAGTCTTGGCAACTTCGACCAGCATCTTAGCCGCAGGATTTTGAACGTCCATTTCGTCTAGAATTGTGCGTCCGTCGCTGGTTACGGTTACGTCGCCGAAGCTGTCAACAAGCATTTTATCCATGCCTTTTGGACCTAAGGCGCTTCTGACGCTTTCAGCTACGATTTTAGCGGCGGTTATGTTTGTGTGTTGAGCTTCTCGTCCGCGAGAACGATTGGAGCCTTCTTTCAATATGAGAACTGGCACACCGCCAGCTTGTGTATTTGATGACAAATCCTATAAACCCCTTAGTGCGAACTTACAACAAAACGTCCTTGGCATATAAGTTTTTCTAAAAAATGTTATGCCTGCTTATGCTGAAAATAGGCATTTCTATGTGGTTTGCTATGTTAATGTGTAATGGCGTTTGGGAGGTTGTTGTGGGGGCTAGTAAACGGCAACTTTGGCTACACCGTCAATTTTTAGCAGCTCATTTATGAGGTCGCCCGGGATTTTTTTCTCCACAATCAAAGTGAGTTTGGGTTCGGGTGAAAGTTCAGGGTCGTCTACGATTGCTTGCCGTATGCTTAAGCCGCCGTTGGTGAGGACCATGGCTGAGTTTGCGAGGATACCGTGGGCTTTTGCGTCAACAGGGGTGATTTCGACTACGCCGAGGTTGAGGTGCTTGGCAATTTCCTTTAGCGAGTGCCCTGCGGGTCGTATGTCCTCGAATATTATTCTGAGGTCACGGTTGGCTTTTATGATGTTGACGGTTTCGTTTACGGTGCGGCGGTCTACGTTGGCAACACGAGCGATGCGTACGGGCGGGATTTCGATTTGGTTAAGGCAGATTTTTCCGTTTTTGACGTTTAGTCCGTTTTCTACGAGTACGCGGGCTACTTTTAGCCGTTCAGGGTAGTCTTGTAGTTGTTTTTTGATTGTGTTCCACATGCAAGGGTTTCCTTGTGTGTATGTTTTTGTACAGTAACGCATAAATATGTTCCCGTATGTGTTGGTATTCAACACGTAATAATTGCATATACTCTGTAAAGGTGTAAAAAAAACATGCCAATCAGAAAAATACTTTTACCCGAGGACGACCTGCCAAAACAATGGTACAACATAGCTCCAGACCTACCAAAACCAATGCCCCCATTCATTGACCCAGTGACCCATGAGCCAGGCGTCGGAATTGTCCCCAGAATATTCCCCAAAGCAATCATCGGTCAAGAACTAAGCCAAGAACGATGGATTGACATACCTGAAGAAGTAAGGGAAGTCTACAAACTTTGGAGACCCAGCCCACTCTACCGAGCAGTCAACTTGGAGAAGGCGCTGAAGACACCGGCAAAAATCTACTACAAATACGAAGGTGTGAGCCCAGCAGGCAGTCACAAACCCAACACCGCCGTACCTCAAGCATACTACAACATGAAAGAAGGCACCAAGCGTTTGACCACGGAAACAGGCGCAGGCCAATGGGGTTCCGCTTTGTCATTTGCCGCCGCAATGTTTGGGCTGAAAGCAACCGTTTACATGGTCCGCGCAAGCTACGACCAGAAACCGTACCGTAAAATGATGATGCACGCGTTTGGAGGAGAATGCTATGCAAGCCCCAGCAATAAGACCGAGGCAGGCAGAAAAATCCTCGCAGAAGACCCAAACAGCACAGGCAGCTTAGGTATCGCCATCAGCGAAGCAGTAGAAGATGCACTGGTTAACGAAGAGGAAGCCAACTACGCCATAGGCAGCGTCTTCAACCATGTTCTCATACACCAAACTGTTGAAGGCTTAGAAACCAAGAAACAGCTTGAGTTGGTTGATGACTACCCCGATGTTATTTACGGCTGCATAGGCGGAGGAAGCAGCTACTCTGGACTCATCTGGCCATTCTACTACGACAAAGTTTCCAAGAAAGCACCAAAAGAAACGAAGTTCATCGCCACCGAAGCTACAGCTTGTCCAAAAGTCACCAAAGGCCAATACATCTACGACCACGGAGACACCGCAGGGATAACGCCTCTAGTTCCAATGCACACACTAGGCCACGATTTCATACCCGCACCAATTCACGCAGGTGGACTCCGCTATCACGGAATCGCCCCAACCATAAGTATACTAACTCAAGCAAATCAAATGACAACCGAAGCCTACAACCAGATAGACGTCTTCGACGCAGCGAAACTGTTCATACAAACCGAAGGCATAATACCAGCCCCTGAACCGTCACACGCAATCAAAGGCGCCATCGACGAAGCCCTAAGATGCAAACAAACAGGCGAGGCAAAAACCATACTCTTTGTGCTTTGCGGTCACGGCCACTTTGACATGGCAGCCTACGACGAATACTTCAACGGCAACCTTAAGCCATATGAGTACCCAACAGAGAAAGTCGCGGAATCTATGGATAAACTCCACAAACTGTATCCGTGGCTGGACACTGTCAACAAGAAGTACATCAGCTGCGAACCATACTAAGCGCAAAAAATTGACCACGTCTTGTGGTCTACCCTTTCCATTTTGTTTCATTTTTTTACTGTTTTATTTTTATGATTCAAACCTTATAGTATTAGCGAGTGGAACTGACGCTCCCTATGAACCCAGAAAAAAAGCCAACATCGAGCCCTGCAAGTGAGATTCCAGTAAAAACAGTTGGGTTAATTGTGAACCCAATAGCTGGTATGGGAGGCGCTGTTGGACTCAAAGGAACCGACGGAAAAACAATCCTAAACCAAGCCCGCTCTCTGGGAGCAAAGCCAATTGCCCCTGCCAGAGCAGAAGCCTTTTTGTCCGGGTTAAGCCCTGCTAAAAATCACCTGAAACTGGTGGTTGGCGCGGGAGCCATGGGAGAAGACCAAGCTGAACGCTGCGGCTTCGCCTACAAGGTTGTTGGGGAAAGAAAAAAGGAAACCAGTGCAAAGGACACGCAGGCAACTGCCAAAAAAATCAAGGAATCGGGTGTTGACTTGCTGGTTTTCTGTGGTGGAGATGGCACAGCCAGAGACGTATTCACAGCCGCGGATATGGAGCTTCCAGTGTTGGGTGTTCCCACAGGGGTTAAGATGCACAGCGCCGTTTTCGCGGTTACGCCTGCAGCCGCCGCCAGAGCAACCCTGCGTTTCTTGTGGGCTGCGTTGCCCCTGAGGGAGGCTGAGGTGATGGATATTGATGAAGTTGCCTTCAGAGAAGGGCATGTTTCAGCGAAACTTTATGGTTATGTTTTGACGCCTTATGAACCGCATTTGATTCAAGCGAATAAGGTGGCAAGCCCGATGACTGAAGATGAAGTGCGCAATCAAGCAGCCATAGCAATCTACATTATCGAAAACATGAAACCCGAAGTATTGTACATTGTTGGTCCGGGAACGTCGACTCGCACAGTTGGGGACCTTTTAGACGAGAAGAAGACCCTGTTGGGTGTAGACCTCTTCTACAACAAAAAAATAGTTGCCAGAGACGTGAACGAGAAACAAATACTGGAGTACATACAAGGGAAAACCGCCAGAATCATCGTGACGCCCATTGGTGGCCAAGGCTTCATTTTTGGAAGAGGAAACCAGCAGATAAGCGCCAAAGTTATTCGGCAAGTGGGCTTAGACAACATACGCGTCATTGCGACGGAGAGTAAACTGCGGAGCCTGAGAAACCTGAAAGTGGACACGGGCGACCCAAATATGGATAACACGCTCAGAGCACACACTTTCAGAGTCCTTTCAGACTACAAAACCGAGCGCCCCATACAAGTTGAATAAGGAAGCTTCCGCTTACGTGGCTCTGCGTTGGCGGTAGCTAAATTGAAATATAGCAGTTCACGAATCTACTCTGAAACAAGCTGAGGCGCAAAAAGTGATTCCGATTAACCTGCCCAAAATTGGGGAAGAAGAAGTTGAAGCCGTCGTCAAAGTCCTGCGAAGCGGCATAGTCACAAGTGCACTGGGCGCAGGACCCATGGTCACAACTTTTGAGAAAAACTACGCCAAATTTGCAGGCGTAAAACATGCAATAGCAGTTAACACGGGTACAGCAGCGTTGCACATGGCTGTTGTGGCAGCGGGCGTGAAGGCAGGGGATGAGGTGATTTTGCCAAGTTTCACTTTTGTAGCCACCGCAGAAGCGGTTGTCATGGCGGGCGGTAAACCCGTGTTCACCGACATCGACCCTGAAACATACTGTCTCTCTCCAGCTGCCGTAGAAAAAGCAGTAACCAAAAAAACAAAGGTTATCTTACCTGTGGATCTATACGGCTGGCCAGCTGACATCAAGCCGCTGAGGGAAATTGCCGCCAAACACAACTTAGCCATTGTCGAAGACGCAGCACAAGCTCATGGGGCAACCCGAAGCGGGAAACCCGCGGGTGCTTTTGCGGATATGGCGTGTTGGAGTCTTTACGCAAGCAAAAACATGACCACTGGTGAAGGCGGTGTTGTAACTACTGATAGCGATGAGTTGGCTGAAAAGTTGCATATGTTGCGGACGCATGGGGAGAAAGCGAAGTATTCCTCGGAGATGCTTGGTTATAATTATCGCATGCCTGAAATTGAAGCTGCCATAGGGTTGGTTCAGTTGGAGAAATTGCCCAGCTTTGTGGCTTCGCGTCGTGCACACGCCAAAAGACTCAGCGAGATCCTTTCAAAAAATGAGCGCCTAAAGCGGCCTGTGGAGCCGCAAGGTGGATTGCATAGCTGGTACCTTTACACGGTTAGGCTCATGAACAGTGATGCGAAGGAGAGAAACCGAATCTTGGATGAAATGAAGAAGAAGGGCATCGGCGCAGAAGCCTACTACGTGAACCCTGTGCACCTTATGCCTTATTACCTGAACAGTTTTGGCGCGCGCAAGCTTCCTGAAACCGAAAAGGCATCTGAGCAAGTGTTCTCTTTGCCAGTTCACCCAAGAGTCACCGAAGAACAAGTGGTCGACATAGGTAAAACGCTACTTCAGCTCTTGTAGTGATTCAACCGTTGCACACTATGCCTCTGGCTGATATCTAAAAAGATGCAGATGGGCAAGTTTAGTGTAAGAGTTAAATACAGACTCGCATACTATGACTGCCTGTCCTGAAAAGTCGGGACGAATTTCTCGAAAACAGGAGAAGAAAAACTGTGAGTACCGAAGAAAACGTCTCCCGTATAAAAATAAAGTTTCTGATAGAGGGTTTAGGTGAAGCCGAAGGCGAATTTATGCGTTTCTTGGCGCCTCGAACAATAGAAACGTTAACCAGAAAACTGCCGTTAGAAGGTCGTGCAGCCCTCTATAAAGAAGAAATCTATTTTGAGATTCCAGTGAAAATGGGTGAAGAAAAAGCCAAACCAACTGTAGAAGTGGGCACTATAGCGTTTTGGCCTATGGGGGGCGCTTTATGCGTATTTTATGGACCGTCGCAACCCTACAGTCCCGTAAGTATCTTGGGCAAAATCACAAAGAACCTAGAGATTTTCAAACAGGTAAAAAGCGGAACCAGAATCCGCGTTGAGGCTCTAGAAAGATAGGGAGCTTTCGCGCCACATTTCCAAGAGCCGCGCGCACTCTTCTTTGACGCTTGCGTCTTGGCTCTTTTCTTTTAATTCTTCCAAGAAATCTATGCGCTTTTGTACTGTGCGCTTTTCTGAGTTGCCGCCGTAGTAGAGTTCTCCATCCAAATACTCTTTCATATGGTGCATCTTCTGCACGAGGAGGCTGGCGAAGTCAACAGGGTTTTCAACTGCGAATTTGTTGGCCCAGATGACCACTTCGGTTTCTCGGAGCTGGGTTAAGCCGTCAATCTCCATTATCTGGCGGATGTAGGTTCGCAGAAGCTCGTAGGCTCCAGCGGTTTTTAGGAGTTCGAGGGCTTGGTTAACTTTCTCTACGAAAGCGGGGTTACCCTTCACTGTTAGGTTGTGTTTGTAGCCTGCGTCTACGAGTTGCTTGGCTTGTTTAACTTCTTCTTCAGTGTAGACTCTTTCTGGAAACTCCAAACAGAATTAACTCCTGCTTAGTAAAATGAAAAAACGGATTGAAATATGTTGGGAATTACTCGCAGGGCTTGTAAACTTTGAGGCTGTGGCTTCCTGAAACCAGTTGCACGGCACCGTTTTGTTCTAGCTGTTTTAGGAATTCTTTGGCTGCGCTTATGCGGATGTTGAATTTTGTGGCTACGGCGTAAGGTGTCAGAACGGGCATTCTCTTTATTTCGGCGACGTTTTTGTCGTTTTTTGCGTCAGGAGCAATTACGCCTATGGTTGTGCGTTTTTCCTTTGGTGCTCCTTTCTTCTCTTTCTTATCTTTCGATGCGGCTTCGTCAGTTTTTTCTTGCTGCTTTTCCATCTGTTTCAAGCCGATTTTCTTTTTTCCACCCATGACTAGTCACTTTCCGCTAATCTAGAAAGGCTGAGTTATTTCAACCTTATGCTTGCTCTGCCACTCTTTAATTGGCATGCCCAGTTTCTTTTCCACATCGGCGCGGTGGATGCTGTTCATGGTGCAGAAGGGTATTATGCGCCCGTCAGGCACCGCATAGTGGATAACGCATCGTTGGACGCGTTCTAGGTCGAAGTTGTAGGGGTCCATGAAGTGCATCGAAGACAGCAAAATGGATTGGCGCTGCAGGTCTCCAAGAGCTTGGTAGCTGCCTTCGGTCAGCACGCTCCATATGTATTTTCGCATGAAACCTAGTTTCACGTTTTTTATGGCTGGACCAAGCAGGCTGCGTTTTGAAACTTTTTTGCCTTCTTTCATGGCTTTCTCGTAAGCTTTCTTGACGGAGGCGGAGAATTTTTCCACGTTTGCGTATCGTGTGATGGGCGTGATTTTGCCGTCCTCCACGAAGAGGTATGTTGCCATGCCGCAGTGGGGGTGAGCTGTGAATTCTACGTATCGTTTGTCTTGCATGGCGCCGACGGCTTTGGAGATAGGCACGACGGTGGGTACGGGGAAGAAGTCTGAAACTTTGATGGCGCCTTTTGTTTGTTCTTCAGTGAGGCGCATGAAGTCTGGGATGGTGATGCGCATTTTTTCCCGTTCTTGTTGGGGCAGTCTGCCGCAGAGGGAAACGGGTTGGACGTTTATGCATCGGACTATGTCGAAGTTTTTAACGGCGAAGTCTATGATGTCGCCGAGTTGGTTGTCGTTGACGCCTTTCACTAAGGTAACGACGAGAACGACGCTTTTGATGCCTGCTTCGCGCATGTTCTGCAGAGCTTTCATTTTTATGTCCAGCAGGTCTATGCCGCGGATGAATTTGTAAACGTCGGAGGTTAAGCCGTCGAATTGGAGGTAAAATGTGCTGACGCCTGCTTCTTTGAGTTTTTTCGCGTACTCTACATCTTGCGAGATGCGAACGCCGTTGGTGTTGACTTCTACGTGGCGGAAACCGAGTTCTTTGGCTTTGTGAACAAAATCAATTAGCTCGTTGCGGATGGTGGGTTCGCCGCCTGAGAACTGCAACGCCGTGGCTGGGACAGGTTTGGTTGCGCGCAGGTTCTCTAGCATGCCTGTGACTTGTTCTTTGGTGGGTTCGTATACGTATCCTGCGGCTGAGGCGTTGGCGAAGCAGACTGGGCATTTGAGGTTGCATCTGTTGGTGATGTCGATTATGGCAAGCGCGGTGTGTGATTTGTGTTCGGGGCAGATGCCGCAGTCAAGCGGGCAACCGTTAACTTTCTGGGTACGAGGGTTTTCTATCCCGTCGCCGTCGCATCGGAATTTCTCCGCCCTCATGTATTGGTCATAGTCGGACCAGTAAAGTTCTTGGTAAGCTCCGTGCTCGGGACATTCTTTTTTGATGAAAACTTTGCCCTCGTCCTCGTATATGGTGGCGTCTAAAGCTTTGAGGCATTCGGGGCAGATACTTCTTGTGTTTTTAATTACTTTCATGATTATCACTAGGTGATGTTAACGTTTGATAGAAGGAGCAAATGTATTAAATAATAAGGTTTCCAAACGTTTACTACGGTGAATCAGGGGGAACGTGTTTGTCGATAAATGAGAGCACTAGGGAAATGCTGCGCGAGATGGGTTTGAACGCGTACGAAGTTGACGCTTATGTGGTGTTGCTTGAGACTGGGCAGATAACTGCTATGGAGATAAGCCGTGAAGCGAAAGTGCCGTACAGCAAAATTTACGAGGTTTTGAATTCGCTTAAAGAGAAAGGCTGGGTTAAGAGTTCTGAGAGTCGTCCTTTCAAGTATTATCCTGTTTCTCCGCTTGAGGCGTCGGCGTTTACGAAGCATCGGCTTGAGGATAAGTTTTTGGGTTGGGAGCAGATGGTGAGTGAAGCGTTGCAGCCGCTTTATGAGAAGCGGGAGTTGGTTGAGCGTCCTGACATTTTGATTTTGCATGGTCAGCAGGCGGTTGTGGCGAAGTTGGAGGAGGTTCTTAAGAAGGCTAACAAGGAGATTATGATTGCCGCGCCTATCTTTGCCAGACCCATAATTGCGTCTGCGGACCAGATGCTTTCGGGTTTGAAGAAGACTGTGACGATTAAGCTTATGGTGGCGGGTAAAAGTGACGAGTGGCAGTTTCTCAAAAAAGTTGCAGGCGTAAACGAGTTACGAGCAAGAGAACATATGTTCGGCGGCGGAGTCATCGCGGATGGGAAAGAGGCTATGCTGTTTTTGGGCGAAGAAAAACCCAGCTTGGTTATTTGGAGTAATCATGTGGGTTTGGTTGGGTTTGCCCGTGAGTACTTCCAGTTTCTGTGGGATTCCTCTACGAAGGCTTAACGCTGCTGTGGCGGTTGAGGGTAATTCTTAAATTATCTTCCAGCGCCTACATAGTTATCTTTTAAGAGGCAGTTTTATGGCACCCGAACATACTCCGTTAACGGTGGCGCAGGCGCAGCTTAAGCTTGCAGCCAAAAAGTTGAATTTGGATTCTGGGATTCACAAGATTTTGAGCCAGCCTAAACGCTCCATACTAGTCAGCGTGGACATCAGGATGGATAACTGTACGGTGGGTGTTTTTAGGGGTATACGGGTGCAGCATTGGGATGTGCGTGGTCCCTTCAAAGGCGGCATTCGGTTTTACCCGAACATTACTATGGATGAGGTGACGGCGCTTGCCATGCTTATGACGTGGAAGTGCTCCATAGCGGATATTCCTTATGGTGGAGCTAAAGGCGGCATTTGTGTTGACTCGAAAAAGTTGAGCAAAGGCGAACTGGAACGTTTAACCCGTCGATACGTCAGCCTCATCGTGGAGTACCTTGGTCCTCACCGCGACATACCCGCGCCCGACATGTACACTGACGCGCAGACCATGGCGTGGATAATGGACACCTACAGCCAACTCAAAGGCTACAGCATACCCGAATGCGTCACAGGCAAACCAGTGGAAATAGGCGGCTCCGAAGGCAGAACCGAAGCTACAGGCAAAGGCGTAATTCACTGCGTAAAAGAAGCCGCGGCAAACATTGATTTGAAGCTCAAGAACGCAGAGGTCGCAATTCAGGGTTTTGGCAATGTGGGTTTTCACGCGGCGCAGGCAGCGCATGGGTTAGGCTGCAAAGTCGTTGCCGTCAGCGACTCCTCAGGCGGAATCTACTGCCAGAAAGGTTTGAATCCTGATGCCGTTTTAGCTCACAAAGAAAAAACGGGGTCCGTGCAGAACTTTAAAGGCTGCAAAAACATAACCAACGAAGAACTCATCGAAGCCAAATGCGACATACTCATCCCCGCCGCCCTACAAAACCAGATAACCCAGAAAAACGCCGACAAAATCCAAGCCCGCATGGTCGCCGAAGCCGCCAACGGACCCACCACACCCGAAGCCGACAGAATCCTCCACGAGAAAAACATCTGCCTGATTCCTGACATACTTGCCAACTGCGGTGGCGTAACCGTGAGCTATTTTGAGTGGGTGCAAAACCTGACCCGTGAGCACTGGACGCTGGAGAAGGTGAATGGGAAGCTGGAAACGAAGATGACTAAGGCGTTCAACGACGTGTACTCGTTGTCACAGGAAGAAGAGAGCGACATGCGAACCGCCGCGCTCATGCTGGGTGTGGGGAGAGTTGCTAGCGCCATAAAAACCCTGGGACTATGGCCATAACAACTCTAATTTCTCATTCAAATGACGCCCCTTTCAGTTGTATTTGGCAAATTAATACACATAACATAGGTAAAAATTTTTCACGGTTAAACTTTAAAAAGAAAAGCGTATAATAATTAATGGATGACTTCGATGAATCCACTTGAAAAGGAAACTTTGAAGTACGAAAAGAGAGGCTACAAAGTTGAACAGAAAAGAACCTTAAAGTACGGTCTCAGAACCTTCATCAACAAAAAGGGCGGTTTTTTTGGGATTGATGAAGGTGTATACATATACTATGTTGATGGAGATGCAACTACCGATGACCTTCGTGAGTGCTTTAAGGATTACGTGAAATTCTATGAAGAAAAGAATTTTGATAGTAGCGACAAGGGTTTGTTCCTTTGTACTGGAAAAGTGGATGAAAAATTGTTTCGAGATTTGCGAAAAGCGATTATTCGTGACGATGATATTCGCAACAGTATTAAATTAGTAAAAAGCGGCCAATCTACACAGAAAACATCTGTAGAAAAGACAGCGAAAAAAGAAGCCTCTTGTGTAAAAGCCTCACCTTTGTCGCATGATGAAACAGAAAGAATTATTCATAGAGTTGGAACGATTTGTTGTTACCCCAATTGTAAAGAAAACATCGCATTAGATGTTCATCATATTGTTCCAAGAGAAGACGGAGGAACAAATAGAGACGATAATTTAATTGTTTTATGCCCTGTTCATCACCGTCTAGCAGACAGAGGAGCCATTCCAAAAAAAAAGACTTGAGATGAACAATGTAAGAAGAATGGAAGACAAAGGACTCTGACCAAATTTTTGACTGACTGCAAAAAATCGCTTTTGACAGGAAAAAAATCATCTACACAGGCTGCAATAACCCTAAACTGGAAGCTCTCATGAAATCGTGCAAACGAGTTCTTTAGGTTGTTCTGTACCCCTAAAATAGCATCGCGAACGTATCTACTTGTTACTGTCTGCACAACCAAGGCACAACCAAACAGCGCCCAAACCAAACCCCAAAAACAAAACCCAACCCCCCGCTCAAAGCCTAAGAAGTAGATGTGTATAGCAACCAAACTACAACTACATCTAAACAAAAAAAACAAACACCATACAGAACCCATAGATTCTACATATAATGGGGGATTAGCCAAAAAACAGCACAAAAGACACACCGCTACACCACAGTTTTGCGCTATTTTTTTTATCCAAATACTTTTAACCGTTCCGCCTATACTGTTCAACCTCACAAGCTAACGTTTACTGAGGGAAGAGAAGTGCCGCCAAAACTGGAAAACATAGATTTTCGCTTCGAAAACACACCAGCAAAAATCGTAGCCAACAGAAACCACCCCCAAATCAAACTCGCAGGCTTAAACATTGGACCCCTCGAAGAAGGCAACGAATACGAAATCTACTACTGGATAGCCAAAGAACTCACCGAAGCAGGAATGGCACACTTCCGCGAAGACGACATCCTAGACGCCACCAAACTCTACAAAGTCCAATGGAAAGAACGCGTCCAAGCAGCAGGACAAATCAGCGAACTCCCAGAAGACTTCTACCCCAAACTCCGCAGATACCTCAAAGACGCAAAAAACCAAATCACCAAACAACCCGAACCAACCAAAGTCCAAGACTACCAAAAAATAAAACACCTCACAGGCGACATCGTAAACTCCAGACTCAAAAAAATCGTCACTCTCGCCTCAGGACCAACCCAAAGCGACCAAACAGTAAAAAAACTCACCTACGAAGAAAGACTCATCTTTGACCAACTCGCAAAAATAATCCACAACTGGAGAAACCGCATCCTCCAACATGACAACGAAGAGTGAAAAACATGGCCCGAACCCAAGAAACCATAGACCCACAAGAACGCTTCTTAGAATTCTTCAAAAAAGAGAAGTACCGCCAAAAAATCAGCCAAATGGCCATCCAAGGCAAAGAATCCATAACTGTGGACTTCGAAGAACTCTTCGGCTTCGACCAAAAACTAGCCGAAATCCTCCTAGACAAACCCGAACAATACCTCCAACACGCCAACAACGCAGCATACGCACAACTAGGCATCGAAGACAACGAATACGCCCAAAAAATAGAAAAAATCACCGTCCGCATCACCCACCTCCTAGGCCACGAACAACTCCGCAAACTAGGCAGCAAACAAATGGGTAAACTAGTCCTCATAGAAGCCATAGTCGTACGAGCCACACCCGTCAGACCCATGGTCATGAACGCCACCTTCAAATGCAAAAGATGCGGAACCCAAAACCAAGTCGAACAAAAAGGCCAATTTCTCAAAGCACCCCAAGTCTGCGCAGGACCAGACTGCGGAAAAGATGGCCCATTCGAATTCATACAAGAAGAATCCACCTTCATAGACTCACAAGACCTGCGGCTACAAGAACGCCCTGAAGATCTGCCACCAGGACAACTCCCAAGAACCCTAGCCGCAAAACTCATCGGCGACGAAGTAGTCGACGTCGCCAGACCAGGAGACCACGTCTCCATCGTAGGCATAGTGCAAGCTTTTGCGCCCTCCCGACCAGGCATCGGAAAACTCCGCACCTTCATACTTCAACTAGACGCCAACAGCATCGAAGTTTTAGGCAAAGAACCCGAAAGCTCACCCCCCACACCCGAAGAAGAAGAAAAAATCTTTGCCCTCGCAAAAGACCCACAAGTCCACCGCAAACTCGTAAGCTCCATCGCACCCTCCATCTACGGTTACGACCACATCAAAGAAGCCATCCTGTACCTGCTCTTTGGAGGAGTCTCCAAAACCCTCCCAGACGTCAACGTCAGAGGCGAAATGAACGCCCTCATCATCGGAGACCCAGGCACAGCCAAATCACAACTCCTACAGTACGTAGCAAGAATCGCACCAAGAGGCCTTTACACCTCAGGCAGAGGAACAACCGCCGCAGGCCTCACAGCAGCAGTCATCCGCGAAAAAGGCGGCTCCATGAGCCTCGAAGCAGGCGCACTTGTCCTCGCAGACAAAGGCATAGCATGCATCGACGAAATGGACAAAATGCGCCCCGAAGACCGCGTTGCCATCCACGAAGCCATGGAACAACACACAGTCTCCGTCGCCAAAGGAGGCATAGTCGCCACCCTGAACGCACGCACAGCTGTTCTAGCCGCAGCCAACCCTGCCTTGGGCAGATATGAACCCCACCGAACCGTTGCAGAAAACATCAGCCTACCCGTAACCATCCTCTCCAGATTCGACATCATCTTCGTGCTGCGCGATGTCCCCAACAAAGAAGCAGACAGCAAAATGTCCCAGCACATCCTAGAAATCCACCGAAAAGGCAGAAGCCCAGTTGAAGCCCCAGTAGATGCTGAACTTCTGCGCAAATACATAAGCTACGCCAAAACCTTCAAACCTGAACTGAACGACGAGGCACTAAATCGTCTGCGCGAATTCTACCTAGCCATGCGTGCGGCAAGCGAATCCGAAGGTTCCCCTGTTGCGATTACAGCACGTCAACTTGAATCTCTAGTCCGTATAGCTGAAGCCCGAGCACGCGCAGCTCTAAGAAAAGAAGTCACAGGCGAAGACGCAGAAGCCGCCATCACCATCATGAAACGGTCACTGGAGGAAGTGGGCATCGACATGTCCTCCTACAAGATGGACATCGACCTCATCATGACGGGCAGACCAAAAAGCGTGCGAGACAAACTCCAAGTAGTGCTCTCAACAGTAATAGAGATGGAGAAGGAAACCGGCACTGTTGAAAGAGATGCCCTTGTGTCCGAGCTGGAGTCAAAGCATAAGCTGTCGCGGTCTGAAATTGAACGGATGATTGGGCAACTGCTGAAAGAAGGCACATTGTACGAGCCTGGTGAAGGGCGCTTAAAGAAAACCTAAACCATAAAGGTAAAGCACAATCACCTACTGGAGAAACATACACATGAAACCCGTAATGGTGGTTACAGGCACCAGACCTGAAATCATAAAAATGGCGCCCGTCCTCAGGGCGCTGCGCAAACGCAAACTCCCAACTTTCTTTGTTCACTGCGGGCAACACTACGACTATGATATGGCGCAGAAATTTATCGAAGACCTTGAACTTCCAGCGCCAGATTTCTCGTTCAAACTCAAAGGGGCATCACCCAACACGCAGATGGCACGTATCATCACCCACATGGATAAACTGGTAAAAGAAAAACAGCCCTCAATTGTTCTGGTGGAAGGTGACACGAACACGGTTTTGGCATCCGCCATAGCAGCGAACAAGCGTGGAGTTCCAGTGGGGCATGTTGAGGCGGGTTTGAGAAGTTTTGACCTACGGATGCCTGAGGAACATAACAGGCGCTTAACAGACCACGTTTCCACGTTTCTGTTTGCTCCAACCAAGACGGCAGAGGCAAATTTGAAGCGAGAGAGTGTTTGGGGCAAAATCTTCGTCACAGGCAACACCGTTATAGACGCAGTAAACCAGCACCTGCCAATAGCAGAAAAGAAATCAAAGATACTAAAAGAAATCCGGTTTGACAGGTTTGTTTTGGCTACAGCACACAGGGCAGAAAACGTGGATGACCTTGCAGTCCTGAAGAATTTCATAGAGGCGTTTGCTGAGTCGCCTGTGCCTGTGGTTTACCCGATGCATCCGCGCACCAAAAAACGGCTACGCCAAAACGGACTTTACACCCAAATCAAGAAGTGCAAAAAAGTTCAGGTTCTTCCACCATTAGGCTACTTGGACTTTTTGGTTCTGATGAAAAAATGCGAGTTGCTGGTGACTGATTCTGGTGGAATCCAAGAGGAAGCTACTGCGCCAGCAATACGGAAACCTGTTTTGGTGATTCGGCTCTCAACTGAGAGGCAGGAAGCGGTTGAAGCAGGATTCGCGAAAGTTGTAGGAACGGGAAAGCAGGAAATCTTAGCCGCTATAAAGGCGGCTGTGGAAAACAAAAAAGAATTGCCTAATGAGTCGCCTTTTGGAGACGGAAAAGCCGCAGAGAAAACAGTGAAAAGAATAGAGGAAGAATTCGTTAGGGCTTAAGAGATGTAAGTAGTTTTTTTATCTTCTTCTTTGCGGGTTTCTTCAGCCTGCAAAACTCTGGTCTCTTCAATCTTCTGCAGTCGCGTCACCATCTTATCCGCTTTTACGATGTCTTCGTCTAAGCCGGCAAGGTCAAGGTTGAAGCTGAACATGTTTTTTAGAACTTCCAGAACGCTTCTTGAAGCTAATGGGTCAGGTAGGTAACCGCGTGTTTCACCTAAAAGGCAGAGGGCGTTGATTTTTTGGAAGCGGGCTAAGCCGAGGATTAAGCCTGCGGTGCCGACTATGGGGCTTCCTGAGGGGCTCACGGTTGAGCCTGCGTTGAGGGCTTGGTTGAGGATTTCTTGGTTTGTGCCTGCGACGATGACTTTGGGTTTGTCTTTGGCTTCCATGCGGTATCCGCCGATGGTTACGATGGTTTTTACTTTGTGTTTTTTGCTAAAGTCTATCATGCAGTCGGCGATTTCGTATTGTCCTTCAATGGTTTGAGATTGGCTGTCGCCGGTGAAGAAGATGAGGTCGTTGGGTCCAGCGGTGTTTTTCACGTAGTAGAATGCTCCGCGCAGGAGCCTAACGTTGCCTTTTTTGTTAACAAGAACAAAGTAAGGAAAGTGCGGTGAGTATAGGTAGGCGAATTTTTGGGCTTTCAGTTGTTTGATGAGGTAGCGGATGGCGATTTTGCCGACTAGTCCCAAACCGGGTAATCCTTCGATGAGGACTGGGTTGTTTGCTTCGATTTTGGCGATTTCTTTGATGTAGGTGGCTTTCATTTTGTTAATTGTTCCTTTCTTTGGGCTAATCGGTATTTCATGTATTTGTCGTCAGGGGAATACTTTGCGGGGTGAGGGCTGTGGACGGGTCCGCCGCAGTGTGGGCAGGTGTCTGTTTTTAATGTGTAGTTGTTGCATTTTTCGCATTGGCGTAATAACCAAACCAGTGTTTTTCCCTTCTAAAAGAGTGAGGTTTTGGAGGTGTGGAGTAAGCCTTGTTTGGTGTAGGTGCCATAGTTGGTGACGGGTTCTATTGTGGCAATTACTAAGTCGCCGACTTCTGGCTGTTGGGGCTTGCTTTCCGCCATTACTTTTGCGCTTCCCGCTTATTCCAAGACTGCTTGTATGTCGCCTTTTATTTTTGCTTTTCCGCCACTTGGTTCGGCGAGGACGACGCTGCACACGTTGCAGGTAACGATGTTCACTGCGTTGCTGAAGACGAGTTGTTCGTTACCGCATTTTGGGCATTTTACCCGTAGGAAAGTGCTGCTTGGTTTGGGGACGAGTTTGTTCCATTCGCTCATGTTTCTTTTTTCTCCTGTTAGTTTTATCCGATTACTAGTTTTCGCAGGCGTATACCGTCTTTGTGTCTCATGTAGTTGCAGGTTTTGCATTTGAGGCGGAGGGTTTGTTTTTTGGTGGTTTTGGCGAATTCTTTTTGCAGAGGGAAGCCTTGTCCGCCGTAGCCTTCTTTTTCGCGTGCGTGGTGGCGTTCGCCTTTGGCTAGGGCTCTGCGTTTTCCTGCTTTGTATAGGGAGACTGCGTGAGCTTTGTGAGTTTTACATTTTGGACAGTACGTAGTTACTTCTTTGGGAACGTTCACGTTTATCACTACCAGACTCCATAATGAAAACAAGCACCCTCTTATACTTTTTTCGCTTTTCAAGCAAAATGTACTTGCGGGTGGCATATTTTTGGGTGTGCTCTGCTGCTCTCTGCAGACTATACCCCCCTCTATAAATAGAAACAACTACCAATTAAACTACTGCTTCACTAATTCTTCACTGCCCGCAAACCTCGCGCTCTTGCGGGTACCCCCTCCCTTAGATAAAGGGACAAAATGCTGTTCTAAATATTCTAGTGTGTGCACACCTGAGAACGTTGCTTCGAAGATAAAAAATAAGAAGAAAAGAAGAGGAAGTGTTTTTAGCGTAGTCTCATGAGAACCATTTCTGCTGCCAGAACCATCGGGTCCCATGTCTCGTTCAGCGGCGGCGCATATGCGGTGTCTGCTTTGGCTAAGTCGCGCACGGTCATTTGTTTTTGGATGGCGAAGGATAGGGCGTTTATGCGTTGGGTGACTTCTTCTCCGCCAACTACTTGTGCGCCAACTATGCGTTGCGATTCCTTTTCCACAACAAGCTTGACTTTTATGGGCTTCGCTGTTGGGTAGTAATCCGCTTTGGTCTTGGAGCTGATGGCGCCAACCACAACTTCAACGCGGTTCTTCGCTGCGGATGCTTCGGTTAAGCCTGTTACGCCTGCCTCTATCTCAAACAGCCTAGTGACCGCTGAAGCTAAGATGCCTGTGAACTGTGCGTAGTCGCCTGCAGCGTTTGCCCCAGCCACTTTACCCATGCGCACCGCGATGGTTCCCAACTGCGGACACATCGGCTTGTGAGTAATCAGGTTAGGACCTTCAGCGCAGTCGCCAACCGCGTAAACATCCTTCACGTCAGTTTCCATGCGCCCATTAGTCTTTATGGCGCGTGTCTCACCGAGGGGTATGCCAGCGTCAACCGCAAGCTTCGTGTTCGCCCTCACACCGAAAGCGCTGATGAACAGGTCAGCTTCAATTTTTTCTCCGCCAGCCATAATCGCCGTAACCTTGTCTTCGCCCAAGAATTCTTCGACGCCTTTGCCTGTGAGTATGGTCATGCCTTTTTCCTGCAGGTGCTCCTGAACCAGCTTCGCCATGTCAGCATCAAGCATCGCGGGCAAAATCTGAGGCAACATTTCAACTATGGTAACTTTCAAGCCCTTCTCAATTAAAGCAACGCCTACTTCAAGCCCAATCAAACCCGCACCCATGATGACAGCGGATTTGGCGCCACTCTGGACTGCTTGGCGGATTTTTTCGCCGTCTTCGATGGAGCGGAGACTGAGGATGCCCTGCTTTTCCCTGCCTTTGATGGGCGGCATGAACGCGTCAGCACCCGTCGCCAGCACAAGGCTGTCATACTGCAGCGTTTCAGCAACACCTGCCTTATCGACCGCCGTGACCGTTTTCTCTTTGGTGTTTACAGCCGTAACTTTTGTCTCAGTCTTCAACGTCAACTTGAGCATCTGGAAGTAAGCGGGTGGGTAAACAATCAGATTCTTGAAGTCCGCTATGTGTCCGCCTATAACGAAGGGCAACCCACAACGCGAATAACCTGAGTTCGTCTCTTGATTTATCAGGGTAATTTCAGCCGTGCGGTCCTTTTTACGCGCAGCCGAAGCAGCTTCTACACCTGAAGCGTTAGCTCCAACAACAATTATGCGCCTAACCATTACGGTTGCCTTCATTTAGATTGCGCTTGAGCTTTGTGCCACTCAACAGCCGCATCGAAGTCCATAAGGTTAGCAAGTTCTGCTTGCAAGTTTGCGGGTTTCACCACAAGCACCCAGCCATTCACGAAGGGAGCCTCGTTGAGCAACTCTGGCTTGGACGAAACTTCAGCGTTGACTTCCTCGATGGTTCCGCTAATCGGGGCGATGAGGTCAGAAACAGCTTTAACAGACTCCACAGTCCCATACGGATCATTCTGTTTGACTTCGCCGCCAGCGCTCGGTAGTTCTGCGTAGACAATCTCGCGCAGGGATTTCTGGGCGTAGTCGGTTAAGCCTATGCGTACTTTGTCGCCTTCAACTTTAACCCATTCAAAATCTTTTGAGTAGTAAAGTCCTTCAGGCACATCATATCCTTCTACTTGTACCATTTTTTGTGCACCTTTTTACTAGTAAATACTCTGGAAGGCTTCGGCTCTTAAAAGTCTTCACGAAAAGAAGAGGAAAACGGCTTAGCGTTCTCGTTTGCCTGCGATGAACTCTTCGGTCCACTGTTTTGCCTGTGAATCAGGCACTTGGATGGGCGGGTGTTTGAATGCGTATGAGGACATGCTCAGCAGGGCACCAGATATTTTGCGGTCCAAAGCAATCTTGGCACAACGTATCAAATCTATGACGACGCCTGCACTGTTCGGTGAATCTTCTACTTCGAGTTTGACGCTTATGTTTATGGGGCGGTCGCCAAATTTACGGGCTTTTAGGGAGATGTAGCAGATTTTCTTGTTCTTCAAAAACGGCACATAATCCGACGGCCCAATCCTAGTCGGCAAATCGTACGGAACCAAGCTTGTGACAGCTTCAGTTTTGCTGATGCGCTTGGATGTGAGTCTGTTTTCCACGGTCATGTTCTGAAAGTCTGTGTCTCCGCCAAGATTCAACTGGTAAGTTTCATCTACGATGACGCCTCGGTCTAGGCATAGCCGCACGAGGTTGCGGTGCAGAATTGTGGCGCCCACTTGACTTTTGATGTCGTCGCCAAGCACTGGAAGACCTGCGGCTTCAAACTTTTTACTCCACGCCTGCGTTTTGTCTGAAGCGATGAATTCAGGCATGCAGTTTACGAAGGCGCATCCAGCGTCTATGGCAGCTTGAGCGTAAAAACGTGTGGCGTCGTGGCTTCCAACAGGCAAATAATTAACCAGAACCTGAGCTTTTGCTGCTTTGAGAACTTTCACCACGTTTGCTTGGTCATATTTGCTGTCATCGTAAACGTTAAAGGTCTCTCGCATGTGCGGCGCCACACCATCCAAAATCGGTGCAGGAGAAACCTTCACGCCTAAGTTGGGGACTTCAGCGAATTTTTCGCAGCAGTTGGGCGCGGTGAAGATGGCTTCGGAGAGGTCTTTGCCGATTTTGTCTTTGTTAACCTCAAACGCAGCAACAAATCTTATGTCGCGTATGTGGTACCCGCCAAAGTTCACATGCATGAGCCCTGGCACGGTGGTGTCTTCTTTGGCGTTCTTGTAGTATTGTGTTCCTTGTGTGAGGGCAGATGCGCTGTTGCCCACGCCTACGAGTGCTACGCGGATTTCAGGCAATATGTTAACCTTCTGTTGCTGATGGCTTACGTTTGTCTGTGCTATAACTTTTTCCTTGTTAGAAACTCGGCTACATACTGAATTACAGTGTTCGCAGCAGTGCTTTCCGACGATTAACGCTTGAGACAGAATACTAAATGGTTCTTTTTATGGGGGCGGTGTCGAAGTCTTTGTCGTTTGAAATTATTTCTTGTGCGTCCACTCTCATTGCAACGGCTAAGTGCAATGCGTCTTCATAATCAATTTTGTAGTTGTTCATCAAGTCTGCTGCACAGGTGAAGTCTTCAGGTTTGAGGGGTTCAATTGTTAAACCTTTCATGCGCATTAAGGAGTTAACGACCATTTCCACGAAAGTTTTGTCTTTAAGGTTTTTACCTGCCAACCCCGCCATTATCACTAAAGTCTCGTATACTGTCAAGCTTGAAGTAACATACTCCTTACGTGTGGTCTTTTCAATTTTCTGCACCCATTCGTATGCGGTTTCACCGAATTTCGGATGCTTGCCCAGCCAGTACACGAATATGTTGACATCTACGTACCGCGGTGGCTCCACCATTTCTGCATTACCTCCCCAATGAACTCATCCATGTCCTCGGGCCATTTGTCAACTTTGAAGGCGCCATAGTACTTGTCAGCTACGGGTTCAGCAGGTTCAATGATTATGGTTTTTCCTCTTGCTTTGATGTTGACGTAGCTTCCTCCTTTGAGCTTGGCGGCTTCTCTAATGCGCTTTGGAATTCTGACGCGCCCTTTATCATCTAATTTCGCAGTGGTCTCACTCATCGCTTTTCCCACTTTAGATAGAGTGCCCCACACATTTAACTTTTTTCCCACAATTTCGAAGTGCCCCACCAATAGGTAACTCTCTTGCAGAACAGCGGTAAAGATTTTGTTAGGAGTGACACATGGCAAAGTTAAAAGGGAGCACACTCCAAATTAGCCTAGAAGGCGATGAGTGTATGAGCAAAAGCGACGTATCCATAAAATATGAACCTTTCAAAGAAATCGTCATCATGGAACAAACCCGCTTCCCAACACCCGACGACATGGCACGGTTCACCTCCGTCATCGCAGGCGGCAAACTGGCAGGCTTGTACTGGGCTGAAGGCGTAGTTTTCCTGTATTTCCCCCTGCCCCCGTCAAACGCGGCGGTTGCCCGGATGCTTATAGAGAGTGGCAAGGTCTTCTGGACCTTCGTAGGCTACGCGCTCATGCCAAAATATGAAACCACCATAGAGACAAAAGAGAGGATGATTGTTCCAGTCATCGACATATCCGCTAATGATATGCTACGAAAAGTTGCCCAGTGGCTCAAAGAACAAAAATAGTGCCCACGGCATGTCAAACACCCTGACGCTGGACGGCAAAATCATTTCTGGCCAAGGCAACGGCAAAAAATACCTCGCGCTCCCGTGGGTCAAGCAGCAAATTGAGGAAAAACTTGGCTTCACCCCGTATTTGGGAACTTTGAACCTGAAGCTTTCAGGTGAAAGCGTAAAACACAGAAAACTTTTAGAGACAACAGGCGCGAAGATTCGGCCTGCTGAAGGCTACTGCATCGGATTACTTTTCAGGGCAGCCATAGGCGAAACAGAATGCAGCATCGTCATACCCCAAATTGAGGATTACCCAAAAAATCTCTTAGAAATCATCGCCGCTGTGGATTTGCGCGAGTTTCTCCACCTCAACGATGGAGACGCAGTCGCAGTCACCGTATACTTTTAGGTACAGCTACGCTTTACGTGTATTGCGCAGGAAATCTTCAATATACTGCTCCAAACAGCCGTTCTTCTGCAAATACGCCCCATAAGCAACAAGGGCTCTCATGGACCGCGCGGCATCTTCAGGAGAAGAATACGAGGGGATGCCTAACTTGTCGAATCTGCTACGGGTGTACAGCGCCATTTCCGTTTCGCCGATGTCACACATAACTATAGGCTTACGATATTTCTTGGAAATTTCCACAACGCCGTCTATGTACCTTTCACGCAACCCAGGCATGTGATGCAGCCCCAGCAGGATTATGCCGCAGATATCTTTGTCTTGGAACATGATGTCCGCAGCGATTTCAAACATTTCATCAGTAACTGAACCCGTAAGATCCACAGGGTTAGAGGTGGCAGCGATTTTGAGTATGGTGCCTTGTTCTTTGAGTTTCTGGAACTTTTGGCTGGTTTCTTCAGAAAAATGCTCCACAGTAAGCCCTTGAATTTCACACTCATCCACAGTCATGACCCCAGGTCCACCAGCGTCCGTGAGTATGCCAATGTTCTTTCCCAAGGCAGGCGGCTGCATCGCTAAGGCTTTGCCTACGTCGAAGAACTCTTCCATGTCTCGGGCTCTTATTACCCCTGCCTGCTCGAACGCGGCATCGTAGATTTTGTCGGACCCCGCAATGGCGCCCGTGTGCGAGGCTGCTGCTCTGGCGCCTGCTGAGCTTTTGCCCGATTTTATTACGACAACGGGTTTTTTCATGGTTACTTTTCGGGTTATTTTGACGAATTCTCGCCCGTATTTGATGTCTTCTAGATAGGCGAGAATAACTTTGGTTTCTTTGTCATGCAGAAGATAGTGTATGATGTCTGATTCGGTCACGTCGCATTTGTTGCCGAAGCTGACGAATTTGCTGATGCCCATTTGGCGTCCAGTCAAGTAGTCCAAGGCTGCAACGCCGAAGGCGCCACTTTGCGTAATCATAGCTATATTTCCAGCCAAAGGTCGGGGCGTAGCAACAACCTCGTCGCCTGTGGTGAGAACTTTGGTTTCTGGAAGAAATAGTGTATCAACGCCTGTTTTCGCGTAGAAAACGCCTAGGCAGTTGGGTCCAAGCAGACGGATGTTGCCTTGTTTGGCTATGTTCACCACTTGTTCTTCAAGCTCAGAGTTTCCCACTTCTCGGAAGCCAGAGCTAATTATAATGGCGGTTTTGACCTTTTTTGCGACGGCTTCCTGCATGATTTCGGGCACGATCTTTGCTGGAACAATAATCACTATAAGGTCTACTGGTTCAGGGATGCCCGTTATGGAATGGTAACATTTGAAGCCTAAAATGGAGTCTTCATTCGGGTTAACTGGGTACAGTTCACCTTTGAAAACGCGGCGCATCTTGTTGGCAGCAAAGTTCTTGAAGATAACGTGCCCTGCCTTGTCTACTTTTTTGGTGGCACCTATAACCGCGACAGAGCGCGGATTGAAGAACACGTCTAACTTCTTTATGTTTGCTTCCATAGTCTATAACCCCTGCGTTTTCGGTTAGAATTAATCTACTATATTTTATGTTTTACTGTTTAAAAAACCCCTATAATAACGCTGTGCAGTAATTCTAACGATTACGTTGTGTTTGTGTTTCTCCGAAAACATGTGCCCTTCGCACAATAACTACGGGTTTATGTTTGACTTGGGCAAGCATGCTCCAGCTTACTTCGGTTGTGGAAACTTTGAAGCGCGCAGCCATATCCCACACCGTAGCACCTGACCCTGGACCTCTTGCCCTGTCTGCAATGTTGGCAATTGTTAAAGCTGCCTCGGCAGCCAGTTGGCTTCCAGCAACCGCAAGCGGAGTAGGTCTCCGTCGAAGGTTAAACAGTTTACCCAACACGTATGATATGACTCCTCCATGGGAACGGATGCCCTTCAGGGGTTTGGGTCGGGGCGTGAAATGAAAATTCCGAAAACTATAGGTTTTGTCCGTGTCCACAATCAACACCGTAACCTTCTTGCCTATCCTGTTCTGGATGTGCAGGCGAATTTGCTCAGCGACTGCTTGCGCGTTACTCAAAGGCAAGCTCATGTAAGAGTAGGGCAAGTTTGACCCGTCTATGCCGCCTTCGGAGCCAAACATCAAAGCCTGCAACAACCCCGCATACTGTAAGGAGGCTTGTTTGTGGCGGCTTCCCGCTTCAACAGGGTACTCTCTGAGCCTACGCAAAAGCCTCTGCCCGAAATGACAAAGCACCCCCAGAAAATACCCCCACACATAGTGCATCCAAAACGTGGCGAGGAACTTTGCGTTGGCGCTGGGGCTGAAGTTGTTTTCGTCGATTATGTTGTTGCGTGCGGTTGAAATTGCCTTCTCGGAAACCACCACGAAATCGCCGTCTTTAACCCTGTTTTTCGCTGCGTAAACGATTTCGTTTAGGTAGTCTGTTTGGGGTTTCCAGTATTTTGTGGTTACCGCCAACGCGTAGTACTTGGTCATTGACTGTATGTTCTGGTGAAGGCGCTTTTTTGTTTATCCTTCAAAAAGAAGCTTGGCGGGGGATATTGAGATTTTGTCTCCAACTTTTGTTTGGAATGTGGCGGCTGCGCTGCCTTGGTTGAGGGCTATTTCAAGGTAGTTGTGGCTTCCGATGAGTGCTAAAGGTTCCTTTGGTTTGGCTTCCGCGTAGGTTTTGGCAAGCTTCAGGTGCAGTTTTGCGTTTGGCAGCTCTGCTTGCATTGTGCGTTCTTTGATGTGTTCTAGGTCTTTTGTGCGGATGTTCGTGATTATGTTTCCGAAGCCATCCACATGCAGAACCTCGCCAACCAAGTCGTCTTTGTTTCGGGTAACCTTGGCGAACGAGGGTTCTATAACATCGGTAACTTCGGGACCAAACTCTTCCAAAGCCACACCGTTTGCAATGTGGGCTGCGACAGGAGCAAAAACGTCTCGCCCATGGAAGGTGCTGGAAACGTG
Organism: Candidatus Bathyarchaeota archaeon; assembly: GCA_937873375.1. GTDB lineage: Archaea > Thermoproteota > Bathyarchaeia > Bathyarchaeales > Bathycorpusculaceae > JADGNF01. The sequence continues at coordinate 62,079 of CALMWK010000125.1, forward strand.
AGGCAACATAAACTTTCGGCTCTCTATTTTGTACATGCGTTTAATGCCTTGCGCTTCAGCTGCCAAAAGTAACACGCCATTGTCGGGTCCAACAAAAACGCTACGTTCGGTTTGCACTATTATGGGGCGTCTTTGGGTGCCAACGCTAGGGTCCACGACAGCCACGTGAACAGTGCCTTGGGGGAAGTAGGGTGCTGCTGAAGCCAGCATGTACGCGCCCATTCGTATGCTGAATTTTTCCACGTTGTGGGTTACGTCAACTATTTGGGCGTTTGGGCAAATGCCAAGGATTGTGCCTTTCATTTCTGCGACGTACGGATCGGTTAACCCAAAATCGGTGGTCAGAGTCACTATTTTAGCTGGTGGCAAGAGTGTTTCGCTTCTCTATTTTTGGTGGTCTGCTCTTTCAGCGTTTTGTAAGTAGTTTTCTGTGAGGTTTGCTATGCGTTGTTTCTCACGTTTGTTGCTGTTTCTGGTTTTTAAGTCAAGTGAAAACATCAAGACGTAGGGTATCGTTAAGTAGAGTACCGCTAATATGGGATTATCAAGTAAATATGCAAAACTGAACAACTGGTCAATAACAGTTCCAAAGGAGCTCTTCAAGATATCTAAGAGTAAGAACGCGGAAAGAGTCAAAGATAAGCAGACTACAAACTGAACAAGGACACTGCGTTCTTTACCCAGAATTTTTGAAGGGATAACTGATGACAAAACAAAAACCCATGCAAAAGCGTAGACGAAAATAATCACGCCTTGTTTGTCTACTAACCATATACCTAATGAAGGCGCTATCGATTTGATGCTTGTCAATACAGTAGTAACTGCTGATTCAGTAAAGAGTTGATAGCTAATCATTAAAGCCCAAGCAATCGACAGGTACACTGGAGTTACCAGAACTGCTTTGCTCAATCTAATCCCCAACATACATTGCTTTAATAGCGGTATTAAGTTTTACGACGTTGATAGATTTTCATTTGGGAAATTAGCCAGCAGATTTAGCCACCATGCACAACTGGAATGAAAACTACTTCGTCGCCGTCCTTCACTTTAGTCTCTAACCCGTTCAGCACGCTAATTTCTCTACCGTTAACAAGTATCAACGCATTCGGCTTGGGCTGCTCAAGCTGCTCGTCAAGCAGACTTCTCCTGAGCACGGGCGCTTCTTTGGTAAGTTCATTCACCAATTCCATTAAGGAAAAGCCTTTTTTGCAGGTCAGGGCAAGCGTTTCCGCACCTGAAGCATGCCGCAGTGCACCAATGAACTTTAAAGTCACAGCCATTTGCGTCTCGCTCAGAAATTATAAAACCACAATCACAGATATATCGTTAACATTTGTGCCCGTTTGCCCCGTAAAAATCAAGTCACCCAGCTTTGAAAAAAACCGATAAGAATTGTTTTCGGCCAAAAACTTGTCAGCATCCAGCCCCAACTGCGCAGCCCGCTCCAAAGTGTCTCCGTCGACAATTGCGCCTGCAGCATCAGTGGGTCCATCCACCCCATCAGTGCTCAAAGAAGCAAGAACACAAGCTCCAGCGCCTTTGAGTTTTAAGGCGGCAGCTAGAGCCAATTCCTGATTTCGTCCACCCAAGCCTGCTCCTGTGACTGTGACCGTTGTTTCTCCACCTGCGACTATACCCGCGGGTCTGGGAACAGGATTACCCGAAGACACAACTTTGCTAGCCAAAGACGCAAACACTGCGCCCACATTTTTCGCTTCTCCTTCCAAAGCTGCGGTAAGTAAAAGCGCATTTAACCCTTCAGACTTCAAGTATGCAACTGCGGCATTGCTGGCGGAGCGGTTGTTTCCGATAATTACGTTGTACACTTTCTCGAAGGCTGGGTCGCCCGCTTTCGGCGTTTCCTCAATTATGCCCTTTATGCCTTCGGATAAGACTTTGCGAACAGAAGACGCTGTCTTCTCCCATAAGTCGTATTTTTCCAAAACTCTTTGTGCGTCGGCAAAGGTTGAGGGGTCAGGAACTGTTGGACCAGACGCGATGGAAGCCAAGGGGTCACCTACAACATCCGAAAGAACAAGGTTTAGAACGGTGGCGGGGTAAGCTTTTTTGGCGAGCCATCCGCCCTTGAAACCTGAAACATGCTTCCGCACAATGTTTACTTCGTTTATTTTGGCACCACTCTTGAGCAAGGCGCTTGTGAGTTGGCGTTTGTCTTCGAGGGAAATGGTGTCGCGAGGTAAGGGCATGAGGCTGGAGCCACCACCAGAAATCAAGCAAATAACCAAATCGTCCTCCTCGGCGTGCTGTGCAGTTCCGATTATCTGTTGGGTTCCTTCTACGCCTGCTTGGTCGGGCACTGGGTGACTTGCCTCGTGAAGCTTGACGACGCGGGTTTTATGTTTGCTGCCGTAGGGCACATTGACGAATCCTGTCCTGATGCGCTTGCCCAACAGTTCTTCGAGTGCTTCAGCCATTGAACCGCTGGCTTTCCCGCCGCCAACAACGTAAATATTCCTGAATTTTTCCAAGTCAAAAGAAAAATTGCCAACCTGTAAACGTGACTTTTCCAAAACAAGTTTAGAGTGCAGCAACCGTTTGGGGTCAACAGCGTTTACGGCGGCTTCGAGGCTCTGTAAAGCTAACTTTCTTGTTTTTTTGGTGAGTTCTGTTTTGCCGTTCTCGACTAAAAGGGGCTTGTTTTTTATTTGGTTCATGGGGCTGGCTCTTTAGCGCTGCTAAAGTCTGTAAGGATTAAGAGCTAATAAAACTCGCTGTGAAAAACAGAGCTCAACGAAGGAATTTTTAGTTTTCCAGTTTTTCCTCGGTGAGGGTTTCAACAAACTCAGAAGCCACTTGAACAAACGTATCTGCCTGCTTCATCATGGCATCACCATTAACTTCTTCAAGCTGCGCAAGCTGCTGCACGGTTTCTTCGATTTCTATTAGAAAACGCAGTATAACGTCGTTCGCGGGTTTAGGTTTGCCTATTTCTTCGCGGACAAGGATTTCAATAAAAGCAGGTTCGCCTATGCTGTAATAGATGGCGTTTCGGGCTTTGCGGATGGCTTCTATCATGAGGCTTGGCGCCATGTAAGGTATCTTTTGTGCTGCTTCCAGCTCAGCTTTGGCTTCACGAAGGTACCGTAGCGCCCATCCGCGCCTGTACTCGTCCATCATATCGCTGGTTCCAGTTTAGAGTTTATTCTTCGTCGGTTTCTTCGTCCAGAACATCATCATCATCAACTATGGTGCCGTGTTGATTTAGCGCAACAGTTCGGGTTATGTAACCTGCTGTTTGGTTGCGCACTCTGGTCGTTGTACCTTCTGTGACCTCGTCCACCATGTGTTTGTTGTCGTCGAAGTTGGTTGAGAATTTGCTTGGATACCGCTTGATGAGTTCTTTGGCTAGGCGTTTTACCTGTTCAGTCTTTACTTTTCCCAACTATTATTCCTCCATTTACATAGGACTTGTTTGTTCTTTAACGCTTGAAAAGCGCAAAAGCATCTTTCAATAGAAGCGAGGCGTAATTTAAGGTTACGCCTCATAAAAGCCAATACAGTTAGAACGGCAAGGTTAGGCGGTGGGTGTTGTGAATTTTATGTTGAAGAAGGTCTCAAAGTTTTTCACAATTTGTTCGGCAACTTCTTCAGCAGGCATTTTTTTGATGTCTGCGATTGCGTGTACAACTTCACCTATGAAGGATGGTTTTGTCATTTGCCCGTTGAAAGGCGCTTTTCTGAACAGCACGGGACCGTCAGTTTCTGTTAGCAGGTTTGTCAGGGGGGTTTGAGTGACGACTTCGCGGATGCCAGTTGAATACACGACGGGCGGACCTTCGGTGATGTAGTAGCCGTAGTCCATTGCTTTGTGGAGGGCATTCATGGGGTGGCTGAACCAGTGCAGCAGAACACGTTTCAGGTTGTATGAAGGAAGCATATCCACGATGAATTCGGTGGTTCCTCGGGAATGTATAATGACGGGTAAATCGATTTTTTCTGCCGCGCGCAACATTTTGTCGAAGACCATCAGCTGTTTTTCCCATATAGATTCATATTTGCAGTCTAAACCGATTTCGCCTATGGCGACGACGGATTTTTTCTGGTGCTGCTCGCTGATTAGGTTCAGGGTGTCTTCCAACTCATTGGGTTTGAGTACGTTCACGTTCCACGGGTGAACACCCAACGCCACATAAACCAAGTCAAGATGCTTCTCTGACAGCCTTAGCGCTTCGATGCTTGTTTCAAAGTCCATCGCGTTTGAAACCAACGCGACGACGTTTGCGTTTTTTGCGTCTTCCACTAACTCATCGGTATGTCCACTGTATCCCCGATCTGAAAGGTGAATGTGCGCGTCTACCAACCTCATTCCAAAGACACCTAAACCGCCAATATATCCAACAGAGTGCTTTAAAATTTTCTTTTTTTCCCCGTCAAAAACACGTTAGTCGGTAATTTAAAGAAGTAGACGACAATAAAGGTTAAATACAGCTTTAAAAAGAAAAAGAAGCTAAAGAGGGTCTCTATGGCTGATTTGGAAATAGCAGTAGCGCCCATGCATAGGCTGTGCAAGAAAGCAGGTGCGGACAGAGTAAGTGAAGCAGCGGCAAAAGAACTAGCTAAGGCTTTAGAAGAAATTGGTGTTAAAATCGCCAAGGAAGCCTTAGACTTTGCGATGCACGCTGGAAGAAAAACCATAAAATCCGAAGACATCGAAATCGCAGCCAAAAAAGTCATGGGTAAATAACAATTTAGTTTCCCTTTCTCTCTTTTTTGTTAAGTAAACGAAAACGCCAAGTTTTGAGCGGGATACAGAGTCTTTTTTAGACAGCGGCTAACCGTTATATTTCCATCAACAAAGGCGCCGTTGCTGTGATGCGAAACATTCTGCAGGTAATCAAGGAACATAAGAGTTTGCTGTTGAAGCTTGTGCCGTTAGTGTCTTTTGCGGTTCCGTTGTTGTGGCTTTATTTTTTGGATGCGGCGTCGTTTGAGTTGATGTGGAAGGGCAGAACGTTCCAGTTGTTCTTCATCTGGCTTGTGGGTTTGGAGTTGATTTTGGGCTGGGAAAACCTGCAGGCAGACAAAATCAAGAAGCTGTTTTCAGCCAGAACGTTTGCGTTCATCGCCGCTATGGCGCTTCCCACAATCTACGTTGCCGCGTCCTTTTACTGGGGCTTAAACGTAGCCATCACGAACTGGGCAACCCAGAGCCACATCCAGTGGGCAAGCTCGATGCCTCTGTCAACAGAGTACCTTGTCTTCACTGTTCTGTTCTGCCTCATAGTTTACTTGTCATCAGGCTTCAAAGGCTTGAAAGACTACTCGGTTCCAGCGTTTTTCCTCGCCATCGTCGGCTTCCTATACACAGTTGACAACGTATTCCCCTACGGGCAATTCACGCCATTCCAGATTTTCGTCCCCACAACCACCGCCCTCGCATCTGCCATCCTCAACTTCATGGGGTACCCCACCAGCATAGCCTACGCGCAGAACAGCTTAGCAGGCAACATGCCCTACCTAACCGCCATAAACCCACATGTAACAGGGAACCCATCAACAACCTTCGCCATTGCTTGGCCCTGCGCAGGCATCGAAAGCTTCCTCATATTCACCGTGGTTGCCCTACTATTCCTCAAACGTATGAATTTCTCGTGGAAGGCAAAGATAGGCTACTTTGTGTTCGGCGCAGCCATCACGTATCTCATTAACGCCCTAAGAATAGTCAACATATTTTTGATTGGGATGAGTCAAGGGGCGAACTCGTTAGAAGTTGACTTGTTCCACTTCTACTATGGTCCACTGTACGCGGTTACGTGGATAGTCGCATATCCGCTCATTATTATGCTGAGCCAAAACTTGTGGCACAGAATCAAAAAAACAAAACAACCAGAAACTACGAAAGCTCAACCTGTTTAGCTAAGCCCTGCTTCACCAAAATTTTCGCGTTCTCAACCGGCACCGAAGCCACATCCTCAACCATAAACGGACCATAACTCTTCATGTCTGCGCCTATTATTGAGGGCACTGCCTTCAAAAACCGCAGCGTCACCCGCTTATGCACCGCAGTTTCCACTTCAACTTTAAGGGATGCTTGCCCCAGCAAAAGACCCTGCATGAACCTATCGTACGCGTCAGTTGAAGGCACCACGCCGTTGTACAGTTGTGCTTCCTCAGCCACCAAAAACTCCACAGGCACCTTCTTACCATCAACCATTCTTTTGACGATTTTCCTGTACCGCGCCTGCAACAACTCCCGAACCATGCGTTGCACATTCGCCTGTTCATGCTCCAGCAGGGTGGCTCTCACGGTTTTCTTGTCAACCAGTTGGTTCTCTTCTTTGAGCTTCTTCAGGTAGTCTGCAACCCGCGCGTAAAAGTCGGACGGTAAACTGCTCAGCTCAGCATATTCAATTTCCCATCGCCACGCAGCGTACAGTTCATCATACATTTTTACGTCACCAACTCCGCTCTGCCCTTGCAGATAAGCAGCACAGCCGCAGCCGTCGGCAACTCCACCGCCTTGTTCTTGAAGGGACCAAACGTTTCCCCGCCTAACCTAAACTCAGGCGCATCCGAGACGAGAACTTTCGCTGAACCCTCTTTAAAAGCTACTGCTTCCTTAAACACATCAACTTCGTCCAGCTGTGAAACGGGAAACTCCACCTTCAACAACCCCGTTTTGCCGTGCAGTGTGCCTTCTGCTCGGATTAAACGGTGAATGTCGGTAGTGACTACGGTGTCAATTTGTGCAGACTCCAAATCCCTCACATGCTCAGCTACCTTCAGCCAAGTTTCAACGCCAACCCCTTTCACGTTACTCCATCGGTTCTCTTCTACGCATTCCTTCAGAATTCGGTCTTTATTCTGAAGGATAACCTCAGTTCTTCCTTTGATGCCAATTTCCTTTAAGTCATCTTTGGTTGCGTTGAGGATAAATTTACGCATACCATTCTTCAGACGCCTGTTCCAGCCGTAATCATTCAAACTAAAAACCTTTGCGCCCTTCTTCTGTTTGGGCAAGTCTTTTCTGCTTTTTCGAAACATGGCCAAACCTGTGCCCATAACGTAGTCCACAACTTCTCTGCGCCCCATAGCATCCAAGCTCCGAATTGCCTCGTGTTCAACGTGAACGTGAAAACCGCGGTGACCAGAAAAAAACGTGCGAATCTCATGAGATGCAAAACCAAAATCGTTCTCCAGCATATCCACAAGTTTGCGCGCCTCAGCCCTAGTCGTATCTATACAGACATCACAGGGCCAACTTTTAACTTCAAACTTTACGCCGCCACAAATTGGGCAGGTTTCAGGCGTGATTCCCTTACCGTTAAAGCCGCCGCTGAACTGGCACTCAGAATTGGTGCACCGCCACTCATCATGGATTTTGTTACAGCTAGTCGGAATGTGGTCAGCGTCAATGTCAAAAACCAAGTCTGCGCCCGACCAGCCTTTCTTGTCCATGTCAGCCTCAGGATTCTCGTAGTAAGCACAAGAATAGTAAACATCCGAAGGAATCCGCTCCTTCAAAAAAGCGCTCAGGGTTTTTGGGTTGGCAAAGCCTTTGTGCCGCGCCATAACCCGTTCCCTAAAAAGGAGGAAGGCAAATTCGCGCTGCGCAAAACCCACAGGAGTCGGAACTGCAAGGGAGGGGTTATTGTAGAAGCCACGGAATTTTTCGTACACAAACTCTCGAGAAGACACACCAACCCTCCTCTACGTTAAACCATTGTAAGAGTGAATGTTACTTGGGCGGATTTAACAGTTAAGCATTTTGAGTCAGCAGACACAAAGACCAATGCAGCATACGGTCAAATGCCCAGTAGTCTACGGATGCTGTCCAGCAGTTGCATTGGGTTATAAGAGAGACCACCAAACGAAAGCATCAACGTCATAAACACCACCCATATCACCGAAACTTCCAATGCACGCTTTTCCTTTGGAAAGAACAGATACACAAAGAAAAACGGCAGATACCACGACTGAAAATATGGCATAGTGAAACAAGGCAACAACGAAAAAAACATAAATAAAGAAACAATCCTGCTTCGGTTCAGCAAATAAACTGCACAAACCAACGTCACCCCAAGCGTCAACAAAACAGCGAAAGCCTGTAGCATCCACGATATTTGTGCATGGGGGCTAAACGCGCTCACGCCATTCATTATGAACTCGGGTTTTGCGCTGGCAAAAAATGGAAAACTCAAATAGGCGGTGAACAGGTTAATCGCAGTCAAACCAGTGGCAGCCAAAACAGTCTTGTTTTTGATTATCGTTGAAAGTTTGTTTTGTTGCAACAGCCTAACTATGCTCACCAGTACGAGGGGAAACAGGAAAATGCCTGCTTGATACTTGAAAGTTAACGAAACCGCCCCAAGCAGCAAGAACAAGTCAAAGCGCTTCTCCAAGAACATCGCTACAGCCGCTAATGTGAAGAGGAACGCAACCGTGTCAAACATGCCGTTTGCAGAGTAAACCACAAGCACAATGTACAGCATATACACGGCCACAGTTTTCAACACTAAACTGGTGTCTTTTTTCAATGGACGTTTGAGAAAATCAAAATTGATTTTGTTAGACCAGAACCGCTTGAGAAAATAATACATACAAACATGGGAGACCACCAAGAAAAGTGCAATCTCCAACTTGAAAACAAGTGTTTGCGCAATGCCGTTCTCCAGCAACCAGCCGAAGGGCAAAAACAGGAAAACACTGCCCAGCGGGTAAAGGTGCGGCATCTCAGCCCATGTCACAAACTTGAAGAAAGAAAAGTCGTTGCTTGATAGCTTGCCAAGTGGGGTATCAAAAATGGAGAAGCCCACCTTTGTGAATAACTCTGCCGAATACGGGTTTCTGGCGTGGTCCGTGTACCAGTTCTCAAAAGTCGCAAACGGATACGTATTCACAGCCAAAAGCACAAACCAAAACACCAAAGACACCACAAGAATAGCTTGTAGTCTTCGTCGGTCTTTTTGGCTCAGAACAGGCACGGCGGGAAGGGAGTTTGTGGGTGAAAATGTGTTACCCCCATGGGTAAGCACCAAAAGAGCCACAATTGCTCCAGTGCTTGAGAAAAACAGTACCTTCGCAGGGGTAGCTATCCAAGAAAAGGGGTAAACTACTGCTGCTTTCTGAACGGAAACCTTAAACTGGATATTGGTGGTGGTTGTTGCGTTTGCCTCAAAGATTGCTTCGTAGTAGTCAGCTCCTGTCGTAAAATTGTAGCTTATGCCCGTGTTTGTACTGTTGATGTATCGTGGTCCACCGTAAGTCAGCAGTGTAAAATTGAAAGCGCCAGACCCGTTGCTACTGATTGCTATGGAAATGTTTTCTCCTCCATGAAAAGAACCTAAACCTTGCCGGTATGTCTCGTTTGGCGTCAACGCGAAAGAGTCATCAATGATAAAACTGCTCTGCGTGCCAGTGTCATCTACAGGAAAAAAACTCACAGTTGCAAGAATTATGCTCAGTGTGAGCAGCAGCAAAGACCCATAAAGAAACAACTTGCCCATATTCGCGCCGTTTAGATGTCCTAGTTTTCCCACCTGAAGCTTCAATGCCTTGACCTCAATGGTTTCGCCCAAGCGCCATTGTTTTAAAAATGTAGGACAGATAATTCTGGATTTCCACTAGAGACAGCTTTGATTTTCCGCGTTTCCTGTTAACAAATAATATGGGGGTTTCTTTGACTTTGAAGCCTTTTGTGTGTGCTTGGTTTATGGTTTCGATTTGTATGTCATAGGTGTGGCTGTGTAAGTAGCTTATGATGTTTTTTAGGAAACTTGCCGAGTAGCAACGGAAACCACTTGTGCAATCGTGCGGCTGTAAACCCAACAAAGAACGAGCAAGCATATTGGCTCCTCGGCTGATTACCTTTCGGGTGTATGACCAGCCTGCGGTTTTACCTCCTTTGCAGTACCTGCTACCGATAATTAAGTCACAGGTGTTACTCATTTTTGAGACCAGTTGGGGTAGTTCTTTGGGGTTATGTGAATAGTCGGCGTCCATTGTGACTACGTATTCTGGAACGTTTCTCAGTGACAGAAAAATTTTGAAGCCATCAGTTATGGCTGTTCCCAGCCCAGATTTTTGGGGTCTGACAAAGAGAAGCAAATTACGGTATTTTTTCTGCAGTTTTTCCACGATTTGGGCTGTTCCGTCAGGGCTATAGTCATCTATAACCAGAATTGACTTGTTCAGGGGGAGGCTTTCGATTTCTGTAATCAGTTTTTCGATGTTTTGGGCTTCACAGTACGTTGGGAGAATCACGCCGACTTTTGAGTTGGCTTCTAAGTTGCCCGTTAACTGGTTGAACATCGAAACGCCTTATCCATTAGCAGTCTTGGTGGGTTAATAAATATTTTATAAAATAAGACAAAAGCCCGCGGGTTTATGTTTTCTCTGGGGCTTGTGGCGGGGTGGGCATTGTTTTTTGTTTGCGCTTGTAGTAAGCCAACGGATGCCGAATCCATCGACACAACTCATCATTGTTCACACAAACGCCATGAGTTTGAAGCGTGGAGCAACTTGGCGGCGTGTACGCAGTTCCAGAGCCTTTCTCTCCAGCTATATGTTCAACTTGGTACAGTGTTAGCCGTGCATTATAGTCGGAGAACGTCTTGAAAACTTCCGCAACTTTTTCCGGAGGCATCCCAATAGTGACCAAAAACGAAGTTAGCGTGAACCTGCCAACATGGGAAAGGTGCCGACCTTTTGATGCTTCTTCGTAAAGCGCCACAATGCAGGGTGGAAAAGCGGATTGGGAAACAACTTTGGGGAAACCGCCCATTTCCGCTTCACCAATTTTGTCCTTGGCTAAGACGTTTAGCTGCTCAGCGATTTCCACCACTTTCTGCGGAAACGGCGGAAGCTCTTTTGTATCTAATCTTTTGTCTATGCGTCTTTGAACTTCTTCCTGCAGCAACCGTGCAACGTCGTGCTGGTTGAGGTAAACCTTGCCGTCAACCAAAAAACGGTTGATGAGTTTCCATTTTTCATCCCGCAAGTGCGTGACGTTACGCAAGTAGTCAGCAAAACCCAAAACAAACTCCAAAGGAATCGAAGAATCGCGGTTTAGCTCTATGTCCCAGTCAAAATTTCGGGCAAGAGCCAGCAACTTCTCGCTGGACTCAAATTGAAAATCACTATGAGCTTGTTTTGCCTCGGCGAGGGCGTAGCGTTTTTTTATGAAACTGTTTTTGGTTGCTAACGCCAATATAATGGCTACGGGAAAAGAAGGAATCTCCACGGGATTTTCGCGTCTTTGACCAGTGGAAACGTACAAAATTGCGTGGTTGACCCGCTCTTCGGCTCGGCTTAGAATGCTGCCCAATTCAGGGCTGGTTAATTCTTCGATGTCTAAGCCTATTTTTCCCATGTATTCAGCAGTTTCTTTCAGGAACGGGTATTTCGCCAAATCGTTTGGTGTGAACTTCACCGGTTCCAATTGCATAGCGTGTTTCTCATCAATCTGTTTCGATTCGCGGTGCCAAGAAGAAGGTCAACTTGCCCTCTTTCTGTTGCTGAAAGTCTATTCGTATGGGCATGTCTGTGGAAAACTCAAGCGTGGCAATATCTGAGGTGGCTGAAGCAGCCTTAATTATCTCAGCCAAGTAGCTCAGGCTGAAAGTTGCTTTTGACCCTTCTTTAGCCTCCAGTTCCAACAGTGCGTCGTTTCCTTTTTGCAGAGTAATTGTTGCACCCATCAAGTCGCCTGCAGCGTTAAGAACCAGCTTCTCAGGGTCAGCTTCAATTCGGACGTGGTCACTTACTAGTTGAGCATCTTCTATTGCTTGGCTCAAGCCCTGAGTTGTGGTTTTAGCTTTAACGTTGAAAGCTATTTTTGGTGTGGGCACTTCCTCTTCAGAAGCTTCCAACGTGGGCATTGTGAAGTCTCGGCTGTACTTGCCAGTTATTTTAACCTGTAAACGTCCAGTTTTGTCGTCAAGAGATAACTCGACAGCTTCGTCTTTGCTGGCGCGTTTGAGAAGTTTGAGCAGTTCACTGATGTTTATGCACATCTTTGTGGGTTCGTTGCAGACATACTCTTCGAAGATTGTTTTTGGCCATTCAAAATCAATCATGGCAACGCGTGAAGGATCCATTGCCCGCAGTTTTAACCCATCGGGTTCAATTTTGAAGGTTGCTTCGTCTACTAGAATTGAGATTGCTGTTGCCATGTCTCTTAGGAGTTTGGCGTCTGTAACTTTGAGCTTAAACATTACTGCTTCCTCTCTTAATGCATATACGGTTATGCTTTAAAGACTTACGCACTTAAGCATGATTCTTATAGATAAAAGTATTCTTGAAAGAAGCTAAAGGTTTCTCAGCTAAATAGTTTCGGAAAAGAGCATCTGCGCGTGGAAATAATTGTGAAGATTTACAGAAGCATCGGAAACCATTTTGAAAAGTTACAATGTAGCTTTGCTCGCATGCGGCTGTTGATAACTTAAAAGTGGCAAAGTCGAAGCTCTTAAAATAAAAAAAGGAAACGGGTTTGGGTTGGAACTTGTTAGACGTATTTCTTGCAGTTGTAGCAATACCATCTCTGATACTGCTGGATGTAATTCAGCGGGTTCCTACATGTTGGGCACACTGGCTGTTGAGTTTGCTGAGCCTGCTGAACGGGCTGAGCAGTTTGAACCGTGGACATTGTTTCAGCTGCACGCGCGGCAACTGGCTTAAGAACCACAAAGTCTACTGCGCCCTGAATGTTGTCCCAAGCGATATCCTGAAGGTCTCCGTTTTCGTCTTCTACACTTAACGAGATTCCCGCTTTCCCAACGGTGAAGCCGACATCTTTGACTGTTCCAACAAGTTTTCCGTCTGCACTAACAACTTTCATGTCTATGAGTTTGTCTTTGGTTACACTCTTTTCTTTCTGCTGTTTCGACATGGAAACACCTAGAAAACAGTATTCGACAGCTATGGCTATAAAGCTTTCATATGCTTCCCTTGGGAGAAAATCATAAATAGCGAACGCACGCAGAGATAACATTCGGAGAAATGAAGAAAAATGGCATCACAAAGTTCTGAATTTGACGTGAATCATTGGATCTACCGCTTTCTGGCGCTAGTCGTTGACTACATAATTGTTGGGATACTAGGGTGGGTTATCTTCAATTACGCTGTGGCACCACTCCTCTGGACCATAAACTTTGGATATGGAATTACAGCCTTAGCAGTACCATGGTGGGGTAGCGTATTTGTTTACCCTTTAATCAGTGGCATAATTTGGCTAATTTACTCTGCTGTTCTGGATGTTTCATGGGGTGCAACAATTGGCAAAAGAGTCTTAGGCTTACAAGTACAGATGCTCAACGGCGGCAAAGTAGACTTCGGCAAAGCCTTCATGCGCAACATAAGCAAAATTCATCCGCTTTTCCTCCTACTAGACTGGATAATAGGAATCGCTACTCCCGGAGCTGACCGCCGACAGAAATACACCGACCGCATGGCAGGAACCACAGTTGTTTCCATAAAGCAACCCTTTGCAACGGGTGTACCGCCGCCACCACCGCCACCAACCTGACAGAGTTAGATTTTAAACTAAATTTTCCCCCTTTCTCTTTTCCAATAGAGTTGTTGTAGTTTGGTTTTTGTGAACAGACAGTGCTATGCCTGTTTCGCCTGATTAAAAGTTTGAAAATAGGAAATGAAAGTTGAGGTGTGTGCTTCTTTTTAGGAGATGAGACGAAGGCTAGCTGTATTCTCGGAACGTGTAGTTGCATTTTGTGCATCGCAGGAACTGTGTGGAGGATTCGTCTGCGCCTCGGGTCTGTACTTGCCAGACGTATGCGGTGTTGTTGCTGCATTTTGGGCACTCTATTCTGACGGTGGGAAGCGTGTTTAGTTTCTGTTCTTCTTTTCCGATGACGGCAACAAACTGTTGGGGCGTGTGTTGTATGACTTTGCGGATTTTAGGTTCAATTTTTTTGCCTACTTCTGCTTTTTTGTATCCGCATTTTGGACAGACAAGCGCTAAAGAAGCTTCTTTTCCGTTCTTGGCTTTCTTCGGTTCAAGACGGGACCCACACTTCGGACAAAACTCCATATTCAACTACTCCGTTTTTGTTTTCCCTTTGCATGATGCTTCTTAACTTTTTCATAGTGTAAGTGGCTACGTTGTATATAGGCTTATTCCAGATGCGATCAGGTGGGCTACGCGGAGGGCTTCGGGGATGTTGCTTCTTGTGGAGGTTAGCCGTATGATTTCTTGGGCGGTTTCTTTGGGGATGCCTGCGGTTTCGATGTGTATTGTTTGTTTTCCGCTTCGGGCTTTGATGGGGTAGATTTCGCCTGCGTTGAGGACTACTTGCCAGCGTTCTTGGCTGTTGGGTAAGTTTTCCAGTGCTTTTTTGACTTTGTCGAGGTCTGGTTTTTTGTTGGTTACAGCTATAACGGGAAGCTGGGTTGCTGTGTTGAGGGCTTGGATGTCTACCACGTTGAAGCCTGCGAAGGTTATGCCGTTGAGCAGTACTACGCGGAGTTGTTTGTAGTGGGGCGAGTTAGTTATCATTTGGGCAATTTTGGCTGTAGCATCAAAATCATCCACTCTAACTCGGGTGTGCATGATGCCGTCGAACCAGTAGCCACCTCGGAAAACAACGCCGACGATGAGAACGTGGTCTTTTGTGTGGGGGATGAATTTGCCGTCGTCGACTCCTAAAACGCGGATTTCAGGTTTAATTATGTGCAGGGGTCTATGGCGGTTCAAAATTCTGCCTCGGTGCTTGAGAGAGGCTATTGTTTGTTTGTGTTTTTAAGTTTAGCGAGTGCGTTTTTTGTGCTCGGTGTAGTCTATAGCCCCCTTATTTATAGAATCCAACATGCTTCTGGTAGGGTCGCTATGGTTTTGCTCTGCCCTTAATCTCCTACCCGTTTCCCACAACCAACACTAACAAAAATTGACCTCTGATAGGTCCCTATCGTTTTCACCTACCCCCCCTCTATCGTTTCTGCATCGATTGACTAATAGGCTCCAAATACGATGGCGTTAACTATGCACGGAACAGACAGCAGAACATCTTGTCCTAAGAACTGGCACGTTTTGTTCTAAGGCATGGCGCTATAAACTGCCTCCGCAATAAGTGTGAAACGGTGAAAACACATGAAGCACCCCAAATTAGTCTCCCTCATAGTCATGCTAATTGTTTTCAGCAGCGTCGCAGGCGTATGCTGGGCACTAAGCACCGCACATGAACCCGATGAGCAATCAGGCAACCCGATGCCGCAGTTTAGGTTTCACGAGCAAATACGCGACGCCGCCATAGCTTACATCAGCGACAATCATCCTGAAACCGGGCAGTTCACGGATAGCTTTGCTTGGGCAGGCGGAAGAGCAACCCCCGAGGGTCTCCTAGGCGCAGAAACCTACATCTACCAAAGCCAAGGCTGGAATGTAACAATACACTACACGGTAGTTGCAAATCCAGTCTACAGCATAACCGCAGACTACTCAGCCCAAACATCACCAGAAGAGTTCGGGATTCCCTACAGGATACTCTGGGAAGGCACTTGGAAAAACGGCTGCATCATAGAGACAAGCTACTGCTTTGCCCAATAAACACCACACAGCATAAGCAACCCGCCAGTTCACCCTTTGTAAGCTAAGAAATTTGAGCTTAGCCCCGAAGAAAGGTGTTATATAGCGATTCCTAATATTCTATAAAGATAGGCGAGAAACATGAAACAGCAAACCCTTTTAATAATCCTAGCTGTAGCAGCCATCGTCATCATAGCTGGCGGATTCGGCGCTTGGACACTTCTTAACTCCAATCAACCCAGCAGCTCTACTGCTACACCTTCACCCACTGCCACAACCACACCAGAGCCTTCTTCCTCACCAGAGGATACTGTTCAGCAACAGGTTCGTGACGCATCCATGACTTACATCAAAACCAATCATCCTGAAACCGAGCAGCTCATGACAGACCTTTCTTGGACTGGAGGCAGACAAGAAACGGGTTTGATAGGAGCAGAAACATACGTTTACGAAACCGTACACGGCATGATTGGCGGTCAATGGTGGACAGTTAACCTTGCGTATCCCGTGGTTCCTAACCCAGTGTATACGGTAGCGGTAAATTACACGCAATCAGGTGTAGCGTCACCCGTTAATATCGTTTGGCAGGGAACATACCAAGACGGAACTATAACCGAAACCAGCTATAGCTCAAACATAAACAGCCTACCTGCCCCGTTATCCACTCAGGAACAGGTCCGAGACGACATCATGGTCTACATAGAAGCAAACCACAACCAGACCGCACAGTACATGCAAAGCCTCAACTGGACAGGTGGAAGAGCAACCGCTGAAGGGCTTGTAGGCGCAGAAACATATGTTTACGAAACCGTTCACGGTATGCTTGGGGGACAATGGTGGACTGTTGACCTTGCGTATCCTGTGGTTCTAAACCCAGTGTATACGGTGTCAGCAAACTACACGCAATCAGGCTTGTTATCACCCGTAGCTATTGCTTGGCAAGGAACATGGCAAAACGGAACCATAACAGAAACAAGCTACACCTTCACCCCTTAGCACATTGATAAGGCTCTCAGACCGCAAAAGTCCCACTTTCTTCTTTTTTCTTTTGCTTTAGCGGATTCGTGATAAGTTTTTAAGCCAAACCAGCATACTACGAGCAACACACAAAAGCCAAGACCCACTAATACCTCAGGGAGGAGATGCAAATCCGAGTAATCGCCGACCTACACATCCACAGCCGTTATAGCCGAGCCACCAGCCAACAGCTGAGCATAAAAGAAATCGCGCGTTACGCAAAAATTAAAGGCTTGCAGCTTGTGGGCACAGGCGATTTTACGCATCCCCTCTGGCTCAGAGAAATACGCGAAACCCTCACCTCTGACGCAGACTCTGGGCTCTACAAACTAATCGGCAATCCTGAAGTGCCTATGCGTTTCATGTTAACTACAGAAGCCTGCACAATCTTCAACTACAATAACCAATCAAAAAAGGTCCACCACGTCATCTTCACTCCAAGCATAGACCACGCCGTCCAAATCAACGATAAACTCTGCAAATACGGCAGCCTCAGCGCAGACGGCAGACCCATTCTAAACATGACCGCCCCACAACTGGTCGAGGAAGTGATGCAGGTCTCAACTGAAAACATGATTTTCCCCGCTCACGCTTGGACGCCTTGGTTCAGCGTTTTCGGAGCTTTCAGCGGCTTTGACAGCATTGACGACTGCTACCAAGACATGACCAAACACATCTACGCATTGGAAACGGGTCTCTCCTCAGACCCGCCTATGAATTGGCGCCTCAGTAAGCTGGACAGGTTCACGTTGGTTTCGAACAGCGATAGCCACAGTTTTTGGCCGTGGCGCATGGGCAGAGAAGCCAACGTCTTCGAACTGGAACGTGTAACCTACGGGGAAGTCACAGACGCTATCCGCACCAAAGATACCAAACGCTTCAAATTCACAATCGAAACTGACCCTGCCTACGGGAAATACCATTGGACGGGGCACCGCAACTGCAACGTGTCCCTCTCGCCTGCGGAAGCACGCAAATTCAGCAACATCTGCCCTGTCTGCCGCCGAAAACTCACCGAAGGCGTTGAGCAAAGAGTGGAAGACTTGGCAGACCGCCCAGCAGAATTCAAAGACTCCAACGCGCCTGGGTTCATGCGTTTAATGCCTCTTTCAGAGATTATAGCCGCTGTTTTGAATGTTGAGTCTCCTTCAACTCAGGCGGTTTGGAAAATCTACAATTCCCTTGTGGACAACTTCGGCGACGAGTACACGGTGCTCATTGACGCGCCAAAAGAGACATTGAACCAAGTGGTAGACCAACCCGTAGCAGCCGCAATAATCAGTGTCCGAGA
This sequence comes from Candidatus Bathyarchaeota archaeon, assembly GCA_937873375.1. Lineage (GTDB taxonomy): Archaea > Thermoproteota > Bathyarchaeia > Bathyarchaeales > Bathycorpusculaceae > JADGNF01. The sequence continues at coordinate 79,886 of CALMWK010000125.1, forward strand.
AGGCTCCGTTAAGGTGGTTCCTGGCTACGACGGGGTTTACGGCAAACTTGTCCTCAGCCCCCCTGCTGGCGCTTCGGCTCCTAATCTTTTGCGGGGAAGTGTACAACAAAAGAACCTTGCCGACTTTTGGTAACCATGGAGACGCATGGTGTTTTGTCTGTTCCTCTGTTTAACAGCTTAAAGACAATGCTTATTAAATCGCAGAAAGTCGATGAAGGCGTTGGAATCTGGTGGTTTATGAGCAACTTGAACGCCGACGGGGCAGAGCAGGTTTTCAGAGCAGTAGATAACGTTCTGAGGCAAGTGATAGGCGAAAAAGCTACCCTGCTGGTTTACAAGTATTTGGAAAGTCGCTTCTCTTTGCGAACAAGCGAGTTTTCAACAAAAGCTGAAGTGCTCGCGGAAGGGCTCAGATGTTTTCTGTGCTCAGGCGCGCCCCTTGTCGAACGCAAAATCCTCAATGACCTATACTCCAGCTGCGGTATTTGCAACAAGATGGCCATTGCAAAAGCAGAAGCTCCATACGATTTTGCCAGCCAAGTTAGATTCGCCCTGCAGAACGCCAACTAACTATTTTTTCTGAAAACCTGGCTGCCCAATTTTATCCCTTCAAGCCTAAACAAAACCATTTTATCCTCTGTACCCATCTGTTTTAGGCAATGTACGGAGCAACTGCTACTTGAAAGACCTTCTAACCAAACTAACCAACACAGCAACAGGCAAGTTCGGCGCTGAATACGCAGAAATCCGAGCGCAAAACCTCTCCAAAACCATGTTCACCATGAAAGAAGGCCGCGTGGAAGCCGCCAAACAGGGCGTCGAAAGCGGCGTTGCACTGCGTGTGCTTGTGAAGGGCGCTTGGGGTTTCGCCTCGGTCGGTGCAATGGACAGTGAGACGTTGATGGATGCTCTTTCGGACGCTTGCTCTATGGCGAAAGCAGCGAGTGCCCATATGAAAAGTCCGATTAAGCTTGCTGCAACGAAAGCCGTGGAAGACCACGTTCAAATTAAACCAAAGAGGAATCCTGCGGAGATAAGCATCGAAGAAAAAATAAAAACCGTTTCCGCGATAAACAAAGTTGCCTTAACCTTTGATAAACGCGTGAAGAGCTGCACCATAGACTACTTGGACCTGACTGGAACCAGCTTCTTCGCCAACAGCGACGGCTCCTACATAGAACAAGACAAACTCTATGTCTGGTCAAAACTGGCTGCAACTGCCCAGCAAAGCGGTGTTTTCACTCACAGTCGAGACGAATTAGGCTCCACCGCAGGATACGAACTCTTCGACACAGAAACCCCCGAAGCCTTAGGCGAAAAGTTGGCGAAACGGGCAGTTAACCAGTTAAAAGCGAAGCCTCCTAAAGGCGGCGCGTTCCCTGTGGTGCTTGGACCTAACGTGGTGGGCGTTTTTGTTCATGAGGCTTTTGGTCACTTGGCAGAGGCTGATTTGGCTCTTTCAGGTGGCGTGTTGGCGAGCAATTTGGGGAAGAAGATAGCTTCTGACTTGGTTACTTTCTACGATGACGGAACAGTGAACGGCGCTTTTGGCTCTTTCAAATACGACGACGAAGGCGTACCCGCCAAGAAAAGCCTACTCATAAAAGACGGCGTCGTAACTGGCTTGATGCATAACCGTGAAACCGCGCAGAAATTCAACGCTGAACCAACAGGCAACGCAAGGGCAGAAGATTTTAAGGTCGAACCCATCATCCGCATGCGCAACACATACTTTGCGCCCCGAGACTGCGCCTTCGAAGAACTAATTGAAGACGTGAAGGCGGGTTATTACTTTAAGAGTTTCCGCGGAGGACAAGCCAGCCTTGACGGAGGCTTCCAAGTTGGCATCCAAGAAGCCTGCGAAATAGTCAACGGGGAACTCGGAGAACCTGTCCGTGACGCCTCCATCAGCGGCAACACACTGGAGACCTTGTTTAAGGTTGACGCGGTTGGAAAAGACTTTGAACTCCACTCAGGACGATGCGGGAAAGGTCAAACCGCCTTTATAGGCGACGGCGGACCACACATCAGAGTTAACGAGGTGACTGTCGGTGGTAGCGCTTGAAAAAGACGCAATGTTGAGTCTGGCAGAGAAAACCGTCAAAGCTGCCCTGCAAAAGGGGGCTGCAGAAGCTGAAGTTTTCGTTTATGATGGCAAAGCCACAAGCGTTGGCATAGAGCGGGGGCAAATCACCAAAAGCGACAGGATAATCGACCGAGGTATCGGCGTTAGGGTTCAACTTAACAAAGCCATAGGGTTCGCTTACACAAACATTGTAGACAACCAAACCGCCGTCGAAAACACAATTCTGAACGCTTTGGGCGCAGCACGAGCCAGCAAACCCGACCCAGACTGGAAAGGACTCCCAGAAAGACGACCGTATCCTGCGGCGCTGGAGAAAACCTTTGACAAAAAAATTTTTGATTTACGCTCCGAAGACTTGGTTGATGTGGCTTCCCGTCTGCTAGATGCCTCCACAGAAGCCGACAAGCGTGTTTTTCCCATTGAAGGGGGCGCGGGTGCGGCATACGGGGCTAACGTCATAGTTAACTCAAACGGCATCTCAGCTTTTGACCAAGGAACCGTGGTGGAATGCAGTTTAGCCGCCATAGCCAAAGAAGGCAACACTGTGACGCCCGTGTGTTTCGAATTCAGCGCCGAAAGAAACTACAAAATCAATCCTGAATGGGTCGGCAAAGAAGCGGCGCGCCTCGCGGTTTCCGCGTTGAAAACCAAGCGCATCGAAACCAAAACCTACAAACTCATCTTCACCCAGTTCGCGCTGCAGGAGTTGCTCTATTACACGTTAATTAACGCGGTTAAAGCCGACAACGTCCAGCGGAACCAGTCAGCCTTCAAAGACAAACTCGGCACCAAAGTCGGCTCAGACACACTTACCATATACGATGATGGTTTGCTTGTGGGCGGGTTGCGCACAGGAATCTTTGACGGAGAAGGTTCTCCGCGGCAAAAAACCACCGTTATGGAAAAGGGTGTTCTGCGCAGTTTCCTCTATGACAACTACACCGCCAAGAAAGAGGGCAAAGAGAGCACGGGAAACGCTTCAAGGGCAGGGTACTTGTCAACGCCCAGTGTTGAAACCACAAACTTCCACATACTCCCAGGCGACAAGACACCCTACGAGATGCTCAGCGAAGTGGATGACGGCTTAATCGTTTACTACCTGCAGGGCGCCCACAGCAGCAACCCTGTGAGTGGCGAGTTCTCGGTTGTGGCGACGCCAGCGTGGAGAATCAAAAAAGGCAAAATAGAACACGCCACCCGCGGCGTCATGCTCGCAGGCAACATCTTCGAGCTGCTCAAAAATGTCAGCGCCGCAGCCGATAACGAGAGGAAAATGGGGCAACTGGTTGCGCCGTGGCTTATGGTAGAAAACGTTCGCGTCATTGGAAAATAAGCGGGCGTTATGCCCAGAAGCTTTTGGAGTATTCGCCTATTACACCTTCGTAAGTTTGCCGTGTTTGCTGGGCGATTTTGTCCCAGTCATACTTCTCCAGAATCTTCTTGTAGGCGTTTTCTCTGATGCTGTTTCGGAAGTTGTTATCCAGCAAAATTTTGGTTATGCCCCAAGCCAGAGAATCCGTGTTGTTGGAGTAAGCTTTCACGCCTGTTTTTTCGTGGTCTACAATTTCGGATAAGCCGCCAGTGTCTGAAACGACCACTGGGCTTTTGGCTGCCATGGCTTCTAAGGCTACGATGCCGAAGGGCTCAAACAGAGAGGGCACAACGCACACGTCCGCGCACTTCTGCAGCTTCAGCAGATTTCCCTCATCCACGAAGCCTTCAAAGAGGACTTTATGCTCTAGCCCCATGCTTTTGACTATATTGCTAAGCTGGTCTCTCATGTAGCCTGTGCCTACGATGACAAATTTTGCGTTGACTTTCTCCAGCACTTTTGGTACAGCGTTGATGAGTATGTGAATACCTTTCTCGTAGACTAAGCGTCCCACGTAGAGGACGATTTTTTCTTCAGGCAACGCAAACTTGCGTCTAAACGCTGCCAGATCTTGGTTTTCTAAGCCATCGTAGATACGGGGGTTGACGCCGTTGGGCACCATAACCAGCTTGTCGCTGGGTAACCCAAACGCCCATTTTACGTGTTGGACCATGTAGTCGCTGCAACATATGACTCGCCAAGCTTCGTAGGTTAGCCACGCTTCAGTTTCATGAATCATTTTTTCGGTGCTGGTGTGCAAACCGTCTCTACGTCCAATCTCGGTAGAATGCATGGTGACTAGGAGGGGTTTGCGGAAGACATGTTTTAAGCCTATGCCTGCGGTTGCGACCAGCCAGTCGTGTGCGTGGAACACGTCAATTGGTTCTGGAAGTTTAGCTACTATGGAGGCGGCTTCTTTTTGCATGTTGAGGTTCATGAGGTAAACCCAAGTGGCGAAGTCTGGCGAGGGGTTCTTGTAGGAGTCTATCCGGTAAACTTCTACGCCGTCGATGACCTCGTGGGCTGGGGCGCCTGGGAAGTCGCAGGTGACTATGTGGACTTTGACGCCGTTTTTAGCCAAACTCTTAGATAAGAAGTACATGTGAGGGGAGATGCCGCCTATGACTCTGGGGGGGAACTCCCAGCTGAGCATCATAACGTTGAGAGGGCGATTCATGTGTTGTTTGAGCCTCCCTTGATGGCGGTTTTGTAGGTTGCTATGATATTTTTTACCCAAGAGTTTGTGTCTGGAGTGATAACTTTGATTTTTTCTTTAGGCACCTGATATATTCGGTTTATTTCGGATTGCATCCACTCGGTTTTCGCAGTGACTGTTTGTGCCTCGTAGAAGCCCAGCCACTCTATGCCTCTAATTGCCATGTTGAAGGGCAGGTTGGCTTCTGGGGAGCGGTGGTCTTCGAGGCTATCCACCGAGTAGACAAAAGGTATGCCTAACGCGTGTTTCAGCGTGACAGCGGCTGGGATGAAGTGCCAGTCGTACACATCTATGAGGTCAACGTGTTTTGTTTGGTAGAATATGTTTGCTGCGGCGCGTTCCACTTCTTGGTTAAGCGTTAAAACCCATGTTAAGAGGCTGATGTGGGTCTGCACGGGGTTTGCCACCCTGACAACTTTTACGCCGCTGGGTTCTTGGGTTGTGCCTGTCATGGATTCGTGGTAGGTGACAACGTGAGTTTCCACTTTGTCTTTTACGAGTTGCATGGCTAAGGTGCTCACGTACTCGGCGAGTTTACCCACTATCCTTGGAGGATATTCCCATGAGAAAATTATGACGCGCATTCCTGTCACTAAGTGAAGATTGAACAGACTTTAATTATGCCTTTTCCTGTGAGGTAGTAGCGTTTTTTGCCTTCGTTATCGTAGAAGTTTTCGGCGAAACCTTCAGACTTGTACTTGTCCAGTATGGTTTCAATTTCGCTTGAGTCTTTCTGCAAAATCCTCGCCACTTCTTCGCCTCTTCTTGCCAGGTCCGCGGCGGTGGCACACAGGTTGTGAAGGGTTTGCAGGACTTTGTCGGGAAACGGTAGCTCTTCTCTCAATGTCATTTGCCTCTTTTCTGTTAGTAAATACTCGGGGTTTTGTACTTATAAACTCATGCACAATACTTTTTCTACAGCAGTTTGGTGGCTGCTTGCACTTGCTGGCTGGCTTCGGTGTATCTTTCCTGAGTTGCAGTAAGGAGTCTTTTTCTGAGGTCTTCTCCTTTCACTTTGGATGTTTTAATTGCCTCCAGCTGAGCTTTCAGGATTTCATCTTTCAAGGAGTGTTCTGCCCAGCTTGCAAAGTCGCCTCGCCGATTATGAAACTCCAACGCTTTCACGTCCACATTCTCTAACGCTTTGGCGAAGCCTTTGAGGCTCCACGCCATCGTGCCAGTGTAGTTTTCGTCGCCTGCAGCGCTGCAGAAGAGGAAGGGTTCATTTGCCGTTAAGATTGCCAAGCGCACACGGGTCTCAAAGTCTATAAGGGCCGTTTCTGCTGCTACGAAGGCGTTTGCGGGGGTTTCGTAGGGGCTAAAGTATGAGTGGACTTCTCCCGGTCCTCCGCCTGCGCTGAACATGTAGTAGAGGTGGTCGCTGGTTTGGAAATACCGCCACAGCTTCAGCAATTCAGGGTCGTCTGCTTCGTGAATTAAAGGTTCTATTCTGCGCAGGTTCGTGTAGTACGCCCACTGCATGGCGTTGCCCAGCCAGCCGCTACTGTCTCGTTCAAGGTCTGCCCACGACACGGTTTTGCCTGTTTCAGGAACATCCACTTCTCCCGCTGGCTGGTATTTGTCTATAACTTCGGAGGGTGTTGCCATGTTGAGGTGGGGCCACTTGAGGATTTCTTCGGGTAGGTGCTGCAGGAAACCGTGGATGCCTGTTTCGGGCCACTGGTGTTCGCCGAAGGTTTCGTAGTCTGGGAAAATGCTTATGCAGTCCCCTTGGGTGTCGGCTAGCCAGTGAGCATACTTGCTTGCTGTGAGGGGCCACTCATTCCACCATCGGGCTGAGAAGCGGAAGCCAACGTCATCAGTTAACTTGTAATTTCGCAGGAGGAGGCGGATTTTTTTGCTGCCATGCGGCGTGTAGAGGTAGTTAGGGGATTTTTCGCCCAAGATTTTTTCGATGCCTTCAGTGAAGATGCCCTTGTATCCGAGGCTCTCGATGATTTTTGCGATGGCGTTGTTATAGAGCAACTCTGTGTTCTCAAAAACGGTTGGCGTGTAACCTAAGGTGGCTTTGATGATGTCGCGGTGCATCTTCACCTGTGCGATGAACTCGTCTTTTTCAGGGTACAAACTCGCAATCGAATGGTAGTATGTTTGGTCTAGGAATTCTACGCAGCCCGATTTCGAAAGCTGCTTGAAGGTTTCCAGCAGGTCGGGGCTGTACATTTCGCATTGTTCCAAGTAGACGCCTGAGAGGCTGAAGGCGACTTTGACTTTGCGCTTCTCCTTTTTGTGTGCGTCAATCTGGTCAAGCAGAATCTGGTTGGATGGGAAGTAGCATTTTTTGGCGGCTCGCTGGAAAATCGCGCGGTCGGTTTCTCTGTCAAAATAGTAATTGAAAAGTTCCTCTTTTCGGGTGCGTTTGAAGACTTTGTTCTCCCAGAACAGGTTCTTGCGCAGCCTATGCGGTTGGTGAACTTCGAACACAAACACAATATCCGTCAACGGGGCGTGCCTCTACACATGCAATATCGTGGTAACGTTTATTTCTAGTTTGCCATTATTGACGCTTCTCGGCGCCAAACCACTTAACAAACCATGCAAAACTGCCGCACTCATCCTTAGACGGACAAGACAAACATGGGAACTCTTTACCCGCAGCAGCTAACATCTGAATTATTTTGTCTTTAGTTGCCGTATCTAAAGCTAATTGGTTAACTTGTTTCTCAAATTCAGTAACCATTCACTTGACCCTTCTGCTGAGCGTGTAGTGTTTTTGTTGCTTATAGTCCGGGTTGGGTGAACGGGTTTGTCATGCCGACCAGCAGTTTCCCGAAGGTGTCTATGTGTTTTTCTTCTTCGCTTAGAATTTCTTCAAGTAAGCGTCGGGTGGCAAAGTCGCCTTCTTCGCCTGCAAGTTGTATGCCGCGCTTGTAAATTTCAATGGCTGATTCCTCGTCCTGTTCGTCTTGCTTGAGCATTTCAAGTAGGCTGCCGCCTACAAAAATCGGCTCAGGCTTCGTTACAGGCACCCCATCCAAGTAGTCCAGCCTTTCGGCGAGAGCTTCTGCATGCTTCATTTCGGCTATGGCAATTTTCTTGAAGATGCCACTCACTAAGGCTCCGTCGAGTCCAGTCACTTGGACATGCTGCCACATATACTGAACGCTAACTTGGAGTTCACGGGCTATGGCTTTATTCAAAAGCTCCAACAATTTCTCAGAAACCATAACAAACACCAACAACCTATACAGAAAAATCTGGTGGACTCAATATTTAAACCGTCCCCCAACCGTCATATTTGGAGTCTATTAGTAATTGTATGCAGTTACCTATAGGGGGCAGGTTGAAAATAGAAAAAAAGGGTAGGGGGAGGGGGTAGCAGAAACGTAGGGTACCCTACTAAGGGTCAGACAGCACAAAAATGCAAAACCAACCACACCAAACAACGCAAAACAAACAAAAAACACCCAAAACCCAAAGCAAACCACCATACAACACCCAAACAAACCATTAAAAACAAACACCAAACCCACACCACAACCTATTTATTGCAAGATAAAAACACTTAGTGAAGCCTAATAAAAACTAGAAACTAAGGAGCGAAACGTTAGCATGGCCGAAAACAATGCAGTGCTCATCGGACGCAAACCAGTAATGAACTACGTGCTAGCCTGCATAACCCTCTTCCACGCCGGAGCAAAAGAGGTTAACGTTAAAGCACGTGGAAAAGCCATATGTCGCGCCATAGACGTCGTCGAAGTTGTCAGACGCCGATTCTTACCCGACGTAAAAGTCACGAAAATCGGCATCGGAACCGACAAATTTACACCTCAAGACGAAACCGACGGTCAGACTAACGTAAGCACCATAGAAATAACAATAGCACGTTAACTCAAAATTTCAAGCTGGAGCGTAGCTCCGACGCTCCTCCGTTGAATTTACGGGAGGGCGTATTCCATGAAAACTGAACTATGTAGTTTCTGTCTAAAAAGTGGCATGCTATGCCAAAAATGTGCAGCCAAAGTTAAAACTGGCGAAATCAGCGACCTAGACCTAAGAATCGCCCGTCAACTTCTTCTTCTAGAAGAAAAATACCCGTCCCTGCAAAACGTCTGCTTCTACAAAGCCGTCGACGCCAACAGAACCCTAGCATTAATCGTTGGACACGGTGACGTGCCCAGATTGCTAGGCTACGGTGGCAAAATCATCAAAGCCCTGAGCGAAGAAACAGGCAAATCCATCCGTATCTTAGAAAACGGTGTCGACGACCGCAAATTCCTCGAAGACCTGTTCATGCCGCTAAGCATACTCACCATCAACACCATCTGGCTACCCGACGGCACAACCGAAACCAGAGTCATTTTGCGCAGAAAACGCGGTGCTCAATTGCCCTTCGACTTGAAGGCACTCAAGGAAATTGCCCAAAGCATACGGAAAATGTCGCTGCGCGTCGAGTTTGCCGACTAAAAGGAGACATAAATCATGGCGTTAGATTCCTTAGGCGACTGGGTTAGGACCAGTTATTCTTCAAATGTAACACCTGAAAATGACGGAGAAGAAGTCACCCTTTTTGGCTGGGTTCAAGAAGTACGAGACCTAGGCGGCATCCGCTTTGTTATCCTGCAGGACCGCGAAGGAACAATACAAGTCACCATCCCCAAGAAAAAAGTCGCCCCCGAAGTCCTCTCGAAATCAGACACCCTACAAAAAAGATACAGCGTTGGCGTGAAAGGCACGGTAAAAAAAACCAACATGACACCCCGAGGTATCGAAGTTATCCCGAAAGAAATCAAAATCTTCACCACCGCCACCGAACAGCTCCCCATAGACATCACAGGCAAAACACCCGCCAACATCGAAGCCCGCCTAGATGCAAGAGCTCTGGACCTGTGCTTAGAACAAAACGCCGCAGCATTCAAAATCCAACACCATGCCTTAGCTGCAATTAGGGATTTTCTTTTCGAAAAAGGCTTCTTAGAGGTTCACACGCCAAGAATAATTGCGTCAGCAACTGAAGGCGGCGCAGAACTGTTCCCCGTGGACTACTTTGGACAAAAAGCATACCTCGCCCAAAGCCCACAACTGTACAAAGAACAACTAACTATGAGCCTAGAGAAAGTTTTCGAAGTTGGACCCTTCTTCAGGGCTGAACTTTCACACACACGACGACACCTGAGCGAATTCGTCAGCGTAGACATCGAACAGGCATTTGCCAACGCCGAAGACGTCATGCAACTGCTTGAGCGAGTGATACAATACACCTGCAAGACAGTCAAAGAAGAATGCGTCAAAGAACTCTCCGCGCTAAAGTATAAGGTGACTGTTCCAGAGTTGCCCTTCAAACGGTTCACCTACGATGAAATCCTCAACGACCTCAAAAAAGAAGACATCAACATTCCATGGGGCGAAGACATACCTACCCCAGCGTTCAGGGCTCTGGGCAAGGAACGTGGCTACTACTATTTCATAACAGACTGGCCCACACATGCCAAAGCATTCTACATCAAGCCAAAAGACGGCAAACCTGAACTGTGCGAAGGCTTCGATCTCATGTGGCGCTGGATAGAGTTGGTGTCTGGGGGAACAAGAATAGCTGACAAAATGCTGCTTATGGAGAGAATGAAGGAGAAGGGGCTGAATCCGAACTCGTTCAAGTACCACCTGCAAGCATTCGATTACGGTATGCCGCCACATGCGGGATGGGCAATTGGGCTAGAAAGACTGACGATGGTGCTGACGGGGAAGAAGAACATTCGGGAAGTTTCGCTTTATCCGCGGGACAGAGTCAGGCTAACACCGTAAGCTGCTTTTGCTTTTTATAGCCTGAATCTTTTTACAAACGCCGCAATACTTTTTTCTTTATCGTCTCTACAAAAGAGAAGAAAACAAAATTTTTTCTTGAAAAAGACAGAAAATTAAGCTTTGAGGGCTGCTTTTAGAGCCTTGCCGAAAGCGGTGTTTGACTCTCGAGCGCTCTCTGCTGCTTGAAGTAGAGCATCTTTGGGTTTGGCAGAGCCCTTCATTCTGACGTAGATTACGGGGTTAGATGCCAAAGGATGCGGAACATCGTAACCTGCTTGGTCTACGGTTTTGTCTTCTAAAAGCTTCTTCTGTAGCAGGTTGCAAACGCCGTGTCCTGAACCTTCAATTTCTATCTTGAGCTCGTTTTCGGTTTTCTTTAACACGTTAACTTTCATTCGCTTAGCCTCTTTTGTTAAATTTCCTCTTTGCCATAGTCAAACGCGGTTTTGCGTCTTTCGACGTTGCCACATTTGGGGCAGTGCATTTCATATTGTCTTTGCTCGAGCAGGGTACTGCATAATGAGCAGAAGCCGTAGATTACGCCCAGATTCTTATCTGAAGTTGTTAAGTGGTAAATCTGGTTCTTTCCGCTTATGACCTTGGCTCGTATGATGTCGCCAGGTTTGCAGACATCGTTCATTGAGTCGATGTATCTGTCTGAGACGTCGGAGATGTGTAGGATGCCGCTGAAAATTCCTGAGAGGTTCTTTTTGGTGCCAACGCCCATGATTCGGACGAGAACGTTGTCTGATTGTGCGTTGCCTATTTGTCCAATGACGGTTACGCCGACTTTTGGAACAACTGCGCCTTCGTTGAGTGGGTATACGGAAACGCGTCTGTTGAGCATGTCCATGAGTGCGCGTCCTATAATTTTGGAGTAGATGACGCCGTCTTTTACGTAGGTTCCAGAGTCAGGAATGAACTCTTCGATTACGCCTAGGCGTTCTCCGGGCAACACTAGGTTGCCGTTTCGTTGTTCAGATGGTTTTAAAGTCATTGCGTTTCCCTTTGCCGTGAACATAAGTTGTGTAGAGACGTTTCGCTGAACGAGTACATTTCATAGATTCCACTGTTCGCAATAAACCTTTTGATTGGCTATGTTGGAACGTGACATCTGTGGTTTAGGCTGTTTGGTTGTTTTGTATTTTGGGTGTTTTTGGTGGCTGTTTGTGCGTTTCTGCTGTTTTCTTTTGTTTTTTGCTTTGTTTGTAGTTGTTGTTTGGTTGCTAGGCACATCTACTTCTAAGAGATTGAGCTGTGGGTTGGGTTTTGCCGAAGGGGTTTGGTTTGGGTCTTGTTTGGTTGTGCAGGCAGGGACAAGCAGATGCTATGCGGTAAGGTGCGAGATTCTTCTTATGACGTACAAGTCAATTACAATTTCCTGTCGTGCCTTGGTGTGGAAATCGAACATGCGTGGGATAACCAGTGGCAAAGTGAAAACCGCTTCAACCCTGCCATCGTGCTCCTCGGCGAACCGCTGGATAAATGGTGAAGGGGCATCCTGCAGCAGACCGCCGCCGCTTGCCTTTAACCTGCTAAGGGTGCGTGTGTCGGTGTAGGGGTGGTTATGAAGCGAATACACTACATTGCCGACTTCAAGGGCTTTCGCCAAGAACCGCCTGTCAGCGGCGCGTTTCTGCACGCCAAAAGGAGGATTCTGCAGCACCGTGTCGAAACTTCCTGTCACTGCGTCTATGTCGCCGACAACCCAATCCACTCCAGTATCTAAACTTGCTTTTGCTGTGTTCTCAGTAGCCGTTTTTATTGCGGTTTTGTCGATGTCTACACCCACAACCGACTCTGCTCCCAGAAAAGCAGCGCCCAAAGAGAGTCTGCCTGTGCCGCAGCCTAAATCCAGCACCCTTTTGCCGACAATGTCGCTGTAGGTGTAGGCAGCCAAGTGCAGCATTGTGGCGGCGACAGCTTCAGAAGTGGTGTACTGTTCAAGACTTGCACGTGGGGAAGGGTGTGGCTTGATTGTGGATAGGAACCGTTCCAAGTCTAGTTTTCGAATAAGCCTTTTTTGACCGTGTTCTCCCATGAGGACTCTCCGGAAACCACCCTGAACTCGTTCACTGTTAGCACGGGCTTTCGGAATTTTGAAGCGTCATCAAGCGATATACGCGGACACGCGGTGTTCACGTAGGCGTCCACCGTAGGAAACTCTAAAATTACTTCAGGCAAGATTTCCCGAATGGCAAACAGATAAGCGGTTTTGTCCATCTTTTCGATGTCTTCTTTGATTTTTAAGGCTTCTTCGATGTGTTTTTGTCCTGGTTTTAGGCTGATTAAGACGCCGAAAGTTTTGGCGTGGGTGGCTTCTTCTATGCTTGCCCAGCGTTGTTTGAGGATTTTTTTGGCTTCCACGTCCACGGAGTAGGCAGTGTTATCGTATGGGTCTGCCACTATGGTGGGCTTGGAGGTCGCAAGGGCAACGCCCAATGCGTGAAATTTTCCGCCGCCTACGAAAAGAAACGCCTCTACATCATGCGCTATGGATTTCACGTTGCTAAAATCGCAACCCATCACTTGCCCAGGATAAATTACTCGTCCAGCGTCGCCAACAACAACTACTTTTCCTGCGCGAACCAAAAGTTCCCTAACAGCGTCAAGTGTCTGCACATGTTGGACGGTGGTTGCTAAACCAATTTTGCTGTATTTAGCCAGCAGTTGAAGAGCCTGCTCGACCGCCGCGTCAACAGTTACGGTTGCTCTGGCTTCTATGTAGACTGTGGGAACTTTTTCATGCTTTAACAGTTTGGCGTGCCCAAAATGGAGGATAAGGTCAATGCCTAAGCTTTCTGCTTCGGAAGTAGCGATGTCGCAAGCGCCGTAACAGGGGTCTGCGGAAACAAGCGGCAAGGCACCAGTCTTTTCTATTATTTTTGCTAATCTGGGGGCTTCAGGTTTGAGTCCTTCAGGCAGCTGAAGGAGGACCCGTTTTGCGTTGAGTTTGGAGATTTCTTGTTTTATGCGTTCTTCTTCGAAGTCAAAACCCTTCATGTAATTCGCCTCGAACTTCGTTAACAGTAATATAGGTTGGAAAAGGAAAAAAGGTTTGCCGCTTAAACGGTAGCGGTTTTCAGGTACGCGACTAAGCTTCCCATACCCAGTCGGGCGTGGGCTTCTTTATTGGCTTTCCAGCTGCGATGGCGGCTTGCTCAGCGAGGCGTTCGAGAATAATTTTCTGCTCAACCGCGGCGACGTTTTGTTTTGTTACTACAAGGGCGTCGTTGTTTACGGATATGCTGTCGATTCCGGCGCGAACAAGGAATTCTGCGAAGTCAGGCAGGTTAGATGGTCCTTCACCGCATATGGAAACAGTGCAGCCGTTTTCGTGAGCCACCCTGATTAGGCGAGCTATTATTCTTTTTACGGCGGGGTCTCTTTCGTCGAAGTACCCCATTTGACCTAAGCGTTCAGAGTCGCGGTCAATCATCAGTATGCCCTGCGTCATGTCGTTTGAGCCTATGGAGAAGCCGTCAACCAGCTTAGAGAATTCATCAGCCATGATTGCTATGGAGGGCGTTTCAGCCATGAACCAAACTTTGAAGTCGCGAGACCGCTCAAGACCCTCTTCCTTCATGATTTCGAGGACTTTCTTGGCTTCCCAAACAGTGCGAACCATCGGAAGCATAACGTAAACATTTTTGAGCCCCCATTCAGTGCGGCATTTGTTTATGGCTTGGCATTCAAGCCTGAAAGCTTTCTCGTACCACTTGCTTATGTAGCGACTGCAGCCTCTCCAGCCAAGCATTGGGTTTTCTTCGACGATTTCGTATTTGTCGCCGCCTTTCAAATCTCGGTACTCGTTAGTCTTGAAGTCGCTGAAGCGAACAACGACGGGGCGTGGCTGTACGGCTCTGGCGACTGTTGCGATGCCTTCGGCGAATTTGTCAACAAGTTTCTCGCTTTGACCTGTTTCAATAAGGTGCAGGGGGTGCTCTTTGATGTAGTCTGCGAAGATGAATTCTGCGCGCATCAAGCCGATGCCTTGGAAGGGCAGATTCTTGTACTGCTCTATCATCTCAGGGATAGCTAAGTTCATGTAAATCTTCGTTGCCGTGACAGGTACTGATTCAGCTTGTACCACAACGTTTCCAGCTTGTGCAGTGGCGGCTGGTTGGACAGCTTGCTGCAGGATGCCTTCGTAAACTATGCCGTTTCGTGAGTCAACAGTGTATTCTTTGCCTGTTTTCATGACTTGCGTGGCGGTTTCTGTGCCTACAACACAGGGGATACTGAGTTCACGGCTCACGATGGCAGCGTGAGAAGTAATGCCGCCTTTGTCGGTTACTATAGCGCTGGCGATTTTCATGAAGGGCACAAAGTCAGGGTTAGTCATGTCGGTGACGAGTATGTCGCCCTTTTTCATAGTCTCTTGTGCGTCTTCAGTGCCCAGCACAACTTTCGCTATGCCTACACCGTAGCCTTTTCTGCCAGCTGAGAGTCCTTTAACAACAACTTTGGCTTCGTGAGTTACTTTCTCTTCAGTTTGTGTTTCCATAGGTTTAGATCCCCACACGGTTTCAGGACGAGCCTGAACTATGAACATATTTTTTGGGAAAGACAGGTCTTGGTCAATCGCCCATTCGATGTCCATGGGTTTGCCATAGTGTTTCTCAATTAGCTTGGCGATTTCTGCGAGCTTCAAAACTTCCTCATCAGTTACACAGGGCGCTTTCTGTTTATCTTCAGGCACATCAAGGTGAACCGTCTTGCCCGTTTTTGGATCACGCAAATACTGGATGGTTTTTCTTGCCATGCGCCGTTCTTTAATGGTGACAACCTGTTTGTCAACAATGTAGTCGTCAGGGTTGACTATACCCGAAACAACGGTTTCGCCTAAGCCAAAATTGCCTTCTATGACGATTTCATCACGGTTTCCTGTCACAGGATTAATAGTAAACATGACTCCAGCAGCGCGGGAGTTCACCATTTTCTGAACGCCCACGCTAATGAAAACTTTCTCATGGGCAAAACCTTTCTCGTTGCGATAGAAGATGGCTCTTGGAGTGAAAAGGCTCGACCAACACTTCATAACCTTGTCGAGAAGGTCCACGGGGCCTTTGACGTTGAGGAAAGTTTCCTGTTGCCCCGCAAACGACGCATCAGGCAAATCTTCCGCTGTGGCGCTTGACCTTACCGCTACAAACGTGCCTTTCAGATTAAGCCGTTTGTCCAGTTCTTTGTACGCTGAGGTTATGGCGGTTTCGATTGCTTTGGGCATTTTGGATTTTTCGATAAGTTCACGTATCTTCTTTGAAGCGGTGTCGTATTGTTTGGGGTTGTTCTTGTCGGTGATGACTTCGTTAATTACGTTGTAGATTTTTTCAGCAATATGGGTTTCTTCAAGAAACTTTTCATATGCATACGCAGTTACTGCAAAACCAGGGGGAACAGGCAGCCCCGCGTTAATCATTTCCCCGAGGCTGGCGTTTTTGCCGCCTACAACGGGAATATCTGTGACTCTAAGAGTTTCAAACCAGCTAACTAATTCTTTTTTCGCGTTGGTCAATCCACTTCCACCTTATCGGCTGCATCTTTCGATTCGATTTTCTCGACCACGATTCTGCAGGTGAGGGGGAGTTTTGCCATTCCACGTTTCAGGGATTCTTTAGCGGTTTCAATAGCGTTGGCTTTAACCCTTACAATCATCAAAACTTGACCGGGTTCTATGCGGGCGGCTGTGCCGACGGTTCTTCCGAAAGAGCGGCGCATTCCTTGTTGAAGTCGGTCAGCGTGAGCTCCAAAAATCATTTTGTTTTCTCGGAGAATAATATGCGGGTATGGGAGAACTTTCATGTAGTAATCATTGACAAGTTTGTCCATCAGGATACGGTTTGTCGCCACGCGAGTCGCTTCTAGAGCGATGTGGCGGATTTGTTTTCTTTGTAAAGAGATAAGTTTGGCTTCATAGTCAAAGGTGCCCTTTGTGTCGCCCATTGTGAACTTTACGATTTTTGGCGGGGGAAAACCTTTAACGTATTCTTTGCGTGTATACGCCTGTCCTTTGACAGGGCCGTAATTTCGTGCATGCATTATATAATCCCTTTTTAGGGATACTTTCAGGCTGTATTTAAACAATTTGTAACATCACTTACAGAATAAAGTGTGATTTGCCCAAGTTTACGTAAGGTGAGACGAATTAGTTGAAAGCTTCTGCGGCTATAGCCACAGGCCCTTGCAGCCAGCAAAAAAAGAGGTTGCAGGTTTTCTTTAGGTTTATTAATTTGTTTCCTAAAATAGTTCCAGAAACGCACAGGAAAAGGAACCACTTGAGCACCAAAACAAGACCTGACTGGGACAGATACTTCTTAGACCTCTGTGAAGCAGTTTCCAAACGCGCTACTTGTGACCGAGGAAGAAACGGCTGCGTCATCGTCAAAGACAAAAGAATCATGACTACAGGTTATGTGGGTGCTCCTGCAGGGTTGCCCCATTGTGACGAGGCAGGACATGACTTGCGCAAAGTGATTGACTTCAACGATAACATCTCTCAGCATTGCGTGCGTACGCTGCATGCGGAGCAAAACGCGATTATCCAAGCCGCCAGATTCGGCATACCACTGGAAGGGGCAACACTGTTTTGCAAGATGACACCGTGCAGAACCTGCGCCATGATGATAATTAACGCAGGCATCAAGCGGGTGGTCTGTGAAAAGCATTACCACGCGGATAAAGACACGCTGGAGATGTTTAAGCAGGCTTGCGTTGAACTGTTGGTAATGAGCGACGAAGTCATGAAATACGACAAACAGTGAGACAGCAAAAACTCACATTGTTTATTTTGTTTTTTGGAATATGTGAATTTCACGACCGATTTTGTGGTGTTCATCCACATCAACAAACGAAGCCGTATCCTTCAGGGAAGGGGCGGCGCTGCTGTCTTGCGCGAAAACCACCGCCTGAAACGGCTTGACCTGCTTAAACCCGATTTTAAGAGCAGTTTCTTGAAGGTTCATGGTGACTGGTTTGCCTGAGCGCGTTTTGACAAAAGGAGATACAATCGCCAAGAAGCCGTCTACCCTGAGAATTTCGTGTGCCTCACTTAGGAAGTCACTGTAGAGCGGCTTGAGATTAGCAAGGTGCTTGATGGCGTAAGCTGTTGTGGGAATTTGCCGCAACGCAGGACCCAAATCGGGTTCAGTGGCTATGCAGTCGATTTCTTCTCGGATTTTGCTTGTCAATCTTCGGGAGTCCCCTTGCAGGACAGCGAAATCTGCGTTTTCCAGCGAGTATTCGCGGTCTATCCACTCAAGGTTTCTTCGGGATGCCTCCACACACCAACGGTTAAAGTCGATGCCGATGACTTTGGCTTTGGCAAGGAGAGCTTCCTGCAAAATTGTACCTACGCCACAGAAGGGGTCAAGAAAAACTTTCCCAGCAGTACAATGCGTCAGGTTAACCATGATTTTTGCTACGCGCGGCGGGATGGCGAAGATTTTGCGTTGCACGGGTTTTTCTATGTCGCGTTTCTGGAATTCAAACGGGTTATGCACTGCCACCGTGGTGCCTATGGATGTTTTGTGCTTGCCGATGCATAGTAAAACTTCGGCGCTGTCTTCAACTAAGCCTTTCTTTAACACTTCAACAGCGGTGAGTTGCGGGTGCCCTCTGCCGCGTGGAAAACCCATAAAGCGTGCTTTTTTACCTTGCGCCTTCAGTTCGTCTTTGAGGCTGCTTCCCAAAAACCGCTGAATCGTATTCGCAGCTTTGTTAAAAGAGTAAGGGGTGTCTGCCCAGTAGACGCTTACGCCGAAAACCGATTTGCCCGAGGACGCGCTGGGCATCTTGTCAGCCAAGGCATCCAAAGGCAGGTTGGTTTTGATTTGGTTTTTGGCTTGTTTGTTTTCTTTGATGAAGGCTTCTGCCAGCTGCTCAGTGGATACGAACGCGGCGGTTTCGGAGATTTTTAGGATGCCACCTAACTCATCAATTACGGAAGCGTCTATCGGGGAGTCGGTTTTGACGGTGAAGAAGGAGTGGGAGATTTCTTGAACCTCAAACGTGCAGCCTCTGGCGTCTAGGAAGGAGGTTAGCTCTGCTAGGGAGAGTTTCCAGTTCTTGCCAGAAACAAACGAATACGTGTTCGGTGCGGGTTGAGACATTTTTAGCCAAGTTACAGGTTGTGTTCGCGGCATTTGAGAGTAACGGTTCAAAGTTGACGCGATAAAGGGTTAAATGTAACCGCCTACAATCAAATACAGGAATTTGGAAATGCCAACCACAGTAGAAAAAGTTGCAGGTGCTCTCTACAGGTCAGGGTGCATAAAATTTGGCACCTTCAAAATAAAATCGGGCGCAACAAGCCCATACTACGTTGACCTTGCACGTTTACTTTCCGCGCCCAAAGAACTCTGCAACATTGCGGATGCCGCGGCAGACAAAATCAAGGCGTTAATGGCTTCCGAGAGGATAGACAAGTTGGCTTCCATAGAGCTTAAAGGCGCTTTGATTGTACCCAGCATCGCGTGCCGAGTGAACTTGCCATGCGTGGTTGTTAGGAAAGAGGAAAAAGCGTACGGCGTCACGGGCAGAATTGCAGGTGCAGACGTAGCGGAAGGCGATAACGTACTGTTTTTTGATGATGTCGTCAGCGAAGGCTTATCCAAGCTGGAAGGCACCAAACCGTTGAAGGAGCTTGGCGCACAAGTGAAGCACTTGATGGTTGTGGTTAACCGCGAGCAAGGCGGCAAAGAAAACCTAGAAAAAGCAGGCTACACGGTTCATGCTTTGGCGAAAATTTCCGAGATTGCTGATTCGCTGTACCGCTCTAAGAGCATCTCAAAAGAACAGTTGGATGCGGTGTTAAACTACATCAAAAAATAAAAGCCAACTAACACCTTTAACGTTTTTCAGAATCCCTTGGTAACAAAACTTGACCCTTAGTAGGGTACCCTACGTTTCAGCTACCCCCTCCCCCTACGTTTTCCAACATGCTATTGACAGCAAAATCCGCCAATACGGATAGACCCCCTCTATAGTTTCTGCAATGATTGGATATTAGGCTCCAAATATGACTGCTGGGAACTGAAAACGTTTTATGACAGCAACACAATCCTTCTATTCAAGCCGGGGTGGCGGAGTGGTTATCGCGCTAGCCTCGAGATCTAACAAAAGAGGGCTAAGCCTAAAGGGCAAGTTAGCTAGTGGGCTTCGTGCTCGCAGGGGTTCGAATCCCTTCCCCGGCGCCACTTCACAATTTGGGTTTCAGCCTTCCCCGTGTAAAACGGAATCCGAATAGACTGAAAAAAGCCTTTTGCCTATTGAAAGTTAGCTCGTAGGGTGACGCCATATAGCTTCCAAGAGACCCTCGGTGAAGGTTTTTTTGCCAAGGTGCCGCGCAAAATCGCCAACAACTATTATTCCCACGAGCTTGTGCTCCTTCATGACAGGCAGTCGTCTGATTTTGTGTTTACCCATTTTCCGTGCTGCTTCTTTAAGGGAAGCATCAGGGCCAATAGTGATGAGGGGTTTTGACATCACATCGGAGACTTTCATGTCCACTGCTCTTCCCTTTGCTATAACCCTTCTTACGAAGTCTCTTTCCGTGACTATCCCAACAGGCATTTCGTTGTCTACAACTATCAAATCGCCGACTTCTTTTTGGCTCATGAGCTGCGCCGCCTCAAAAACCGTCTTCTGCGCGTCTATAGTTAAGGCTTTTTTCGTCATGAGATTTTCTACAGTGACCATTCTTTCTAGAAGAGGAAGGTTATCAGATAAAAGTTTTCTGTTAATACCCTGAATTGTGTTTTGGCTCTTTTAGAACCTACCTACAAGGCAACTCTGGGGATATTTAGTAACATGGAGAAAATTTTTAGAACACGGAGTAACACTTAAGAGACAGTTTGCTCAACCCTTTTCGCTACACAAACAGAAGGCTTTTATTAGTGGGGTCAACAGCAGCCAAAAAGGCTTCTGTGGAAGAAACACCCTTTGAAAAATATGCTACAACGGGGCTTTCTTCTGAAGAAGCAGAACATGCATTACAGTATTTCGGTACTAACGAAATTCCAGAAAAGAAAGTCAATCCTATAAGAAAATTTCTGAGTTATTTTTGGGGTCCAATTCCTTGGATGATTGAGGCAGCTGCAGGCCTGTCTGTTGCCATACAGCATTGGGAAGACTTTGCAATAATCTCCACGTTACTCGTAGTAAACGCTGTTGTGGGTTTCTGGCAAGAACACAAAGCCGACAACGCCATAGCGATGCTAAAAAAGAGGTTGGCTCCAAATGCTCGTGTACTAAGAGACGGCGTCTGGAAAGAAATCCCCTCTGTTGCCCTTGTTCCCGGTGATGTAGTTAGAGTCCGTCTGGGCGACACTGTCCCCGCAGACGTTAAACTCATGAACGGCGAGTACTTGCTTTTGGACGAATCTGCCCTAACAGGCGAATCTCTTCCCGTGGAAAAACACGTTTCCGATATTGCCTATTCAGGCGCAATAGTTCGGCAAGGTGAAATGAACGCGTCTGTTGTTGGAACAGGCATCACCACATTCTTTGGTAAAACCGCGAAGCTTGTGGCAGAAGCTAAAACGGGCAGTCACTTCCAAAAAGCGGTCCTTCGGATAGGCAACTACCTGATTGCACTCGCTGCCATAATGGTTTCACTAATGCTAGTTGTCACCCTCCTACGAGGAGCTAATCCTCTTGAAATACTACAATTTGCCTTGGTCTTGCTTGTAGCGGCAATACCAGTGGCATTGCCTGCAGTTTTGACTGTCACCATGGCTGTTGGCGCCGTTGCCCTCGCCAAGAAAGAAGCTATAGTTAGCAAACTGGTTGCTATTGAGGAGATGGCTGGCGTTGATGTTTTGTGTTCAGACAAAACAGGGACGATAACCAAAAACGAGCTTACCGTTGTAACCGCACAAACTTTTGGCGATTTTAAAATCGAGGATATCTTATTATTTGGTGCGCTAGCATCCAAAGCGGAAAACCACGACCCTATTGACGACGCAGTTCTCGCCAAAGCTAACGAAAACAAAACAGTTGCCAATTCATTCAGTAAATACACGGTGCTTGACTTCAAGCCCTTTGATCCTGTTTCGAAAAGAACTGAAGCCACCATTGAAACTGCTGAAGGCGCCAAAATTAAGGTGTCCAAAGGTGCGCCGCAAGTTTTCTTATCTATGATTTCGAATAAACAAGAGCTTGAGGATAAAATTACAGAAATTGTGAATGCCTTCGCAGGTAAGGGTTACAGAGCCTTAGGCGTAGCCAAATCGGATGAGGAAGGCAAATGGCAGTATGTGGGGTTGCTTGCTGTTTACGACCCGCCACGCGAGGACTCAGCCGAAACAATAAGAATCGCCCAAGATATGGGAATTAACGTCAAAATGGTCACGGGTGACCACATTGCCATATCAAAAGAAATTTCCAGAGAGGTAAATCTGGGCACCAACATACTTCCTGCTTCCGCCTTTATAGAAAAAACAGGCGACGAAGTCTCAAATCTAGTTGAAAACGCTGACGGCTTCGCCCAAGTTTTCCCAGAACACAAATATCGCATTGTTCAGCTGCTTCAGGAAAGAGGGCACATCGTGGGCATGACGGGGGATGGCGTTAATGATGCCCCTGCGCTTAAGAAAGCTGATGCTGGAATTGCAGTTGCCGGTGCAACGGATGCCGCAAAATCAGCCGCGGATGTGGTGCTTACCAAACTGGGGCTTTCAGTTATCATTGATACCATTAAGGAAAGCAGGAAGATTTTCCAGCGTATGAACAACTACGCGATTTACCGAATCGCTGAAACCGTTCGCGTACTGGTTTTCTTGACGCTGGCGATTCTTGTCTTTGATTTCTATCCCTTGACTGCTGTTATGATAATTCTCCTAGCGCTGCTTAACGACCTGCCTATCATGATGATTGCTTACGATAACGTAAAAATTCAACAAAAGCCCGTGCGCTGGAACATGCGTAGCGTATTAACGGTAGCTTCCCTTCTTGGCGCTACTGGCGTGGTTTCAAGTTTCTTGCTTTTCCTACTAGGCACGTACGTGTTACATCTTGATGTAGCTACGCTACAAACTCTAATATTTCTCAAGATGACTGTGGGCGGGCACATGACTATTTACTTAGCCCGTACGGGTGTGAATCACTTCTGGGAACGACCATTTCCATCCAGAGCGCTCTTCTTCACTGCAGAAATTACTCAGGTCATAGGCACCCTCATAGCGGTTTACGGCGTCTTCATGGCGCCCATCGGTTGGGGCTTAGCTGCCTTAGTATGGGGCTACGCATTGCTTAGTTTCTCTATAACCGACGTACTCAAAACACACTTTTTCCGTTTTGCAAAACGCAAGTACGCAAAGTCTGCGGAGAACGTCGCGCCTACTCTTGGGTAACCCTCAAACCGCAAAAAATAAAAGAATTTTGCTTTTTTTCAGCTAAAAGCCGAACATTCCTTTTCCTTTGCTGCTCTCTGCGCCTTCGCCGTGTTCGTGCTCGCCCTCTTCAGAAATGTGATGTGCCACATGGATGCCTAAGCCTGTGGCTGCGCCCGCTGAAAGCCCCAGCAGAAGGTTGGTGAGCCAAACGTACTGCGCCGAATTCAGCAGCGCCAATACTACGAGTAAGTCAAAGCCCACTGAGATGGCGAGGTAGCCGTAGCACCATGTTTTGACGCTTACGCCTCTGGGCTGGTTAATGCCTATGCCAACCAGAACGCCTATCATTATCAGGAAACCGACTAACGCGTAAATCCAGTCATACATCAATGTTTCACCTGTTGGATTGTTTATGTTTTGTTCACGCGGCTTTAATAGTTTATCTAGTCACGCTATGGTTACTTCTCGATATGCCGTTTAAGGCTCTTTGAACCACTACCTTTTTTACCAAAACGCAAATGTAATAAGCTCTTAACAGACGAGAGTGGTTACTGTAACAAACTTTGATGAAGAACACTGCCACAAATGGGCTCTTCTCCTAAACCAAAGACGCGAAAAACTAAACAAACTCTTAGAGAGCATAGCTCAAGAAGATTATGCAAGCGCAAAAAGGCTTTTCCAAGAAATATTCTACGGAGTTTCCGGCAAACAAGCTGAACCCGGCATGGTTGGTTCCCTCTTATACCACATGGCTATGGTTACCAAAATGGAGACAGAAAGCCGCGTCCTCCTAGAAGAACTGAATGTAGCCGCACCTGACACAGATGAAAAGGTGTGGCGGTTCTTCGGCGACTTCGCTTCTGACGTAGCTGAACTCACCAAAACATCAGTACCGCTTAACATAAAACCAAAAGAAGTTGCCACAAAATCGAATTTAACAACTGACCAGAAAATCAGCCTGTTCACTAAACTAAACGAGAAAACACGTTCCGTCTCAAACATGCTTGACCACAAAGACCCAAATGCGGCATCTGCATTGGAAGAGCTGTTCCAAGAGTGGGCAAACCACATTGTAGAAACGCGTATGCGCCAAGAATACGAGACGATAAAAGGGCTGCTAACCTTAGCTGAGTTCGCCAAAACCATAGGTGTTCCACGTTTGAAGGCAGCCATGGAAAAAGTTCAAGAAAAATTCGGTAAAGAAACCGTTGACATAGCCCTCAACGTCACGCTCAAGGTTGGGCTGAGACGCGAAAAACTCCAATCAATCATGCTTAGCGACCACTACATTAACTACACCATGAACATGGAAAACTTGGACGGTCACATGGAGTTCCTGAATTGTCCCATCTACGGCGGACACAAATACATCGGTGACAAACTCGGAATCAGCGACGCTGTGGCTTCGCTTTTCTGCACGCACTTCTGCTTTGCCCACGCAAAAGCCATGCTGGAAACCGTGATGCCCTTCCCGTTCGGGTTAACGCAGCCTCAACGGATGGCTACCCACGGAAAATGCGAATTCTACCTCAAAATTGGGCATTCGCCGAACGCCACAAACACTGAAAAGTACATTCCCCTGGTCCTTTCTTGGAACGTCACTCGAAAATGTAACTTGAAATGTTCCCACTGCTACATAAACGCCTCACCAAAGGAATACACGGACGAGTTGACTACGGAAGAAGGAAAGCAGCTCATTGACCAAATCTGTGAAGTCAGCCACCCCCTGCTGATACTCAGCGGTGGAGAACCTCTCCTTAGAAAAGACATTTACGAACTCATCCAATACGGCACACAAAAAGGCTTACGAATGGGTCTTGGCAGCAACGGAGCCCTAATCGATAACACAGTTGCAAAGAAACTCAAAGATGCAGGCATAAAAACAGTCTCCATAAGCCTAGACTCCCACATACCAGAGCACCACGATGAATTCCGAGGAGTCAAAGGGTCATGGGAAAAAGCCGTCAACGCCATTAAAGCTCTAAGAGAAAAAGACATACTCGTCCAAGTCAACACCACGCTGACGCAGCAAAACTACGACGAAATCGACGATATCATGTCGCTGGCGGAAAAACTCGGCGTCGAAAACTTCCACCTCTTCTTCCTTGTGCCAACAGGACGGGGCAAAAAAATAGCCGACATAACCCCAGCCATGTACGAGGACATGATAAAGAACACCTTTGCCAAAACTGCCCGCCACAAGCTCAACGTGAGACCTTCGTGCGCGCCACAGTTTATGCGCATCGCAAAAGACATGCATATAGACATGAGGCAGTGGGTCCGTGGTTGCATGGCTGGACTCTATTACTGCCGCGTTTATCCGAACGGCGAAGTCACCCCATGTCCCTATCTGCCAGTCAAACTGGGTAACATACGCGAAAAATCCTTCAAAGACATCTGGTTCAACGCTGAAGTTTTCAAAAAGATTCGCGATTTTGACAGCCTCACGGGCAAATGTGGTGCATGCGAATACCGTGTTGTATGTGGGGGCTGCCGCGCCCGCGCTTACGGTCTTTCAAGTGACTTCATAGACTATTGTGGGGACCTTCATGAGCCCACCGAGTTGAAAGGCGACTACCTAAAAGAAGACCCTTGGTGTGTCTACCAACCCAAAAACTCAGGACCCCCATCCAATAGGCAACACTAAACCCATGTTCCGATGGAAGTTGCTATGCAGACGTTTGCCTAGTATTTTGCCAGATACACTGTGGTTCCTTCTTTGAATGCTCGTAGTAACTCGCAATGCCGCAGAAGAGCAAATTGCTGCTCCAACTCTTGAGGCGTCAACTTCAGTAAAGCTTGCAATTCGTCTCTGCTAACTTTGCTCCTCTCTACAACTGTGGAGTAAATTTGTTTTTGCAAATCTGTCAACCCGTCTGTGCCCGATTGCCCTAATTGTTTTCGGATTGATAGAGTTGACGCTACTGCCAGGGGGTCGCACACCTTAGGCGGGTTCATAAGGTCAAAACAGCAATCTTCACATAACACCTTTCCTTGGAAGGTATTAGCTTGATTTTCTTCAAGAAGTGCGCCACAACGCTCACATTTCATAAGTAACTGTTCACCAATCAATAGCTTAAGTAGTGAAAACGATTTAAATGCTTATCACGAAAAGATACCATAGTCTTTAGGTCCAGAAAACGGCCTTAAACTGTTAACATCACAAAAGAAGTAACAGAAACAAAAGCTAGAAATGTATTTAAGCCCTGTTACTCCACCACATAGAAAATCTATGGGAACCCTGTTGTAGTGGCGCTCGGTAGCCACTTGCAGGAACATTAGTGAAGGGGTGCTCTATGGTTGGTCAAAAACAAACCGTGTTTGCGAGAAGGTGGACAAAATGAACATAGTCATAGGTTCAGGTCGCCAACGCCGTTTTCTCTTACCGCCAACATCCAGCCAGACACCAAAAAACACTGTTAAAACAGTTACTCTCAGAACAAAGAGTCCAAGTTTTCTAAAATTTACCTACTCACCAACAGAGTCCAAAGTCGTCTAAAGGAGGCAAAATAAAATGGCGCACACTGGCGGTTCAAGTTTCTTTAAAACGTTAAGAGAAACGCTAATCGCCTACCTCTTCAACATCGGCGGATTGCTTGCAGGCTTTCTGGTGGCGTCTCAACTGGGCATTTTCCAGATGTCTCCATGGGCTTTAGCGCTTTACCCCGCGGTTATCGGCGCAAAAAGCGTGATTGAAGGCTTGCTCAGCGGTCGCTTAAGCACAGCGTTGCACCTTGGCATTGTTCGCCCCCAGTTTTCGGGGAACACAAAAAGTTTCTACAAACTCCTTGAAGCTGTTATTGTTTTAACTTTGATAACAAGCGTGGCAATGAGCACTATTTCATTGGTTTTTGGTCACCTGTTTTGGGGCATAACAGTTGCTGATTTCCCCGCTCTCCTCTCGGTAGTGGTGGCAACCATGGCTATCGGTTTAGCCCTCATAGGCGTCACGGTAAAAGTAGCCTTTATCTCATTCAAGAAAGGGTTAGACCCCGACATAATGGTTTACCCCGTTATGTCCGCAGTTGCCACAATTTTCATAACCCTTTGTTATGTTGCAACTCTAAACTTGTTCTTCTCCTACCACGACATTGGCATGTGGACAACCGCACTTCTAGGCATAGCACATTTTGCCTTGGTGCTTTACATTTTTCCAAGAAACCTGCGTGAACCCGACTTCACTAAAACCATACGCGAATCCTTGGCGGCGTTGATGATTGTGGCGGTTATTGTTAACGTCACGGGAACCCTTCTTAGGGGCATTGGCAACTATGTGCGAACCCGCGGCGAAATCTATACAATATATCCTGCGCTGATAGGTTTAGTGAGCGACGTTGGGTCTGTTGTGGGTTCCACTGCAACCACCAAGCTTGCTCTGGGTATGCTCAAACCCAAACTTTCCTCAATCAAAAACCATGCTAAAACTGTTTTCAGTGCTTGGCTCCCTTCAGTTGCGATGTCCGTTCTGCTGGCCGTTACGGCTTCGCTTATACACGGAAACTTTTCAGCGGCTGCTTTTTACAATCTTACCTCAGTCTTGCTACTTGCAAACGTCATAGCTGTAATGCTCATTGTTCTGCTCTCCTTTTCGATTTCGATTGTGGCTTTCCAAAAAGGACTTGACCCGGGTAACTTTGTTATCCCCATAGAAACCTCCTTTGCAGCAAGCATAACCTCGATTGCGCTGCTTGTGGCTTTGGTTCTGGCAGGTAGCGTATAGCATGATTAAAATATTCAGTAACCTATACTTAACGATGGAGCGAACTCTACCCGTATGCCCCGCTTTGAAAGAATAGAGTACAAACCCATACCCGTCCGAGACCTTCTAGTCGAAATGAAGAATCTCTCCGAACTTATGATAGACTTAGCTTACTCCGCAGCCCTATTCAACGACAAAGAACTTGCCGAAGACGTACTGGTCCTTGAACGGCACATTGACGATTTGGCATACCTGTTGGAGATGGAAATCATGATTGCCGCCAGAGGCGACCCCAAAGACGCAGAAGACCTCATAGGCGTCTCCACAGTAGCTGCTGCCACAGACAAGATTTCCGACGCCGCAGCCGACATAGCTGCCATAGTGACGCGTGATATTGGTGTTCATCCCATTGTCGGCTCAATTTTTGAGAAAGTTGAAGAGCGTCTCATGAAAGCCACAGTGAAAGAAGACTCAGTCATATCGGGTAAACAGGTGGGTAGCCTTGACTTGGCAGCAAGAATGGGCATCGATATTATTGCAATACGCCGAAATAAAGACTGGATCATAAATCCTAAAGCTTCAGAACAGCTTCTCCCAGAGGATATTCTCATAACGCGAGGCGCTCCGTTGGGCACTAAGGAATTCAAAGACCTTGCCGAAGGCAGACTCAAGCAAATGGAGGAATAAAGTTGGCGGAGCAAAAACAGTTTGAAGAGATTGTGGCGCGGTTCGTTGAGCTTAAGGACACCTCTGAGTTGATGATGGACCTAGCTTATTCTTCGCTTTTGTTGAACAGCCCCGAATTAGCTGAAGAAGTGGAACGCCTCGAAGAGTACATGGATAAGAGACACACAGATTTTGAACTGCTCGCACTGAGAGTTGACTTCAAAAAAGAAGAAGCATCTGGCCTTCTGGGACTAATTAGATTGGGCTTGGCTACCGAGAAAATCGCGGATGCTGCAGCTGAGATGGCTGAAGTAGTTTTGAGAGGAATTGAACCTCATCCAGTGCTGAAACTCACCATAAAAGACGCTGAAGAAACCGTTACACAAGCATGCGTCACCGAGACCTCTCCGCTAATTAACAAGACACTCAAGGAAGCCCGCATACATGAAGAAACGGGCATGTCCGTTTTAGCAATACGAAGAGGCGAAAAAACCCTGCGACCTAAAAGCGACTCAAAGATTCAGGTAGGCGATACCTTGATAGCGTCAGGATATGCCGAAGGAGTAAACGACCTCAAAAAACTAGCGTCTCCCGAACAAGTTTGCGACATCGAATAATCTGATTACTTATCCAGAATTCATCAATACTATAAGCATGCTTCTCTTACCTTATTTCTAAGGAGGGCTAGCTACTATTTCCCAAATAGACAAGCAAACAGAAACATCTATCGGCTTCCGTTGTCCGAATTCTTCCTGCCGCAGAACCTTTGCTAAGCCCCTGAAAGCTTCCAACCTGCAAAAACAGTCTGGGGAGCCATACGATGCGTGTCCATACTGCTTAACCGAAATCACCGCTGATAATGAGTGCGGCGACGTAGCGGAACAAACCTCCGCGCCACTTGTGTTTCAAGCAACTGACAAATCAGTCGAGTGTAAAAACCATCTAGGTTATCTGGGTGAACGCTCCTTGAAGGAACCCGTTCCTGATGAATGCATGATGTGCAAAGCCGTGGTCCAATGCATGCTCAAAAAAACTTTTGAGTGAGTCTGTCTCTTATGCGACACACATCTATTTTTAAGCCCTTTTTTAGTTTCCTAGGACACACGTAGGAGGCAAATCTGTGTCTGAGACCATCCAAGAGCAAGAGAACGTTTCAGGAGTTCTCACATCCGCTGTTCCCCAAGTAAAAAACCTTAATGCTGAAACAGTTACCGCTATGGCTGCTGGCTTCCTAAAGCGCATTGGACACAAGGGCGGTCTGAAACCTAAACGAGTCTCGTTAGAAGGCGACTTGTACACCGTTGAGGTTGAACTGAAGCAATTCACTGCTACGGTTAAGGTGGATATGCAAGCTCGCGAAATCAAAGAGTACGATGTGCAACCTAAAGGTGAGGAAAACTCTTCTTCGCTTTCTCCCAAGAATCTCATTTTGATGATTATTATTTCCAGCATCGTCAACGTAGGTTTGTATTTTGGCTTCCAACTAATGGGCATTTAACCTGTTGCTCTTTTGTGAGCTCTAAAAAAGATACTCTTTACTCATAAAAAAAAGAAAAATTTAGAAAAGAAAGTTGTTAAAAGATGGGGGCTTATTATTTGTCGGATTTCTTTTTCTTCTCAGGAGCTGCGCTTGCGGGTGCTGGTTCTTCGGTCTTTGCTTCTTCTTTCTTTTCTTCCATCTCGGTTGTGATTTCTTCAATCGGTTTTGGCGGTGGCGTAGTTGCCATAGTCCAACCTATCCATGCGCCAATCAGCAGTATAGCCACGAAAGCCACGAGTACAGGCACTGCAACTAGCCAGTACCTAACGGTTTCTTCGGTGCCTATGTTCACATAGTTCTGAATGAATGGATAGAAGAACATGCCCGCGATGTAAAGTACAGCGACGAGTACGCATACGACAAGTATAGCTCCACCTATTGCTTGATCTTTACTCATTGTGTTCACCACTTGTTATAAATCATGTTTATAGTCTTAGTACTTTTAAAGTTTACCATGTAGAGGGGCACGCACCCGTTAGGTTGTTCCCATTTCCCAAGTTGCCAAGTACTTTTGTTGTTCAGGGGTTAGTTTGTCAATGGTTATGCCCATCGCTTTGAGTTTGAGTTCGGCGATGCCTTCGTCTATTTCTTTTGGAACCGGGTAGACTTTTGGCTTCATTTTTCCTGCTTTGACAATGCTTTCGGCGCATAATGCTTGGTTAGCAAAAGACATGTCCATTACTTCCGCGGGGTGTCCTTCGGCAGCGGACAAGTTGACCAGTCTGCCTTCTGCGAGGAGGAATAGTTTTCTGCCGTCTTTTAGCGTGTACTCTTCTAGGTTGGGTCTTATGGTTCTCTTTGCTTTTGATAGTGTCTCCAAGTTTTTCAGGCTGATTTCTACGTTAAAGTGTCCGCTGTTGGCCATTATGGCGCCGTCTTTCATTTTCTCCATGTGTTCTTTCCTTATGACGTTGATGTCGCCTGTAGCAGTTAAGAAAATATCGCCAATTGGTGCAGCTTCAGAGAGGGTCATGACGCGCAGTCCATTCATTGCTGCTTCTAAGGCTCTGGTGGGTTGCACTTCTGTAACTATAACGTTTGCGCCTAATCCTTGTGCACGCATGGCTATGCCTCTGCTGCACCAGCCGTAGCCGCAGACTACGAAGGTTTTGCCTGCTAAGAGCGTGTTTGTGGCGCGGAGTAAACCGTCGATTGTGCTTTGTCCTGTGCCGTAACGGTTATCGAACAGGTATTTTGTGTAGGCGTCGTTTACGGCTATGATGGCGTATTTTAGGCTTCCATCTTGCTCCATGGCTCTGAGTCGCACTACACCTGTGGTTGTCTCTTCCGTTCCACCTGTAACATTTTTCAACAACTCCTTTCGTTTGCTGTGTATTGTGCCGACTAGGTCTGCGCCGTCGTCTAAGGTTATTGCAGGTTTGAAGTCTAACACTTTGTCTATGCATTTGTAGTAGTCTTCGGTGCTTTGTCCTCGCCATGCGAAAACATTCACGCCTTCATCTGCCAACGCAGCTGCTACATCATCTTGGGTAGAAAGAGGGTTAGAACCACAGAGGACAACTTTTGCGCCTCCCGCAATTAATGTTTCAACCAAAACTGCGGTTTCCTTGGTTACGTGAAGGCAAGCCCCCAATGTTAGGCCTTTAAACGGTTTTTCTTTGGTGAATCTGTTTTTGATTTGGTTTAGAACGGGCATATGCGCTGCAGCCCATTCAATTTGCAAATGGCCTTGGGGCGCTAATGCTTTGTCTTTTACTTGGAATTGTTCCATGGTAGTTCCTTCGTTTAAGGAAAGTGTGTAGTTTACCTATTTAGGATTTGCTTTAGCTGAGACGCGGGGGTAATGAAAACGTGCTGTTGTTTCGCGTTGTTGTGGCGCTGGTTGGGTGCAGGCTTGTGCAGTTCCATCTGCATCTCAGTTTTTTATTTCTGGAAAAGTTTAATTATTTCTTGCCCTGAACTGATTGTGCGAGGATGTACAATTGAAGGAACCTTTTGCCGAGTTTGTCAAAAAAGAGCTAGGCCCAAACGTTCTGCTGATAACCTGTGGGCTCCCCGCAACTTGGAAAACCGAAACCTCCGAGGAAATCTCAAAAATTAAAGGCTACCCTATTCTCCGAAGCGACCTAATCAGGTTGGAAGTCCTCAAAAACGAGGATATCTTCGATGCGAAAGTCGCAGGAAACATGAACAAGCGTCTTTCAGTTTATGATGAAGTTTTCCGTCGCGCAAACGACCTCGCAGGCAAAACCAAGACAGGTTTAATCTTGGATGCCACGTTTGTCACTCAAGAGTTGCGTCGGCGCGCCGCTGAAATTGCCGCAAAGCATAACCTGACTTTTGTGATACTGCAAACCAGTTGTCCTCAGGAAGTGTCTCTTGCGCGGATTGCTAAACGAACCAAAGAGAAGTATGAGTCAAACGCCCTGACCCCTGAGGCGTATCTTGCCAACAAGAGCAAGTTTGAAGCTGTTGACTTGGATGATTTAAAGAAAACCTATCCGACGCTCAAGGTGACACATTTGACTGTTGACACGTGCCATGATGCGCCCCAAAATTGGTGCGTAATTGGCATGGAAAAAAGGTAGATAGGCACCGTTTCATAATGACAATTGATTTACACATCCACTCGAAAAGCTCCGACGGCAAACTTTCTGTAGCAGAAATTGTGGCTGAAGCAAAAAAGAGAAACATTGGCTTTATGTCGATAACGGACCACGACTCAATTGGCTGTCAAAGAGAAGCTTTGATGTTGGCAAAGGCGCAAGGTATTCGTTGTGTTTCTGGGGTTGAATTGAATGTCACCTTCTCACACCCCCGATATCGCGAGGGTAAACCCGTGGCACTTGATTTCTTGGGTTATCAATTTGATGTTGTCAACCAAGAGTTAACGGATAAACTTCAGAAAATGGCTGACTACCGCGAGCAAAGAGCCGCAAAAATCCTAAACAACCTTAACGCAGAATTTGAAAAAGAAGGACTTGCAAAGTTGACCGCGCCTGATTTTGAGGCGATTCAGGAGTCCGTAGATGGTGTGCTGGGGCGACCCCACATAGCTGACTATTTGGTGAAGAAAGGCATCGTTAAGAACCGACAGGACGCTTTTGATAAGTATCTTGTGAAGTGTGATGTTGCAAAGTATCCGCTTTACCTTGAAGAAGCTTCGCGGCTGGTGAGAAACGCAGGCGGGAAACTTGTGCTGGCGCATCCTAATGACCCACACGGAACCTCACTTGTAACGCTGACTAAATCGTTGCAGGAACAAACAGAGATTATCGAGGGCTCGATGATGGACTACATTGATGGTGTGGAGTGTTGGCACTCCAGAAACGACGCGCCAACAACGGAACATTATGTTAACTTCGTAAAAAAACATGGCTTGCTAATGACTGGCGGAAGCGATTGCCATCAAAAGCCAATACTAATGGGAACAGTTAAAATTCCCGAGTACGTAGCAGAGCAATTCAGCATCATATAACCTTTTTTAGTTGCAGGCTTTTTGCGTAGGTAGCAGCGAGTTTGAAATATGCTTTTGCTTCCTTTGTTGCTGCACGTTTTTCTTGAACGCGTATGTTTGGGTCTTTAAGTTTGAAGCTGGTGACTTTTCCTCGCACGTAAGCACGGTAGCACTTGTAGAAGGGCAGAAGCCTCACTAACTCTTTGTCTCCAGAATATTCTACATACTTTTCGACGAAGAAGTCAGACAGGTCGGTTCTTCCTTTGAAATCTAAGTCCATGGCTAAAAACGCAGCATCCGAAGCAACGTCAGAGTACCTGAACCTTTCATTGAACTCTATTGCGTCGAAAATGTAGACTTTGTCTGCAACAAAAATGTTGCCTGAATGAATATCCCCATGGCAATCTCTAACTTTGCCTTCCGCGATTCTTTTCTCAAAAACTGACCCATTTCGCCTAGTGAACTCCCTGATTTTTTCATGGATTAATTTGAAAACCGGCAGGGATATTGTTTTGCTGACAAACTCTTCAGTTTGATCGAAATTCTCTTTCCAGTTGGTTTCCATTATCGACAAGGAGCCGAACTCGTTTATTCTTCTGTTTGTTTCGGCCTTTGAATGGAACTCCGCGATTATCTTCGCGATTTTCTCAATAAGCGCCGGGTCCACTTTGTTTTCTTCAAGGAGGCGGCTCAACATTTTCTCTTGAGGTATCCGCTTCATCTTGACTGCGTATTCGACGGTTTCTCCTTTGCCTTTTATCTTGATTGTTTCTGCTTTGTTTATGGGGACAACTTCGAGGTAGAGGTCTTCACATAGTCGCCTGTTTAACGTCAACTCTTTTTCACAGTAGAGGCGTCTGCTTTCGAGTGCTGTGAAGTCCAAAAATCCGAGGGCTACTGCCTTTTTCACTTTGTAGGCAAATTTGCTGGTTAGAAAGACGAAGGATATGTGGGTTTGGACGAGTTCAATTTTGCCGGGGGCTTCATCATATGCCTCAGGTTTCTTTAGAGCTTCTACAACTTGTTTTTGAACCAGCATATCAAATCTGCTTCCTTACGTGGTATGCAAACTTTTTGGTTGTAAATAAAACTTTACTGGATTATATTGAGATATCTGCATCTTCGCAACGTTTATGTTTAATGTCTGACATATTCCTACACTGGAATTAACCGTTAAATAGATATTTAAACTAAAGATTGGTTCAGTGGAAAAAATGGTCGAGGAAAAAACCACGGATTTGGAGAAGGCTCTCGAAAAGGAAGGCTACTCCAACAAGGCAAAAAAAGAAATTGCCAAATGGTATACCTAAAAAAACCGCTCCCGAGCTAATAACGTTCATTTTGTCTTCTCTACGGTTACTTTCGGTTTTTACTGACAATTACCCCTTAAAGAATTGTTGGAAAGCAAAAAAAGTAAATTGAAAGGGGTAGGCAAAACTGCAGGTTCCCTACTAAGGGTCAAAAAACAGATTCTCAGCTATAAAAGTGGGATATAACTGCCCCGAGCACAACAAGCATAACTATCTACTTTTAGACAACTAGGTCTGCCAAGTCCACGCTGTGCGCGTAAATCTGCTTCAGAAAACCTGTTGCCGCCAAGGTTTGAGGCATGACATCCAGCGACTGATCACTTGCCACTTTTTCGATGCTTGCAGACAGCGCTTCTACTTTCTTACGCATTTGCCGCACATTTTCCGCTGAAGCAATGTCCTTGTTAACAAAAGCCTTCAGCGCTTGCTCATGCGCATCATAACAAACCACCTGTAAATCACACAGCAACTTCCTGAGTTCTTCAGATGGTCTAACATTTTTCAGCTCCAAAGTTTTTTGGGCCAATTGAACACACGCGTCACCCATGTTCTCAACCAAGCTTGCGGCTAAACGGTAATCCAAACATTCTATCGCAGTTAACCCAAGCTTCTCGCCCAACCCAGAATTCTGAATTACAGTACGCAGAATACGAACAAGCAGGAAATAGAGCCTGTTGTTTTCATCATCCCGCGAAATAACACTTGTGGCAAGCTGAGAATCAGCATCAACAAACGACCCCACAGCATCACGGTGCATACCTGCAAATATCGCGTAGTTTCGACGCAGAATCTTTTCTGGCGGAAACCCTGAAGGCTCCAGCAAACACTGCAAAACAATCTGGGAATAGTTTTCCTCTACAATCTCAAGCCCAATCAAGGAACCCACAGTTGCCTTGACAACGTTGCGAACTTCAACGTCAATTCGTTCCTTAGCTTCAATGCGAATAATATCAGAACCTAACAGGTAGTGCCCAACAATCTCGCGACCTAGGTAAGGTCCCACACGCAACGTGGTGACTTTAGGTGCTGGTTCAGAATTGTATTTTGGGTCTATGAAGAGTTTACCGTCGCTGGTTTCGTTGAGCGCCACAAGAACACCCTTCTGTAACCCGTGTTGCTCAGACCATAATCGTGGCAGACAAACAAAAAAAGTTCCAGTAGGTGTACGTTGCACCTTGCGCAAATCAGTCATCCAACTAATTCCCCTTTCACAGCTAAACGGTTAAGCAAAGTAACATATGTAAGGATAAATATAAACATGAACGGCTATGTTAGAATTTAACGCTCAGTGTATAATTGGGTTAGATTTAGCAGCTAAAAACAAAAACCCAACAGGCTTCGCACTAATGCAAGGTAAAAGGGTACAAGCCAACTTAGTTTACTCTGACGCAGAAATTTTGGATGCCATCGAAAGAAACAAGCCTGAACTCATAGCCATAGACGCTCCCTTGAGGTTACCAAAAAGTGGGTTCTCCAGAAAAGCCGACAGAGAAATGACAAAGAAAGGGTATCGCGTGTTTCCGTCAGGTTTTGCTTTTATGAAAGAATTCACATTACGCGCGGTAAAATTGAATAGACTAATAGAGGAGAAAAAATATAGAGCAATAGAAGTGCATCCAACATCTTCCCGCAAAGCCCTACAGATGTCGCTTAAAGATTGGAAAGCCATCCAAG